>CAIKUF010000050.1 GCA_903830565.1 uncultured bacterium | reverse complement strand
CCACTTGGGTGACCGCGCTACGCACCCGATCGAACCGCGCTGCGCCGCCCTGGCCGCGTTGCTCCTCGTTTCAGGCATTGAGCCTGCGCCACGTCGCGCCGTGCCAGAACGGCACATCGCGGCCCGCTCGGGCGCGTTCAACTGCGGTTTCTAGGGTCATTCGTCCACTTGAAGTATGGCCAGGAACGCTTCCTGCGGCACCTCGACGGTGCCGATCTGCTTCATGCGCTTCTTGCCGGCCTTTTGCTTTTCGAGCAGCTTGCGCTTGCGGGTGATGTCGCCGCCGTAGCACTTGGCGATCACGTTCTTGCGCAGCGCTTTGATTGTCTCACGGGCGATGATGTTGGCGCCTATCGCGGCCTGGATCGCGACGTCGTACTGCTGGCGCGAAATCAGCTCGCGCATCTTGGAGACGACCGCGCGGCTGCGATACAGGCTCTGGCTGCGGTGGACGATGATCGACAGCGCATCGACGCGGTCGCCGTTGAGCAGGATGTCGACCTTGACGACGTCCGCCGCGCGGTATTCCTTGAACGCATAGTCCATCGACGCATAGCCGCGCGAGACGCTCTTCAACTTGTCGAAGAAGTCGAGCACGATCTCGGCCAGCGGCATCTCGTAGGTGAGCATCACCTGGCGCCCGTGGTAGGCCATGTTGACCTGGTTGCCGCGCTTCTGGTTGGCCAGCGTCATCACTGGGCCGACGCAGTCCTGCGGCATGTAGAGCTGCACGGTGACGATCGGTTCGCGGATCTCGCGGATGCGCCCGAGATCGGGCATCTTCGACGGATTCTCGACCTGCAGCACATCGCCGTTGTTGAGCGCGACCTGATAGACGACCGACGGCGCGGTGGTGATCAGGTCCTGGTCGAACTCGCGCTCCAGCCGCTCCTGCACGATCTCCATGTGCAATAGGCCGAGGAAGCCGCAGCGAAACCCGAAGCCGAGCGCCTGGCTGACCTCGGGCTCGTAACGCAGCGACGAGTCGTTGAGCTTCAACTTCTCGAGCGCGTCGCGCAACTGGTCGTATTCGCTCGCCTCAGTCGGGTACAGGCCCGCGAAGACCTGCGGCTGGATCTCCTTGAAGCCAGGCAGCGCCTCGCTCGCCGAGCCGAGGTTGTTGGGCAGCTTCTTCTCGAGCGTGATCGTGTCGCCGACCTTGGCCGCCTGCAGTTCCTTGATGCCGGCGATGACGAAGCCCACCTCGCCCGCGCTCAGCCGCTCGCGCGGCACCGACTTCGGCGTGAACACGCCCAGCCCATCGGCGGAGTAGACCGCATCGCTGGCCATCATGCGGATTCGCTCGCCCTTGGAGAGCGAGCCGTCGACCACGCGCACCAGCATCACGACGCCGACATAGTTGTCGAACCACGAGTCGACGATCATCGCGCGCAGTGGCGCGTCGGGCTTGCCTCTGGGCGGCGGCATGCGCGCGATCACGGCTTCGAGAATGTCGTCAATGCCTTCACCGGTCTTGGCGCTGCACGGAATGGCATTCGTCGCGTCGATGCCGATCACGTCTTCGATCTCCGCCTTCGCGTTCTCGGGGTCGGCCTGCGGCAGGTCCATCTTGTTGAGCACCGGCACCACTTCGACGCCCAGTTCGAGCGCCGTGTAGCAGTTGGCGACCGTCTGCGCCTCGACGCCCTGGCTCGCATCGACCACCAGCAGCGCGCCCTCACAGGCCGAGAGCGAACGGCTCACTTCATACGAGAAGTCGACGTGCCCCGGTGTGTCGATAAGGTTGAGCTGATAGACCTGCCCGTCGCGTGCGGTGTAAGTCAGCGCAGCCGTCTGCGCTTTGATCGTGATGCCGCGCTCGCGCTCGATGTCCATCGAGTCGAGCACCTGCGACTCCATTTCGCGATCGGAGAGCCCCCCGCAGCGATGAATGATCCGATCCGCAAGCGTCGACTTGCCGTGATCGATGTGGGCAATGATGGAGAAGTTGCGGATGTGATCCATGCAGAGGACTGACGACGCTTCACGCGGAAGGCACAACGGCGAAGCCGTTGCAGCGCAAGCTCACATCGCGCAGCGATGTGAAGGCGCCAAGCGCCGTGCTAAAGCTACAACGGCTTTGCCGTTGCGTTGGAGGCTCATATCGCGAAGCGATGTGAAGGCCCGAAGGGCCGTGCCGGAAACAAAAAAAAGGCACGTCGAACGATTGACGCGCCTTCCAACAAAATGTTTGGCAACTGCTTGTTGGGGTTTCATTGTAGCCAAAACCATCCGGCTGGAACCCGCGCCGTTGCTTGATTTCACGCCGTTGCACGCCACCAACAGGAAAAGTTATCAACACCTTATTCACATTGATCTGTAGATAGCCTGGGGACAATTTGAGAGCCCAGGGTCGAACACTCCTCGGCCCAAAAAGGGCTCACGATGGCGCCATTGTAGTCCGCGGACGCTTCAATTCAAACCTAAACCGGCGATGTTTGCGCTTGCTGACATCGTCGTTCGCGACCGATCAGCCAACGCGGGAAAGGGTAAGGCTCAACCTTGAAGTTTCATATTGCGGAATCTCCTACCTAAACAGTCTGACGCCCGCCGGTCAACTCGGCCTCCAGACTCAGCGGCTACTTGGTCGCTGGAATGCGGAGAAACTGGGCCCAGTCGCCGCGCAACACGGTCACCGGCAGCGGCCGGGTCTTGTCGAACTTGGCGAGCACGGCTTCGAACTGCTTCGCATCGACCACGTCCGAAGTCCCTACGCCGAGGATCACGTCTCCGGGCCGTAGGCCCACCATTTCGGCACCCGCGGCCACCGCAGTGACCTTCACGCCACCCGAAGCGCGCAGCGCTTGGCGCTCCGCTTCGGTGAGGTTGGCGACGGTGAGGCCCCACGCCTTCGCATTGCCCGTGGCGCGCGGCTCCGTCGGCGCCGGCTCGGGGCGCTCCGCCGACGCAGTCTGCTGGCCGAGGTCAGCGAGGTTGGCCTTGATGTCGATGACCTTGCCGCGCCGGTTGATCTGCAAGGCCACGACGGTCCCGGGCTTGAAGGCACCGAGCGTTCGCCGCAGGTCCACCGCACCCTCGACCTGGTGGCCGCTGACCGACAGCACCACGTCGCCAGGCTGGACGCCGGCCTTCTCCGCCGGCCCGCCGGGGACCACCTGGCGCACGAAGGCGCCGCGCGTCCTCGTCTTGCCGACCGTGAGGCCGTATTCCTCGGCCAACTCGCGCGGCACATCGGTCGGCTGAATGCCGAGATAGCCGCGCACCACGCGGCCGCTGCTGCGAAGCTGGTCAACGACGCGCATCGCCTCGTCGATGGGAATCGCGAACGAGATGCCGATGTAGCTGCCCACCGGGCTCAGGATCTGCGAGTTGACGCCAACCACCTCGCCGCGAGTGCTGATCAAGGGCCCGCCCGAGTTGCCCGGGTTGACGGCGACGTCGGTCTGGATGAAGGCAATGTCCGACCCGGTCTCGCGCTGCTTGGCACTCACGATACCGGCCGTCACCGTGCTGTCCAGCCCGAACGGCGAGCCGATGGCGAGCACCCATTCGCCGACGCGCAGCTTGCTCACATCGCCGATCTTGACTGCGGGCAGCCCGCTCGCCTCGATCTTGAGCAATGCGACGTCGGTGCGCTCGTCGGTGCCGATGATCATGGCCTTGAACTCGCGCTTGTCGACGAGCGTGACGAGGACCTCGCTCGCGCCGTCCACGACGTGCGCGTTCGTCAGCACGTAACCGTCGGCACTCAGGATGAAGCCCGAGCCTTCGCCGCGCGGCACGTCTTCGCCGGGCGGCACTGGCGCACGGCGGCGAAACGGCGTTCTCGGCATCTCGGTCGCGCGTTCGGTGGTGCGGATGTTGACGACCGCCGGTGCGACCTTTTCGATCAACTCGACGAAGTCGGGAAACGCCTGCGAATGCGCCGCCGCGGGAGCAAGCGCGGCAAACGCGAACAGCACGAGTGCGAGCGCGAGGAAGCGGATGCGAACCGAATCGTGGCGGAGGGATACGCGAGCGAACATGGAATGACCTCTGATCAGCGGAAAGGGCACGGCCCAGCGAACTATTTCTTGTACTCGAGCGCGTTGGCAAACTGGCGCAAGGTCGTCGCCGGCACATCGCCGACCACCGTCACCCACCAGTTGCCGTGGCGGCGCATGAGCGTCTGCGTGGCCCCGATCGAGGTCTGCATGCCGCGCCGATGCCGGGCCGCATCGTAGGGCTCGACGAACACCGAGACATAGGTCAGGCCATCGGAGTAGATGGATTGCAGCACCTGGGTCGCCATCGCGCCCTCGTCGCCGTCCGCGTCGTCGAGCGGTCGCTTGACACAGCTCACAGGCTCGAAACCCGGCACGCCCTGGCGCAACGTCCAGCCTTCGGCGTCGAACCGCGTCGGCGTCAGCGTCGGCCGCAGAACGCGGTAGCCATCCAGCTTCTTCATCGGCCGCAGCACACCCTCCGGCTGCGCCTTGATGCCGACCGTCACGTCGGAAAAGGCCGACGACTCGATCACCTCGCCGTGCTCGCCCAGCACTTCGACGCGCAACAGCAGACCCGTCTCGTGGTCGGCCCACAGGCGGTAGCCGTAGCGCAGGGCGTCCCGCGGCCACAGCAGCAATACGTCGGCGTCGCGCCCGGCCAGCCGCTGCACCCCTTGCGCTCGCACTTGGTAGTGGTCGGCAATGCGGTCGTTCCCCGCCTGCAGCAGTGCAGGGAACGTGGTGAGCAGGCTGCGCTCCTCGACCAGCGCAACTCGGCTCCTCGGCCAGAGCGTGTGCACGAGTTGGTTGTGCCGGAAGACCTGGCGCGGCTGCCCGTCGAGCGACTCGACACGCTCGAACTGGCTCGCCCCGACGCAGAAGTGGGCGATGCGCGAACTCGACACGATCGTCCCGCTGCTGACGACGAACGTGCCCTGGAAATTGCGATGGCTGGCGGCCTCGTGGATGCGCAGCAGCCAGGCGCGCATCTCGCGAGCGTCGAGCGCTGCATCGCCGGCATCTGCTACCTGCTGCGGCGCGGCATACGCGGCGAAAACCGCTCCTGCCAGCATCAAGGTGAGCGTGAAGAACAGGCGCTTCATCGGCACGTCGATGCTCTTGCGGGCGGGCCGGGTCAGCGGTCCGGCGTCTGCATGGTCGCGGCGCGCAGGAAGCCCGACGGCACGCCGAGCGCCGAGCTGCCCCCGAACTGCTTGTGCGCGGCGAAGTAGCGCTCGAGGCGCGCATCGCGAATCAGCTTGCCGTCGGCCACCAGCGTCTGCGCCTCGCCGGCCAGGTCGGACGATTGCAGCGACGCCGCGGCAAGGGCTCGCTGGTCGGCCGCGGACTGCACGATGGCATCGCCGGGCCCTGACATCGGCGGAGCTTCGCGGGTCACCACCAGCACGCCGGCCACTGCCACGACCCCCGCCGCAACCGCAGCCGGGCCCTTCCATGAGCGCCACGAAGCACGCCCAACGGTGCGCACCGACGGCAAAGGCGCCTCGTCCGCACGCACTTCGGCGGGCTGTGGCGCCAGCACCACCGGCTCAGCGGCGAGCCGCGCGCGCAGACCCTGCAGAAAGGCCGAGTCGCGGGCCGGATCGACGGCCAATTCGTCGGAGCGCATCGCGTCGCCGATCAGATGGTAGGCGTGCCATGCCGAGCGCACCTGCGCATCGATGCGCCAATCGGCGCAGACACGCATCGCCTGGGCTGCATCGAGTTCACCGTCGGCCAACGCCGACAGATTCTGCAAGGAGTTCACCTTGTCTTCAGGCCCATTGACCATGACGCTCCCTGACGCACAGGCGCAAATTGGAACACGGCTTCACCAACGATCCCCCGCACGGCTGTCCAGCAACGGCTTGAGCCGCTGCGCAATCGCTTCGCGCGCGCGAAAGATGCGCGAGCGGACGGTGCCGATCGGACAGTTCATGATCTCTGCAATCTCCTCGTAGCTCAGGCCCTCGATCTCGCGCAGCGTGATGGCCTGGCGCAGATCGACCGACAGCGCTTCGATGGCCTCGTTCACCGTGGCCGCAATCTGCTTGCTGGCCATGATGGACTCGGGCGACTCGCCGGTCGTTAGTTCGTTCTCGACACGCGAAGTTTCATCGTCGTCGTCGCGCGATGCGAGCGCGGTCTCAAAGATCAGCGGGTCGCGCTTGAGTTCCATCAACGCCTTCTTGGCGGTGTTGACGGCGATCCGGTACAGCCAGGTGTAGAACGCACTCTCGCCGCGGAACTTCGGCAGCGCGCGGTAGGCGCGGATGAACGATTCCTGGGCGATGTCCTGCACCAGGTCGGCATCGCGCACCATGCGCCCGATCAGGCGCTCGATGCGGCGCTGGTACTTGACGACGAGCATCTCGAAGGCGCGCGTGTCGCCGCGCTTGACGCGTTCGACGAGAGGTGCATCGGCGTCGATGTTCATGCGCGACCGTCTCTAGAGGCGACTCGGCCCCAAGGCAGGCCGAGTGCCGTACACGGCGCAGCGAACGGCGTGCCACTGCCCGTCGAGGCCGGGGCGCTGGAGCGCGATCCACACCACGCGGCGAATCCACCCGGCGTCGGCTGGACGGCTCTCAGCCATGAAGCGCAACAGCATCCAGCCGCCCAGATCGATGGCCACCGCGAGCGTGCCCGACTGCTCGGCGGCGCCTGCGCGCGCCAGCCACCAGCACGCCCCGTCCCAACGCAGCCGGAGCGTCGGCGCGCGCCACAAAGTCGCCGCGCAGGCGAATGCGACCAACGCCGCCACGACAGTCGCCGCACTGGCAGCATATGGCACGGGCGTCGGCTGCAAGCGCCACCAAGCGAGCATGGCGGCGCAGGCACTGGCCGCCAGCAGCAGCACAACGGCACGCCAGAGGCCGTAGTGGCCTACCTGGAATTGCAATGGCGGTGCGTGACGCATCGCAGCGCAGTCCGGGCCGCGGTGCGGCTCGGGCGTTCAGGCCCGCTTGAAGACAAGCGTGCCGTTGGTGCCGCCGAAGCCGAAGTTGTTCTTCACGGCAATGTCGATCTTCATCTCGCGCGCCGTGTTGGCGCAGTAGTCCAGGTCGCACTCTGGATCCTGGTTGAAGATGTTGATCGTCGGTGGCGAAACCTGATGCTTCAGCGCCAGCGCGGTGAACACCGATTCGATGCCGCCGGCGCCCCCGAGCAGGTGCCCGGTCATCGACTTGGTGGAATTGACGACAAGCCTCTTCGCGTGCTCGCCGAAGGCGAGCTTGATCGCATTCGTCTCGTTCGCGTCGCCCAAGGGCGTCGACGTACCGTGCGCGTTCAGGTACTGCACGTCGTCGGCGTTGACGCCCGCATTGCGCAGTGCGGCCTTCATCGCGCGCTTGGGGCCGTCGACGTTGGGCGCGGTCATGTGATAGGCGTCGGCGCCCATGCCGAAACCAATCAGTTCGCAATAGATCTTCGCGCCGCGCTGCCGCGCGTGCTTGTACTCCTCGAGCACCATGACGCCCGCGCCTTCGCCGAGGACGAAACCATCGCGGTCGCGGTCCCATGGGCGCGACGCGGTCTTCGGGTCGTCGTTGCGCGTCGACAGCGCGCGCGCAGCGGCGAAACCGCCGACGCCCAGCGGCGAGACCGTCGCTTCGCCGCCGCCGGCCACCATCACGTCGGCGTCGCCGAACTCGATCAACCTGCCGGCCATGCCGATCGAATGCAGACCGGTCGTGCACGCCGTCGCGAAAGCGAGGTTCGGCCCCTGGAAGCCGAACTTGATCGCCAGGTTGCCGGAGATCATGTTGACGATCGATGCCGGGATGAAGAACGGCGAGATGCGCCTCGGCCCGCGCGCGAGGAATTCGCCGTGCGTCTCTTCGATCAGCGGCAGACCGCCGATACCCGAACCGACAATGCAGCCGATGCGCTCGGCCTGCTCTTCGCCCAGCGCGTCGCCGGTGGGCAGGCCGGCGTCTTGCACGGCCTGGATCGAAGCCGCCAGCCCGAAATGGATGAAGCTGTCCATGTGCCGCGCCTCCTTGCCGGAGATGTAGTCCTCCAGGCGGAAGTCCTTCACCTCGCCCGCGATGCGGCAGGCGAAGTTGGATGCGTCGAAGCGCGTGATCTCGGCAACGCCCGAACGGCCTGCGAGCAGGTTGGCCCAGCCTTCGGCCACCGTGTTGCCCACGGGGCTGACAAGGCCGAGACCGGTAACGACAACGCGGCGGCGGGTCATGCCAAGAGTGCTGAACTCTCAGCTCTTCTGGTGCTTTTGCGCGTAGTCGATGGCGAGCTGCACGGTCGTGATCTTCTCGGCTTCCTCGTCGGGAATCTCGATGCCGAACTCGTCTTCGAGAGCCATCACGAGTTCGACCGTGTCGAGCGAGTCGGCACCCAGGTCGGCCACGAAGGCCTTTTCATTGGACACGTCGGATTCGGGAACGCCGAGTTGCTCGGCGATGATCTTCTTGACGCGTGCTTCGATATCGCTCATGTCTCCTCCAGGAGAGTTGCTTCAAACAGGCCGAGATTCTACGGCCACGTGCGATCGGCCACTGCGCGGAGCGAAGCGGCTCAATTCATGTGCATGCCGCCGTTGACGTGCAGCTCGGTGCCGGTGATGTAACCGGCGCGCGGCGAGACGAGGAACTCGACCGCGGCGGCGACCTCTTCGACGCTGCCCAGGCGCGCCAGCGGTATCTGCGCCAGCAACGCGGTCTTCTGCGCCTCCGGCAGGCCTTCGGTCATGTCGGTCGCGATGAACCCCGGCGCGACGCAGTTGACCGTGATGTTGCGGCTGCCGAGCTCGCGCGCGAGCGAACGCGTCATGCCGGCGACGCCGGCCTTGGCCGCGGCGTAGTTGGCCTGCCCCGGGTTGCCGCTCGCGCCGACGACCGACGTGATGTTGACGATGCGCCCGTAGCGCTGCTTCATCATCGGCCGGATCGCCGCCCGGCTGGCGCGGAACACCGCCTTCAGGTTGGTGTCGAGCACGGCGTCCCAGTCCTCGTCCTTCATGCGCATCGACAGCGTGTCGCGCGTGATGCCGGCGTTGTTGACGAGCACGTGCAAGCCGCCCTCGGCCTTGACAATGGCGTCGATGGCCGCATCGACCTCGACGCCATCGGTCACGTTCAGCGCGATGCCGCGACAGCCCTCGAAAGCCACCAGTGCCGCACTGATGGCCTCCGCGCCGGCTTCAGTCGTCGCCGTGCCAATGACCTTCATGCCGCTGGCCGCGAGCGCGTGGGCGATGGCCTTGCCGATGCCGCGCGTGGCACCGGTGACCAGCGCGACCTGGGCCTTGGCCGAGACTTCGCTCACTGGAGCACCTTCGTGCTGCGCACTCCGGTATTCGCCCTTGGGGCGGCCCTGCGGGATCATGCCAGCAAACCGCGCGCTTCGGCGAGCGATTCCATGTCGAGCACGTTGGCGGTGACGGCGTCAGCGTCGATGCGCTTGGCCATGCCGGCGAGAGCCCTGCCCGGCCCGCATTCGAAGAGGTGCGTCATGCCGCGCGCGCGAATCGCTTGCACGACCTCGACCCAGCGCACCGGCGAGAATGCCTGGCGATAAAGCGCATCGCGGATGCGCTCTGGGTCGGACTCGCACAGCACGTCGACATTGTTGACGACGGCGATCGTCGGCGCGGCAAACGGCGTCGCCGCAAGGCGCACCTTCAGCCGCTCGGCGGCCGGCTTCATCAGGCTCGAATGAAATGGCGCCGAGACCGGGAGCTGCAGGATGCGCTTCGCGCCCTTGGCCTTGAGCACGACGCAGGCCTGTTCGACACCCGCCTTGCTGCCTGCGATCACGGTCTGCTTCGGGTCGTTGAAGTTCACCGCTTCGACGACCTCGCCGCTGGCCAAAGCCACCTCGACGCAACCGGCCTGCACGGCCTGCGAGTCCATGCCGAGGACGGCCGCCATCGCGCCGGCGCCGACTGGCACCGCGTCCTGCATCGCCTGCGCGCGAAAACGCACCAGCGGCAGCGCGTCGGCCAGCGTCAGCGCACCGGCGGCGACGAGCGCCGTGTACTCGCCCAACGAATGCCCGGCGACGAGCGTTGGCGCAAGGCCAGTCTCTTCGAGCCAGGCGCGGTAACAGGCGATGCCCGCCGCCAGCATCACCGGCTGGGTGTTGGTCGTGAGATCGAGCTGCTCCTTCGGGCCCTCGCGGATCAGCGCGCGCATGTCTTGGCCGAGCGCGGAGGAGGCTTCGTCCAGCGTCTGCCGCACGGCCGGGTGATCGCCCCAGGCATCGAGCATGCCGACCGACTGCGAACCCTGGCCCGGGAATACGAATGCGAAGGAAGTCATTGCAAGGTCCTGTGAATGGGAAGCGCGCCCTTCAGTAGTCAAGCAGCACGGCGCCCCAGGTGAAGCCGCCGCCCACGCCTTCGAGCAGCAGCGTGTCGCCGCGGGCGATGCGGCCGCTGCGCACGGCCACATCGAGCGCGAGCGGTATCGAAGCCGCCGACGTGTTGGCATGTTCGTCGACGGTGACGACGAGCTTGTCGGTCGCCATCTTCAGCTTGCGCGCGGTGCTCTGCATGATGCGCAGATTGGCCTGGTGCGGAATCAGCCAATCGACATCGCTCTCGCTGCGGCTGGCCTTGGCCAGCACGGATCGCGCCACGTCCTCGAGCACGCCGACCGCCAGTTTGAACACGGCCGGCCCGTCCATCTTCAGCAACGGGTCGCCCAGCACCTTGCCGCCGGCGACGGTGCCCGGCACGCACAGGATGCCGAGGTACCTGCCGTCGGCATGCAGCTCCGTCGCGAGGATGCCCGGCGTGTCGCTGGCCTCGAGCACCACCGCGCCGGCACCGTCGCCGAACAGCACACAGGTACGGCGGTCGTTGAAGTCGAGAATGCGCGAGAACACCTCGGCGCCGATCACGAGCGCCTTGCGCGCGGCGCCGGTGCGGATCATCGAATCGGCCACCGTGAGCGCGTAGATGAAGCCCGAGCACACCGCCTGCACGTCGAATGCCGCACAGCCGTGGATGCCGAGCTTGTTCTGCACGATGCTGGCCGTCGACGGGAACACCATGTCCGGCGTCGAGGTGGCGACGACGATGAGATCGATGTCCTGCGCAGTGCAAGCCGCCGAATCGAGCGCCTGCCGCGCCGCGGCGAGCGCGAGGTCGCTGCTGGCCACGCCGTCGTCGGCGAAGTGGCGGGCGCGGATGCCGGTGCGCGCGACGATCCATTCGTCGGAGGTCTCGACGCCGTGCGTCGCCAGCTCGCGCACCAGTGCTTCGTTGCTCAGGCGTCGCGGCGGCAGGAAGCTGCCGGTGCCGGCGATGCGCGTGAAGCGAGGCAGCGAGGTCGTCATGCGGCGAGGTTCAAGTCGGCCTGCGGCGGGGCGCCTTCGCCGGCCGAGGCAGGTAGGGCCTTGAGCGTGTCGTCGATGCGCGAATGCACGCGTTCGAGAAGCCCGTTTTGCGCCGCCTCATAGGCGCGGTGCAGCGCCTGCTCGAAGGCGAAGGCGTCGGCAGAGCCGTGGCTCTTGAATACAAGGCCACGCAGGCCGAGCAGCGCCGCGCCGTTGTAGCGCCGCGGGTCGACTCTGGCCTTGAAGTGATTCAGCACCGGCAGCGCGACGACCGCCGCGAGCTTGGTGAAGATGTTGCGCGTGAACTCCTGGCGGATGAACTCCGACAGCATCGTCGCCAGCCCTTCGGTCGCCTTGAGCACGACGTTGCCGACGAACCCGTCGCAGACGACGATATCGGTCGTGCCCTTGAAGATGTCGTTGCCCTCGACGTTGCCGTGGAAATTGAGCAGCCCGCGATCCGACGCCCGGCGCAGCAATTCCGCCGCCTGCTTGATCGTCTCGCTGCCCTTGATGGCTTCCTCGCCGATGTTGAGCAGGCCGACACTGGGGTTGCTCGTGTGCTCGACGGCCGCGGCGAGCGCGCTGCCCATGACCGCGAACTGGAGCAAGTGTTCGGCCGTGCAGTCGACGTTCGCACCGAGGTCGAGCACAGTCGTGAAGGCGTCGCGCCGGTTCGGCATCGCATAGGCGATCGCCGGGCGGTCGATGCCGGCTATGGTCTTGAGCAGGTAGCGCGACAGCGCCATCAATGCGCCGGTGTTGCCCGCCGAAACGCAGGCGTCGGCGGCGACGCGGCCCGAGGCGTCGGCCTTGAGCTGCGCGATCGCGAGCCGCATCGAAGAGTCTTTCTTGCGCCGCAGCGCGACCTCGATCGAGTCGTGCATCTCGACCACCTCGCTCGCCTCGACAAGCGTGCAACGCGACCAGCGCGCAGCCGGTGCAATCGCGTCGGCGCGGCCGACGAGAATCAACTCGGACTGCGGATAGGCGCCCAGGAAGGCGCGACAGGCCGGCAGCGTAACCGACGCGCCGTGGTCGCCGCCCATGCAGTCGACGGCGATTCGCACCGGCGCTGGCGGCTGGCTGGGCGCTTCAGGCATTTCCGCCGGATCGGATCAATCCGCGCGCGGTTCGAGCCAGGCGAAACGCGCTGCCACCGACCACGCGTGCCCGCAATCTCGGTTCAGGCGTCGGCCTTGGTCTTGAAGACCTTGCGCCCGCGATAGAACCCGTTCGGGCTGATGTGGTGGCGCAGATGCGCTTCGCCCGTGGTCGGCTCGACCGCGGTGCCCGGCGTCGGAAGCGCGTTGTGCGAGCGGTGCATGCCACGCTTGGACGGCGACTTCTTGTTCTGTTGAACGGCCATGGGTTTCTCCTGTGATCGGCACGCCTTGCCGGCGCTTGCCGATCCCGATGCGGCGCGAGCCGCCCGGTTGACGCTGTGTTGACGACGGCCGGCGGCGCAAGCTATTGACCACCGGCGAAAAGCCTTGGATTGTAGCAGTTCGCCGTCGCGCTGCTGCTGCGGCCGACCCTGAGCATGTCAGTGGCGGTCGCGCTTGAGCGCAGCCAGGGCTGCGAACGGGTTGGGCGGCGCGGCGTCCTCGTCCAGCGAATTGTTCATCGCCGGCAACAGCGGCTGCGGGCAGACGCCGTGGCGCGGCACGAGCGGCAGCGCGAGCAGCAACTCGTCCTCGGCAAGCTGGCGAAGGTCGAGCGAGCGCGTGCTGGCCAGCACGTCCTCCTCGCTCTCGGCGTCGAGTTCCGCCGCCTGTTCCTCGCCGCCCGCGAAGTGGAACCAGCGTTCGAACTGCAAAGGCGTGGCGAGCGGGCCCAGGCAGCGTTGGCAGATCAGGCTGACCTGGGTGTCCAGGCCCAGCTTCAGCCAGGCGTGCGATTCGCCCGGGCTCTGCCGGCGGCGTTCGCCCGCGGCGGTCCACTGCACGCGGTCGTCGGGGCTGGGAAGCGCCTCCGAGTGACAAGCGTCGACGAGACGATGCATGCCGCCGAGGGGCCAGTCTCCTTGCAGGTGTCCGGCGTCCGTCGCGAAGCGTTCCACGTCGAGCTTGCGGGGGTCGTGCGGTTTCATCGCGGCAGTCTAAGGCAACGCTGAACAAGTCCCTCGCGGACGGCGCATCCTCGCTCTGGGCGGTCTGCGGCGTTGCAAATCCTCGCCATAGCTTGTGCTATGGCTGTGGTTTGCGCCTTGCAGCCCATCCCAAACCGAGGCGCGCCGCCTCGCGGGGACTTGCTCAGCGCTGCCTTAAGGCGCAGCGCGGCGACAATCGGCCTATGGTTTCTGCCCGCCCGCCGCTCATACTGGCCTCGACCTCGCGCTACCGGCGCGAGTTGCTGGAGCGCCTGCATCTGCCGTTCACCGTGCAGACTCCCGAGGTCGACGAGATGCCGCTCGCAGGCGAATCCCCCGCTGAGACGGCGCGCAGGCTGGCTCTGGCCAAGGCGCGCGCCGTGGCAGTGCAGCAACCGGGCTCGCTGGTGATTGGCTCGGACCAGGTTGCCGAACTCGACGGTGCAGCCATCGGCAAGCCGGGCAGCCATCAGCGTGCCCTCGAGCAGTTGCGCGCAATGAGCGGCCGAACGGTGCTCTTCCACACCGCCGTGGCCGTAATGTGCGTGGCAACCGGCTTCGAGGACGAGGCGCTCGTCACCGTGACAGTGAGCATGCGCGAGCTTGGCGACGCCGAGATCGAGCACTACTTGCGCATCGAACAACCCTACGACTGCGCGGGCAGCGCGAAGGCCGAGACGCTGGGCATCGCCTTGATCGACGCCATCGTGTCCGACGACCCGACGGCCCTGGTTGGGCTGCCTCTGATCCGCACCAGCGCCATGCTGCGCGCCGCGGGGCTGGACCCGCTCAAGGCATGAGCGAGGATCGCCGACTCGGCAGGTTGCTGCTGGTGCCGACACCGCTTGATTTCGGCGTTAGCAAGCATGGCGCGCCGCCCGATCTGCAGGACGTGCTGCCGCTCGGTGTCATTCGGCAAGCCGCTGCGCTGACGCATTGGGTGGCCGAGAACGCGAAGACGGCGCGCGCGTTTCTCAAGCGCGTCAACGCCATCGTGCCGCTGGCACTGCCGCTGCAGGCGCAGCAGATTGCTGAACTGCCGCGTCCCGCCAAGGGCGCGAAGGGCGCGCAGGCGTCGAGCCTCGACGGCCTGCTCGCACCGGCGCTGCAAGGCCAGGACATCGGCCTCGTCTCCGAAGCCGGCATGCCCGCAATTGCCGACCCAGGCGCGGCGCTGGTGCAGGCCGCGCATCGACTGGGCATTGTGGTGCTGCCGCTGTCTGGCGCAAGCTCGCTTCTGCTCGCGCTGGCCGCCAGCGGCCTTAACGGTCAGAGCTTTGCGTTCGTGGGCTACCTGCCCGTCGACGCGGTGGCGCGGGCCGCTCGCATCCGCGAACTCGAAGCGCTTTCGCGCCGTGCGGGGCAGGCGCAACTGGCGATTGAAACGCCCTACCGCAACCCGGCGTTGCTCGCGGCGCTGCTGGCCCATTTGCAGCCGGCAACGCGTTTATCGGTGAGCTGCGGCTTGACGCTGGCGGAGGGCTGGACGCAAAGCAACAGCGTCGCGGCGTGGCGCGCAAAGCCGACCGCGTTGCCGACCGATGTACCCGCGGTTTTCGCGCTACAGGCCACCGCTTGAGCGGCCGGCCTCGCGTCAGTCCGCAGTCTTGCCGCCGAACAACGCGGCGACGCGCTTCTTGGGCTTGATGTTGGGCGACAGCCCGCGCACGACAGGTACCGCAGGCGCCTTCTCCCATGCCGGTGCTGCCGCAGCATCGCTGGCTTCGTAGGGCTGGTCGAAGAACGGATCGCGCGGTGCAGCGGGTGGCGCACTGACGTAGGACGCGCGCACCGGCGCGCGACGGACTTCGGCGCGCTCGCCGCCATCCGATTCCTGCGCGTAACGGTGCGGTCGCTCGAAGCGCGGCGGGCGCGCTTCGTCGAGTTCGAGCGGTTCGATCTCGATCTTCTTCTTGATCAGTCTTTCGATGTCGCCGACCAGGCGCACATCGTCACGTGAAACGAGCGTCACCGCCAGCCCCGAAGCGCCAGCGCGGCCGGTGCGGCCGATGCGGTGTACGTAGTCTTCGGCGTTGTAGGGCACGTCGAAGTTGAACACCACCGGCAGGTCGACGATGTCGAGGCCGCGCGCCGCCACGTCGGTCGCCACCATCACATCGACCTCGCCGCGCTTGAAGGCGTCGAGCGCTTTCAAGCGTTCATCCTGCGACTTGTCGCCATGCAGCGCGGTCGTCTTCAGGCCGTCGCGTTCCAGCGAGCGCGCCAGCCGCGCGCAGCCGAGCTTGGAGTTGACGAACACCAGCGCCTGCGAGAGCCCGCGCTGCTTGAGAATGGAGCACACCGCGCGCCGTTTGTCGTCGGTGGCGACGCTGTAGAAGCGCTGCTCGACGTTGGTCGCCGTCGCGTTGGGCCTTGCCACTTCGACCAGCACCGGATCTTGCAGGTAACTTTGCGAGAGGCGGCGAATCTCGGGCGAGAAGGTGGCCGAGAAGAGTAGCGTCTGGCGCGCCTTGGGCAGGTAGGAGAGGATGCGCTGCAGGTCGGGCAGGAAGCCGATGTCCAGCATGCGATCGGCCTCGTCGAGCACGACGTATTCGACCTGGTTGAGCACGCAGTTCTTGGCCTCGATGTGGTCGAGCAGGCGGCCGGGCGTGGCGATCAGCACCTCGACGCCCTGCTTCAACTGCGCCGTCTGCGGTTTCATGTCGATGCCGCCGAAGACCACCGCGACGCGCAGGTTCGAGTGCTGCGCGTAGGCCTTGATGTTGGCCGCCACCTGGTCGGCGAGTTCGCGTGTCGGCGCCAGCACGAGCGCCCGCACCGGGTGGCGCGCGGGCGACGCGCTGCTGTTCTCGTGGCGCAGCATCTTGTGCAGCAGCGGCAGCGAGAACGCCGCTGTCTTGCCAGTGCCTGTCTGCGCAGCGCCCATCACATCGCGGCCCGCAAGAACGATAGGGATCGCCTTGGCCTGGATGGGCGTCATCAGCGTGTAGCCATGGTCGGCCACCGCCTGCTCGAGCTTGGCAGCAAGGCCCAGTGCGGAGAATTCCATGGGGCCGGTCGGCGCCAGGCCGTCTACAGGAATCGATGTCTCGGCAACGGCCGGTTCGGCAAACGCAGTTTCTGTCATCCGCGAATTATCGCCCGCCCGGGCCCCGCGAGCAGACGATTGGAGCGGCACCACTAGAATCGGGCGCGCCGCTGCGTCCCGTTAGGTCTTGGCGGGCTCAAAGATCTCAAACACCGCTTGCACTGTCATTCCCGCGCAGGCGGGAATCCGCTCACTGCCAACGAAGTGCTGGATTCCCGCCTGCGCGGGAATGACGTGTTGAGAGGATTCGTCCGGACACATCCCCATGATTCTCGTCACCGGCGGCGCCGGTTTCATCGGCGCCAACTTCGTGCTCGACTGGCTCGCCGCCAGCGACGAGCCAGTGCTCAACCTCGACGCGCTGACCTACGCCGGCAACCTGGAGAGCCTGGCCTCGCTGCAAGGTGATGCGAGACATGTCTTCGTGCAGGGCGACATCACCGACCGTGCGCTGCTCGACCGCCTGTTCGCCGAGCATCGCCCGCGTGCCGTCGTTCACTTCGCCGCCGAGAGCCACGTCGACCGCAGCATCTACGGGCCGGGCGCATTCGTGCGCACCAACGTGGAAGGCACGTTCACGCTGCTCGAAGCCACACGCGCGCACTGGAGCAGCCTGCCCGAAGGCGAGAAAGCAGCCTTTCGCTTTCACCACGTCTCGACCGACGAGGTCTACGGCTCGCTAGCCCCCGGCGAGCCGCCGTTCACCGAGCAGCATCTGTACGAACCGAACAGCCCCTATTCGGCGAGCAAGGCGGCCAGCGACCACCTCGTGCGTGCCTGGCATCACACCTACGGCCTGCCGGTGCTGACGACCAACTGCTCGAACAACTACGGGCCGCTGCACTTCCCCGAGAAGCTGATCCCGCTGATGATCGTCAACGCGCTTGCCGGCAAGCCGCTGCCCGTCTATGGCGACGGCCAGCAAGTGCGCGACTGGCTGTACGTGGGCGACCATTGCGCAGCCATTCGCGAAGTGCTGGCGCGCGGCAAGGTCGGCCAGACCTACAACGTCGGAGGCTGGAACGAGATGCCCAATATCGAGATCGTGAAGACCGTCTGCGCGCTGCTCGACGAGATGCGCCCCGACCCGGCAGGCAGCTACGGGCGGCTCATCACCTTTGTTGCCGACCGGCCCGGCCACGACCGCCGCTACGCCATCGACGCGCGCAAGCTGGAGCGCGAACTCGGCTGGAAGCCCGCCGAGACCTTCGAGACCGGCATACGCAAGACCGTGCGCTGGTACCTGGATCACGCCGACTGGGTGGCGCACGTGCAGAGCGGCGCCTACCGCGAATGGGTGGCGACGAACTACAGCGCGCGAGCCGCCACATGAAGATCCTGCTGCTGGGCAAGAACGGCCAGGTCGGCTGGGAATTGCAGCGCGCGCTGGCTCCGCTGGGCGAACTCGTCGCGCTGGACTTCGACAGCCCCGGCCCGCTAGTCGCCGACTTCTCGAAGCCGGAGTCGCTCGCCGTCACGGTGCGCGCCGTGGCGCCACAAGTAATCGTCAACGCCGCCGCGCATACGGCTGTCGACAAGGCTGAGAGCGAGCCCGAATTGGCGCGCTCGATCAACTCGACGGCCCCAGGCGTGCTGGCCCGCGAAGCGGCGACGCTCGGCGCCTGGCTGGTGCACTACAGCACGGACTACGTGTTCGACGGCAGCGGCAGCACGCCGTGGGTCGAAGACTCACCGACCGGGCCGCTCAGCATCTATGGCCGCACCAAGCTCGAAGGCGAGCAGCTGATTCGAGCCAGCGGCTGCCGGCACCTGATATTCCGCACGAGCTGGGTCTACGCCGCACGCGGCGGCAACTTTGCGAAGACCATGCTGAGGCTCGCGATGGAGCGCGACAAGCTCAGCGTCATCGACGACCAGATCGGCGCCCCCACCGGCGCGGACTTGCTCGCCGACGTGACGGCGCACGCGCTGCGCACGGCGTTGCAGCGACCGGACGTCGCAGGCACCTACCACGCGGTGGCCGCAGGCGAGACGAGCTGGCATGGCTACGCAAAGCATGTGATCGAGTTCGCGCGGGCGGCGGGGCAGGCCATCAAAGTGGCGCCAGACGCGATTGCGCCGGTGCCCACGAGTGCGTTTCCAACGGCAGCCGCGCGGCCAGCGAATTCGCGCATGGCCACCGACAAGCTGCGCAGCGCGTTTAGCCTGACGCTGCCGGCGTGGCAGTCCGGTGTCGAACGCATGCTGCGCGAGGTGTTGAACCTGGCTTGACGCCGATTTCGCGGCTTAGCTAGAATTAGCTAACCATGATTGCGCAGGGATCTACCATGCAAACCGTCAATGTTCACGAAGCCAAGACGCAACTGTCTCGCTTGCTGGAAGCCGTGGAGGCGGGAGAAGAGGTGGTGATTGCGCGATCGGGGCGGCCCGTGGCGCGGCTGGTGGGCATGGCGCCGGTTGCGCCGCGCCGCCGCCTCGGTTTGCTGGCCGGTCGATTTACGGTGCCCGAAGACTTCGACGCGCCCTTGCCCGATGACATACAGGCCTTGTTCGAAAGTCGCTGATGCGGGTGCTGCTCGACACGCATGTGTTGCTCTGGCTGTTGATGGAGCCGCATCGCCTGCCCGCCCCGGTACGCGACGCGGTGGAAGACCCGGGTCACGACGTCATGTTCTCGGCCGTCAACATCTGGGAAGTAGCCATCAAGAAGGCACTGGGCAAACCTGGCTTCGATTTCACCGCCGCCGACGTGTTACAGGCGGCCCGCGCAACACAGTTGACCGAATTGACCGTCACCGCATTGCATGCGGCCCGCGTAAGCACGCTCGAACCGCTGCACCACGATCCGTTCGACCGCCTTTTGATCGCTCAGGCTCTGTGCGAACCGGCGCGTCTGCTGACCGCCGATCGGACGATTGCGCGGTACGCCGCGCCGATCGACCTGGTCGCACAACGGTGACACATATTGATGCTAAGATGCGACTGTGCGCACCACCCTCGATCTACCCGATCCCCTGCTTCGCCAGTTGAAGTCTCGCGCCGCGCTGGAGGGCACGACGCTCAAGCAACTGGTGCGCGAGGCTATCGAGCGCGGTCTGAGCACCACGACCCGGGCTGCCAAGAGCACGCGCGGTCGCAGTGCACTGCCCAGCATCGAGCTCGGCCAGCCTTTGCGCGTGCGGCACTTGAGCAACGCGACGCTCGGCGAATTGCTCGACGAATGAGCGCCCCAAGGCCCGCAGCGACGCAGCAGGGCGATCTGCCGGACTTGAACGTCTGGCTGGCACTGGCGCTTGCCGAGCACCCTCACCACCGTGCCGCGCAAACCTACTGGCACCAAGCCGCAGCCCCGCGGGTTTGGTTTTGCCGCGTCACCATGCTCGGCCTGGTGCGCCTGCTGGCGCAGCCCAAGCTCATGGGCAAGGCTGCGCTGGCCTTGAGTGACGCTTACGGCGTCTACCTGCGTTTCGCCGCGCTGCCAGAGGTGGGTCACTGCGCAGAACCCGCCAACTGCGAATCACACCTGGCAAGCCTGCTCGGCACGCCAACGCCGGCGCGCCTGTGGACCGACACCTACCTTGCCGCGTTCGCCGCCTCCGGCGGACTGCGTCTCGTCACCTTCGACAAAGATTTCTCGCGCTTCAGCGGCATCGCACGCCTGCAACTCGCCCCCCGATAGGACCCCATGCAACGCAAAGGCATCATCCTCGCCGGAGGCTCCGGCACCCGGCTTCACCCTGCAACGCTTGCATTGAGCAAGCAACTGCTGCCGGTCTACGACAAGCCGATGGTCTACTACCCGCTGTCAACCCTGATGCTGGCCGGCATCCGCGACATCCTGCTCATCAGCACGCCGCAAGACACACCCCGCTTTCAGGCCCTGCTCGGCGACGGCGCGCAGTGGGGCATCCACATCGGCTATTGCGTGCAACCGAGCCCGGATGGCTTGGCGCAGGCCTTCATCCTCGGCAAGCAGTTCGTTGACGGCCAGCCAAGCGCGCTGGTGCTGGGCGACAACATCTTCTACGGCCACGACTTCCAGGGCCTGCTGGGCCATGCCTCGGCGCGCGCCACGGGCGCATCGGTGTTCGCCTATCACGTGCACGACCCGCAGCGCTATGGCGTGGTCGCCTTCGACAGCCGCAAACGCGCGCTCAGCATCGAAGAGAAGCCCACCGCGCCGAAGAGCAACTATGCGGTGACCGGGCTCTACTTCTACGACTCGCAGGTGTGCGACATCGCGGCCGGCATCCGCCCTTCCGCGCGCGGCGAACTCGAGATCACCGACGTCAACGCGCGCTACCTGGAGCAGGGGCAACTCAACGTCGAGATCATGGGCCGCGGCTACGCGTGGCTGGACACCGGCACCCACGACAGCCTGCTCGAAGCCGGGCAGTTCATCGCCACGCTGGAGAAGCGCCAGGGGCTGAAGGTGGCGTGCCCGGAGGAGATCGCCTACCGCGCCGGCTGGATCAACGCCGAGCAACTCGCGGCGCTCGCGCAACCGATGCTGAAGAACGGCTACGGGCAATACCTGCTGCAGGTCGCCGGAAGCCAGGTTTTTCAAACATGAAGGTGACGCGCACCGCCATCGACGGCGTGCTGGTCCTCGAGCCCGCGGTCTTCGGCGACGAGCGCGGCTTCTTCCTGGAGAGCTTCAACCAAAGAGTGTTCGACGACGTGGTGGGCCACCCAGTCACGTTCGTGCAAGACAACCACTCACGGTCAGCCATGGGCGTGCTGCGCGGCCTGCACTTCCAGCGCGAGCCCCATGCGCAAGGCAAGCTCGTCCGCGTTGCGCAAGGCAGCGTGTTCGACGTGGTCGTCGATATCCGAACAGGCAGCCCAACCTACGGCCGCTGGGTTGGCGCCGAACTCAGCGTTCACAACCACAAGCAAGTGTGGATACCACCGGGCCTCGCCCACGGCTTTCTGGTGACGAGCGACAGCGCGGACTTCCTCTACAAGGCCACCGCCTATTACGCGCCGCATGCCGAAAGCAGCATCCGCTGGGATGACCCCGATCTCGCCATCGAGTGGCCGCTGGGTGGCCTGCAGCCGGCGCTTTCGGCGAAGGATGCGGCGGCGCGTTGGTTCGATGACCTGCGGGGGTAGCGAGCCGAGTCGTCGAGCGGCTTGATATCGTGATATCATTCTTACCTTTCCGCATATGGGAGGCCCGCCATGGCACAGGTCGTGGTTCGCAATATTGAAGACGGCGTCAAGGCCAAGCTCAAGCAACGTGCCACGCGCCACGGCTGGAGCATGGAAGAAGAAGTCCGCCAGATCCTGCGCAAAGCCGTCGCGGAACGAGGCCAACCCCCCGTCAAACTCGGCTCGCGAATGGCCTTGCGCTTTGCCGGGGTCGGCCTTACCGGCGAGTTGCCGCAGCTGCAGGGCCAGGACTTTGAACCGATGGGCTTCGGCCCATGATCGTTCTGGACACGAACGTCCTGTCGGCCCTGATGCAGCAGCGGCCAGACGCCAAAGTGGTGACATGGCTGGACACCCAGCCCGCCGAATCGGTCTGGATCACGAGCATCACGCT
>CAIKUF010000049.1 GCA_903830565.1 uncultured bacterium | reverse complement strand
TTCGTCTACGCGGCGCTGCTGGCCGGCGTCTCCGGCTGGCTGCACGCGCACTACCTGCGCTTCGTCAGCCCGCACGCGTTCGGCGTCAACGCCGGCATCGACTACCTGTTCATGGCCGTGATCGGCGGCGCGAGCAGCGTCTGGGGCGCAGTCGTCGGCGCCGGCATCATGACGGTGCTCAAGGAATGGCTGAAGGACCTGCTGCCCAAGCTCTTCGCACATACCGGCAACTACGAGACCATCGTCTTCGGCGTGCTGATGCTCGTGCTGCTGCAACGCACGCGCGACGGCATCGCACCGGCGCTGACGCGCTGGCTGCCGGCTCCCGCGCAGCGCGACCGGCCCGCCGACACGCCCGCACCGCCGCGCCGCGAGCGCCCGCCGGCCGGCTCGCTGCTGATGCAGGCCCGTGGCCTGAAGAAGCGCTTCGGCGGCGTGATCGCGGTGAAGGACCTCTCGTTCGCCGTCAACGCGGGCGAGATCCTCGGCCTGATCGGCCCCAACGGCGCCGGCAAGACCACCCTCTTCAACCTCGTCAGCGGCACGCTGGCCGCCGACGGCGGTGCGGTGACGCTGCTCGGCGAGCGCATCGACGGCAAGCCCTCGCGCGCCATCGCGCGCTGCGGGATGGCGCGCACCTTCCAGCACGTGAACCTCGTCTCGCGCATGAGCGTGCTCGACAACGTCGCCCTCGGCGCCTACCTGCGCGGGCGCAAGGGAACGCTCTCGGCGATGCTGCGCGCCGACCGCGCCGAAGAGGCGCAGTTGCTCGCCGAAGCGGCGCGCCAGATCGAGCGCGTGGGCCTGGCCGAGCACATGCACGCCGCCGCCGGCAGCCTGCCTCTGGGCAAGCAGCGCGTCGTCGAGATCGCGCGTGCGCTTGCCGCCGACCCGCTGCTGCTGCTGCTCGACGAGCCCGCCGCCGGCCTGCGCTACGCCGAGAAGCGCGCCCTCGCCGAGGTGCTGCACAAGCTGCGCGCCGAGGGCCTCTCGATCCTGCTCGTCGAGCACGACATGGAGTTCGTGATGGGCCTCGTCGATCGGCTGGTGGTGATGGACTTCGGCGAGAAGCTGGCCGAAGGCCTGCCGGCCGAGATCCAGGGCAACCCGGTCGTCATCGAGGCTTACCTCGGAGGCATCGAATGACGCCGTTGCTCGAAGTGCACGATCTCGTCGTCGGCTATGGCAAGGTCGAGGCGCTGCACAGCGTGAACCTGGTCGTCGAGGCCGGTTCCATCGTCACCGTGATCGGACCCAACGGCGCCGGCAAGACGACGTTGCTGGCCGCCATCATGGGCCTGCTGCCGTCGACCGGCACGGTGCGCTATCAGGGCGAGGACATCGCCGAGCTGGCGGTCGAAGCGCGCGTGGCCGCCGGGCTGACGCTGGTGCCCGAGCGGCGCGAGCTGTTCGGCGAGATGTCGGTCGAAGACAACCTGCGCCTGGGCGCCTTCAACCGCGTGCGCCGCGGCGAGCGCGGCGCCGACAGCGACTTCGGCGCCATCTACGAACGCTTCCCGCGCCTGGAGCAGCGGCGCGCCCAGTTCGCGAACACGCTTTCGGGGGGCGAGCGGCAGATGCTCGCCATCGGGCGCGCGCTGATGGCCAAGCCCAGGCTGCTCATGCTCGACGAGCCCAGCCTCGGTCTTGCGCCGCGCATCGTGCGCGACATCCTGCACATCGTGGCCGACCTGCGCGAGACGGGCGTTGCCATCCTGCTCGTCGAGCAGAACGCGCGCGCCGCGCTGCAGATCGCCGACCGCGGCTACGTGCTCGAAACCGGCGAGGTCGCGCTCGCCGGCACCTCGGCCGAGCTGGCGGGCAACCCGCGCGTCGTCGAGTCCTACCTCGGCTTCGCGGGTGCGGGATGAACCTCGCAAGGCCCGGGCCCGCGCTGCGCCGAACCCCACTGAAACCCTGGAGCACGCCGTGACCTCGACCCTATTTGCCAACCCGTTGCTCGCACCGGCATCGCGCCCGCAGCCGCGCCACATCGGCGTCATCGGCGCCGGCGCCATCGGGCCCGACATCGCCTACTACCTGAAGACCGCGCGGCCCGGCCTGAAGCTCACGCTGATCGACATCCGCCAGCCGGCCATCGACGCCGCGCTGGCGCGGCTGCGCGACTACACCGACAAGGCGGTGGCGCGCGGCAAGCTCAAGCTAGATGCCGCGACGGCGGTGATGGCCGACCTCGCCGGCAGCACCGACTACGACGCCCTCAAAGGCTGCGACTGGGTGCTCGAAGCGGCGACCGAAGACCTAACACTCAAACACCGTATCTTCGCGGATGTAGAGGCGCGCGTCGCCGAGACCGCGATCCTGACGTCGAACACCAGCTCGCTGCCGGCGGCGCGCGTCTTCTCGGCGCTCAAGCACCCGGAGCGCGCAACGGTGACGCATTTTTTCGCCCCGGCCTGGCGCAACCCGGCCGTCGAGGTCATCAACTGGCCGGGCGCCGACCCCGCGCTCGTGGTCTGGTTGCGCCATTTCTTCTGCGCCACCGGCAAGTTGCCGTTGCTGACGGCCGACGCGCCGTGCTTCATGCTCGACCGCGTGTTCGACAACTGGTGCAACGAAGCAGCGCTGCTGCTCGCCCAGGCCACCGCCGCCGAGATCGACAGCGTGGCCGGCAAGTTCGTCCATGCCGGGCCGTTCTTCGTCCTCAACCTCGCGCACGGCAACCCGATCATCGTCGAGACCAACACGCTGCAGGCCGACGAGGAAGGCGAGCACTACCGCCCGGCGCAGATCTTCCGCTCGGTCGAGCGCTGGGTCACGAGCGCGCCGGGCAAGCCGATCGCCGTGGCGGATGGCAAGCGCGCCGATATCCGCGACCGCCTGCTCGGCGTGCTGCTGTCGCAGACGGTCGACATCCTCGACCGCGGCATCGGCAGCGCCGCCGACCTCGACCTCGGCTGCCGCATTGCACTCGGCTTCAAGCAAGGCCCGTTGGACCTGATGCGCGGCCTCGTCGAGGGCGAGGCCGCGCGCGTGCTGGAGCGCTTCGCGCGCGAGCGGCCCGGCATGCCGGTCGCGAAGCGCGCGCTCGCCGCCTACCAGCCGAGCGAGCGCCACCTGCTCGTCGACCGCATCGACGACGTCCTCGTCATCACGCTGCGCAGGCCCGAGGCCTTGAACGCGCTGCACGACGAGATGACCGACGAGATTCTCGCCGTGATCCGCCGCCACGAGGGCGACCCGGCCATCGCCGGCTTCGTGATCGTCGGCTACGGAACCAAGGCCTTCTGCGCCGGCGCCGACATCGGTCGTTTCCCTTCGATGCTGGGCGACGCACAGGCCGCGGCGCAGTACGCGCGCGATTGCTCGCGCCTGCTCGTCCACCTGGACGCCATGCGCAAGCCGGTCGTCGCCGCTCTCAACGGCATGGCGCTGGGCGGCGGCTTCGAGCTCGCGATGCGCTGCCATGCGCTGGTCGCCGATCGCCGCGCTTTCATGCAGTTGCCCGAGGTCACGCTCGGCATCCTGCCCGGCATCGGCGCAATGGTCATCCCGTATCGCCGCTGGCCGGATGCGGCAGCGGTCTTCCACGGCATGCTCACGCGCGCCGAGAGGCTCCCGGCCAAGCGCGCGCACGATCTCGGCGTGATCGACGAACTGGCCGACGACTTCGATGCCCTGATCCGCCAGGCCGTCGCCCGCGTCCACAAGCTCGCCGGCCAGCCGCGGGCGAACGCCGACGGCGTACGCTCAATTGCGCCGTTAGAGGTCGGCGACGCCAAGGCCGCCGACGGCCGCCAGCTCAGCGCGACGATCGTCGGCCTTATCGTGCAGGCGGTGCAGGGCGCCGCCGCCGCGCCGACCCTGGCGCAGGCGCTGGAGGTCGGCTACCGGGCCTTCGGCGCCGCGGCGTGCACGGCCGCGGCAGGCGAAGGCATCGCCTCCTTCCTCGGCCGGCGCAGCCCCGATTTCGGGGCGACCGGTTGATGTGCACGCCGATTTCCACGCGCGTCCTCATGAATCGCGAGTTGCTCACGCGAGACGAGTATCGGTAAGCTCATGCCCGCGAGCACGCCCGCGACCGCATCATGAGCGCCGCCTCGACCGCACCGGTTCTCTCGGTCGCGATTCCGGCGCACAACGAAGAGCATTACATCGCGCGCTGCATCGAGAGCATCGCAGCGTCGGCTCGAACCGCGGGCCAGCCGGTGGAGGTCGTGGTCGCGCTGAACCGTTGCACGGACGGCACGCAGGCGGTCGCCCAAGCGCTGGGCGCGCGCTGCGTCGTCGACGACACGAGGTGCATCGCCGCGGTACGCAATGCCGCCGTGCGCGCAACGTCTGCGCCGGCCGTCGCGACGCTGGACGCCGATAGCTGGATGGCGCCCGGCACCGTCGCGGCGATCCTCAGGCACGTCAACGACCCGCGCACCATCGGCGGCGGAACGGTGATCTGGCCCGAGCGGATGTCGATCGGCATCTTCTTCAGCCTGCTCTCGATCGCCCCGTACGTGATCCGGCGCGGCGTGTCGGCCGGCATGTTCTGGTTTCTGCGCGAATCGTTCGACGCCATCGGCGGCTTCGACGAGTCGCTGGTCAGCGTCGAAGACGTGGACTTCGCGCTGCGCCTGAAGGCCTTCGGGCGAGCACGTGGGCAGAAGTACGGCACGATACGGCGTCATGGCATCACCACCTCGTGCCGCAAGTTCGACCCGTTCGGCGACTGGTATCTCTTTCGCAATCCGCGGCTCGTCAAGGCCATCTTCGAAGGCACGAACCAGCGCGCGGCCGAAGGCTTCTACTACGACATCGAGCGATGACGAACAACTCTTGCGACACGCGATGCACACGCGACGAGGCATAGCGGTCACGCAAGCGACCGCACCGACATGAGCGCCAGCCACGGCTTGCAGCGGCTCCGCGCAGCGCCTGTCTTTGCGAGCGGCTTTCGCCCGTTCTACCTGCTCGGCGCGCTGTACGCGCCGGTGCTGGCCGCGGGCTTTGCGGGTGCCCTCCTCGGCTGGGTCGATCTGCAAGGCGCGGGCGGATTGCTGCTGTGGCACGGCCATGAAATGGTGTTCGGCTTTTCGAGCGCGATCATCGTCGGCACCTTGCTCACCGCGTTGCCGAGCTGGGCCGGCATGCCTGAGGTTCACGGCCTGCGGCTGGCGGCTCTGGTGCTGGCCTGGCTGCTCGGGCGCGCCGCATTCTGGGCCGCGCCGTGGCTGCCGGCGAGTGTGGTCGCCCTCGCCGACCTGCTGCTGTGGCCCGCGCTTCTCGCCACGCTGGCTGCCGACGTGTGGCGCATGCCGAACCGCTTGTACCGCCTGCTGCTGCCCATCGTGCTCGCGCTGATCGCGGCCAACCTGGCGTACCACGCAGCGGCGCTGGCCGGTGACGCGCCGTCAGCGACGCGCGCGCTGCGCGGCGCCGTCTGGGCGATCGTCGTGATGTACACGCTCAAGGGTGGCGTGCTAACGCCCATCTTCACCGGCAATGCGCTGCGCGAACTCGGGCGCGGCGATCAGGCGCGCTTCTTGATGCCATTGGAAGCGCTCGCACTTGCGCTGCTTGTCGCGCTGGCGGTGGCCGATCTGGCCGGCGCGCCGGCACTCGTCACCGGCACGCTGGCTGCCATGTGCGCGATCGTGCACGCCTTGCGCGTCGCGCGCTGGCGAGGCTGGCTCGTCGCCGACCAGCCGCTGCTGCCAGCGCTGCACCTGAGCTTTGCCTGGCTCGTGCTCGCCTTCGCGCTGAAAGCGATCGCCGATCTGAGCGGCGCCGTGCCCGAGACGGCGTGGATGCACGCGTTCACGGTCGGCGCGCTCGGCATGATGATGCTCGCGCTGATGGCTCGCGTGTCGCTGCGCCACACCGGTCGCCCGCTCGTCGCATCGGTGCTGACGCGCACGCCTGCCGTCGTGGTCTTCATCGCCGCCGCGCTGCGGCTGATCGCCACCGTGAACGGCCTGGAGCCGCGAACGATGGCGCTCGCCGCACTGCTGTGGGCGGCCGCGTTCGCGATCTACCTGCTGCGCTTCGCGGCCGTGCTCGTCGGGCCCAGCCTGCCGCGGGCGGCGTGAGCCGACAGGCCCCGCGGGCGCGGACGGCGTCATTGCCATCGGGCGCCAAGAACGGTCGTTCACGTCTGGCCATTCATCTCGTAGAACCGGATCGCATTTCTCCCGGCGTCCTTGGCTTGATACATGGCTGCGTCTGCGTGCTTGACAATGTCGTCCTGGCTGCCTTCATCGTTCATTGCCATGGCGATGCCAATGCTTGCTGTGCACTGATGTTCCACGGTGAAATCTGGTTTCCCTGGGTGCGCAATCTTCAACAGATACGACTGAGTCAATTTGGCACGGATTTTTTCCGCAACGACACCAACCTGCTTGGTGGCAGTTTCCTTGTTTGCATCAAGTTGACCCAATATCACCACGAATTCATCCCCGCCATACCGGCTCTATGCCGTTCGGTGTGGAACTTGACTTCACACCCGGTGCGTCGTGATGCCGGCTGACAGCGCCACGGCAGGCACGAACGGCGAGGCCGGCAAGTGTGTAAGCTTGCCCAGT
>CAIKUF010000048.1 GCA_903830565.1 uncultured bacterium | reverse complement strand
GCGCGAACGATCTGGTGACCGTGAAGCCGAAGAACGACGGCAACCCCGCCGCCAGATTGGTCTTGATGGCGGCCAGCAGGTTGGCCGGCGTCGTCCCGGACGGGTCGAGCCGGTAGTAGTTCACCGCTGCGTAGTCGTCGGCAAACGCGTACAGGAACGCGCTCGGTTCGTCGTCGAACTTGGTCACGTCGTACGGCCAATACTCCTCGGGCGGAACCCCGAACAAGGCCAGGGCTTCGAGCGTGCTGCGCAGGTAGGCGCCGGTGTCGCCGGTCCAGTGCAGCAGGTTGCGCGTCGCCTTGTAGAGGAATAGGCGCGAGGCGTCGATGTGCTTGCCGTAGGCGCGGCGCTCGTAGTACTCGATCAAGCCCACGCCCGCGTTGGCGGTGCACGCGCCGAGGCTGAGCTGGTTCTCGATCGGCGAGAACCAGGCCCGCAAGTCGACGCTGGCGGCGAGCTTGGCCGGCGCCTTTGTGCCGGCACCCTTGACCTTGGCGAGCAGCGGCTTGACCTTGGCGTTCTCGATCGTGTAGTCCTTGATGCTGGGCAGGTCGGGCAGCCAGCCCAGGCTGACAGGCGTCGTTGAATCGGACATGTCTGGTTCTCCTTGAGTGTGGATGAAGGAAGCGGACCTTGCCGCTCTCGGCACGACAGCGCCGGCCGGCGATGGCCGACGGCTGCAACTTCAAGTCATCAAACAAAGGTTTAGTTTCAGCGTTAGGTTCCTCCTTTCGGACCTTGCCAATGCAGGCGCCGACAACGGCCTCACGGCCGCGTCGCGCGAACCGTCACCGAGAAGGCATCGCTGGCCGAAGCCTCGGGCGCCCACTTGCGCCCAAGCTTGAGCGACAGCGTCGCCGTGCCCGAGTTCCTGACTCCGAAACGGAACGTGCGCACGCCCGCACCGCCGACCGTGCCCGGGACGGCCGGTTCGTAATCCGATGTCTCCAGCGCAAGCACGTCGCCATCGGTGCGATCGGCCCAGGCGTACCCGGTCGTCGGCGACTCCGCGAGCTGCACGACGATGCTCTCACCCACCTTCGCATCGACGGACTTGCCTTGTTCGCCGCGGGTCAGTACGGTTGCGGCCATGGCGCTTCCTTTCGACGCTGGAGAGAAACGGAGTATGTTTGGCGCAATCGCGCGGGTCAACGCCATCTTTGGCACTTGCATATTCGCGCCCGCCCGAGCCACGCCCCGCTCCTTGGCTGAGCGTTCATCGAATTCTGTGTGAACCATTCGAAGTCTCCCTCCGACCCCGACGCGCCACACACCGCCAGCGTGCCCCGCGGCGCTGGAGTGCGCGGCTGGCTGCCTGGCCTGGAGCTGCTTCGCGGCTACCAGGCGATCTGGCTGCGCAGCGACCTCGCCGCCGGACTGGTGCTGACGACGATGCTGGTGCCGGTCGGCATCGCGTATGCCGTGGCCTCGGGCGTGCCGGGCATCTGCGGCCTGTATGCCACCATCGTGCCGCTGCTGGCCTATGCGCTGTTCGGTCCCAGCCGCATCCTGGTGCTCGGGCCGGACTCATCGCTCGCGCCGCTGATCCTGGCCGTCGTGCTGCCGCTCGCGGCAGGCGATGCGGGGCGCGCCATGGCGGTGGCCGGCGCGCTGGCGGTCGTCTCCGGCGGGCTGTGCATCCTGGCCGGCGTGCTGCACCTTGGGTTCGTGACCGAGCTGCTCTCGAAACCGATCCGCTACGGCTACATGAACGGCATCGCGCTGACGGTGCTGATCAGCCAGTTGCCGCGGCTGTTCGGCTTCGCTGTGGATGCCGGCGATCCGCTGGCCGCGCTGTGGGCCTTCGTGCAGGCGCTGGCCTCAGGACGAACGCAACCTGCGGCCTTGCTCGTCGGGTCGGCAACGCTGGCGTGCATCCTGCTGCTCAAGGGGCGAAAGCAAGTCCCTGGCATCCTGATCGCGGTGGTCGGCGCGACGCTGGGCGTTGCCGTATTCGGCCTCGACGCGCACGGCGTCTCAGTGCTCGGCTCGCTGCCGCAGGGGCTGCCCGCATTCGCAGTTCCGTGGCTCAAGGCAAGCGATCTGACCCCGGTGCTGATCGGCGGCGCTGCGATTGCGCTGGTCTCGTTCGCCGACACCAGCGTGCTCTCGCGCGCCTATGCCGCGCGGACGGGAAGCCGGGTCGACCCGAATCAGGAGATGGTGGGCCTGGGCGTCGCCAACCTCGCCGCAGGGTTCTTCCAGGGCTTCCCGATCAGTAGCAGCGCGTCGCGCACGCCGGTCGCCGAAGCGGCCGGCGCACGCACCCAGTTGACCGGCGTCGTTGGCGCGTTGGCCATCGCCAGCCTTCTGGTGCTAATGCCGAATCTGCTGCGTCATCTGCCGCTCAGCGCGCTGGCGGCGGTCGTCATCGCCTCGGCGCTCGGCCTGTTCGAGGTCGCCGAACTGCGGCGCATTTATCGCATGCAGCGCTGGGAGTTCTGGCTCTCGATGGGTTGCTGCGCCGGCGTCGTCGTGCTCGGCGCGATCCCGGGCATCGGTCTGGCCGTACTGCTGGCGCTGATCGAGTTTTTGTGGGATGCCTGGCGCCCTTATTCCGCCGTGCTCGGCCGTGCCAACGGCCTCAAGGGCTACCACGACATCACGCGCCACCCCGAGGCGCGCCAGATCCCGGGCCTCGTCCTGTTCCGCTGGGACGCGCCGCTGTTCTTCGCCAACGCCGAGTGGTTCCATAGCCGCGCGCTGAGCGCCGTGGCTGCGTCGCCGACGCCGGTGCGCTGGCTCGTCGTCGCCGCCGAGCCGGTGACCAGTGTCGACGTGACCGCCGCCGACATGCTGGTCGAACTCGACGAGGCGCTGCACGCGGCCGGCATCGAGCTGTGCTTCGCCGAGATGAAGGGCCCGGTGAAGGACAAGCTCAAGCGCTTCGGGCTCTTCACGCGCTTCGGCGAAGCGTTTTTCTTCGCAACCGTCGGCGAGGCGGTGGCCGCCTACGTGAAGGCACAAGGCGTCGAATGGATCGACTGGGAGGACGCGCCGCGCTGACGCGACAATCGCACGGCCCCACGCACCACACCCGCGCCCATGTCCACCGAAATCTCTCCCGGCGTGTTCACGCGCGGCTTCACCGAGCCGCTGCGCCTTGCCGACTTCAAGCTGATCGCGTTCGACATGGATTCGACGCTGATCGACATCGAGTGCGTCGACGAGATCGCCGCCGTTGCCGGGCGGCGCGACGAGGTTGCGGCGATCACTGAGGCGGCCATGCGCGGCGAGATCACCGACTATCGGCACAGCCTGCGCCGCCGCCTGGTGCTGTTGCGCGGCGTGCCGGTGCAGGCACTCGAAGAGGTCTACACGAAGCGCATGCGGCTCAATCCCGGCGTCGAAGTCTTCGTGCGCGCCTGCCAGAACGCGGGGCTGAAGACGCTGCTCATCTCCGGCGGGTTCACGTTCTTCAGCGACCGCATCCGCGATCGCCTGAAGCTCGACTTCTCGCGCGCCAACATGCTCGAGATCGAGAACGGCGTGCTCACCGGCCTGCTCGTCGACCGGCCCTGGGGCGAGATTGTCGACGGCGCCGAAAAGAAGCGCGTCGTCCTCGAAGTCTGCGAACTGATGGGCATTGCCCCCGCGCAGGCGATTGCCGTCGGCGACGGCGCGAACGACCTGCCGATGATGGCCGCGTCGGGCCTGAGCATCGCCTACCACCCCAAGCCCAAGGTGCGTGAGCTGGCGATGATCTCGATCATGTCCGGCGGCATGGACCGCGCGCTGGAACTGCTGCGCCCTTGAGTCGTTAGGCGCCGCGGAGTGCTCGCGGGGCCAGCGCAACCGCGGGCTAACCCCGAGCGCGTCAATGGGGTCTCTGGCTCTACGATCCAACTTTCGCCCAACCCCCCGGAGGAGACCGCCATGAGTGCTCAGACCAAGTTCCTGCTCGACGAGAGCAAGATGCCGCGCCACTGGTACAACATCGCCGCCGACCTGCCGGTGCCGGCGCCGCCCGTGCTGCACCCGGGGACGATGCAACCGGTGGGGCCCGACGACTTGGCGCCGCTGTTCCCGATGGAACTCATCCTGCAGGAGGTGAGCACCGAGCGCGAAATCGCGATCCCCGAGCCGGTGCGCGAAGTGTTCAAGCTGTGGCGTCCGTCGCCGCTGATCCGTGCGCATCGGCTTGAGAAGGCGCTCGGCACGCCGGCACGCATCTACTACAAGTACGAGGGCGTCTCGCCCGCCGGATCGCACAAGCCCAACACCGCGATTCCGCAAGCCTGGTACAACCAGCAGGCCGGCATCAAGAAGCTCGCCACCGAGACCGGCGCCGGGCAGTGGGGTTCGTCGCTGTCGTTTGCCGGCGCGCTGTTCGGGATCGAGGTCACGGTGTTCCAGGTCCGTGTCTCGTACGACCAGAAGCCCTACCGGCGCGCGCTGATGGAAACCTACGGCGCGCGCTGCATCGCGTCGCCGTCGAACGAGACCAACGCCGGGCGCGCGATCCTGGCCCAGAACCCGAACCATCTGGGCTCGCTCGGCATTGCGATCTCCGAGGCGGTCGAAGTGGCGGCCACGCACGACGACACCAAGTACTCGCTCGGCTCGGTGCTCAACCACGTGCTGATGCACCAGACCATCATCGGCCAGGAGGCGATGCTGCAGCTCGAGATGGCCGGCGACGACCCGGATGTGATCGTCGGCTGCACGGGCGGCGGCTCCAATTTCGCCGGCATCGCATTCCCATTCATCGGCCAGCAACTGCGCGGCGCGGGCAAGACCAAGCAGCGCCGCATCGTCGCCGTCGAGCCGGCGGCCTGCCCGTCGCTGACGCGCGGCAGGTACGCCTACGACTTCGGCGACACGGCGCACATGACGCCGCTGACCAAGATGCACACCCTCGGCTCGACCTTCACGCCGCCGGGCTTTCATGCCGGCGGCCTGCGCTACCACGGCATGGCGCCGCTGGTGTCGCACCTGAAGCAACTCGGCATCATCGAGGCCACGGCCTACCACCAGAACGAGTGCTTCGCGGCCGGCGTGCAGTTCGCGCGCGCCGAGGGCATCCTGCCCGCACCGGAAGCCAACCACGCGGTGCTCGGTGCGATCAACGAGGCACTGCGCTGCAAGCAAGAAGGCCGTTCGGAAGTGATCCTCTTCAACCTGTGCGGGCACGGCCACTTCGACATGTCCTCGTACAGCAACTTCGCCGCCGGCAAGCTCGTCGACCAGCCCTACGACGAAGCCGAACTGGCGATGGCGTTGGCGGGGTTGCCAAGCGTTCCGGCCTGAGCCTTCAGCGGCATCGGCTTTGGTCAGCAAGCAGTTTGTACACAGCTCAGATTGACGATTAGGAACCGGTTCGAGGCCGGCCGTTCACCTGATTGGGCCGACTGGCTGGACCCGGCCCGTTGCAGTCGTTCGCGCGCGCCGGCTCTGCCGCACGCGAATGTCGGCGCGCGATCAGGACGACGGGGCGCTCTGCTGCGCTCGTGTCCCCCGGCCCGGTCTCGGACCGGGCCTCCTCCTTTCCCTCGCTGCGCAGAACGCCCCGCCGTCCCGATCCGATGCAGCGCTCGCTGTTGGCGGGCGCACGCCACCCGGGTGCTAGGCCGTGGACGATGGGTGCCTGCCGCAGCGAGGTAACGGAGGAGGGACGGGCGACGCCCGGCCCGGGGGACCCGAGCAGCGGCGGGCACCCATCGTCCATGGCCCGCGCGAAACCGTGTACCAGGAACGACTGCAATGGGCCGAATGCTGAACTGCAGCCTTGGCTCACGCCTCATCCCTCGCTGC
>CAIKUF010000047.1 GCA_903830565.1 uncultured bacterium | reverse complement strand
GCGCTCGATCAGGCGGCCGTCGATTCGGAACGACTGGTTGATCTCGGTCTGCGCCTGCACCGTGCCGGTGATGGCCACGATGCCGCCGGCGGTGCGGCTCTCGATCGTGGTCACGCGGACCGGGCGAATCTCGGGCGCCGGTGCCTCCGCGGCACGCTGGCAGGCAGCCAGCAAGGCCAGGCAGCCCAGGGCGAGCAGTAGACGTGGTCGATGCGAGGGGGCGATCCTCCGGGCGGCGAAGCTCATTGGCATGGTGCGACTCTTGACGATGTGTTGAGGCCAGCCCACATGTGGGCAAGGGGACCCGCGCTCGAGCATGGACCGCCCGCCGAAGGCAGCATCCGACATTGAACAGACTCCATGCAACGTACCGATAGCGTTAGGTAGATCATGCGAACGTGGCTGCGCCACCGATGATGACGGCCGACACGATGAATAGGCCCAGCAGAAGCGGCCAGGCGAAGCGCAGGTACTTGTCATAGCCGACCTTCGCGATTGCCAGCCCGCCGACGAGCACCACGCTGGTGGGCGCCATCATCAACGCCAGCCCGTGGCCCATGACCCAGGCCGTGATCGTGGTCGCACGGCTCACCCGCGCGAAGTCGGCCAGCGGCGCCAGCAGCGGCATCGCGAGCGCGCCGTGGCCCGAGCTGGACGGGATCAGCACGGCCAGCGGCACGTTCACCAGGATCGTCAGCGTTGTGAAGAACGCCGCCGAGGTGCCGCTCACCAGGCGCTCCATCGAATGCAGGATCGTGTCCAGTGTCTGCGTGTTGTTCATGATCGCCGACACGCCGCCCGCCAGCAGAACGACCAGCGCCGGGCCCATCATGTCGGAGGCGCCGGCCGCGATGAGCCGCACCGTTTCCTTCTCGCCCATCTTGGCGACGAACCCGACCAGCACTGAAGCGAGGATGAACAGCATGGCCAGTTGCGGGAACCACCAGTTCAGTTCGAACCAGAACGGCTGCGCTACCGTCACCACGTGGAGATGCAAGTCTTCTGCCGGGCCGCCGCGCCCGCCAAGCACGCTGGACCACGGAATGACGGAGAAAATCATCAACCCGAAGGCCAGGGCGGTGATCGCCAAAACCCACTTCTGTGTGCCCGTCAACTGCTCTTGTGTGGCGGCCTTCGAGTCCGGCGCGTCGGCCTCCGTCGCATCGTGTTCCCAGCCGACCAGCGAAGCATCCGGGTCCCGGCGGACCTTGCCTGCATAGCGAAGCACCCAGCCGATCGCCATCGCGGTCAGCACGACCCAAAGCAGCACCCGCAGCGCGATGCCCTCGCCGAGCGAGACGCCGGCCTCGCCGGCGGCGACGCCGATCGAGAAGGGGTTCACGGTCGAGGCCATCACGCCGACCAGCGCGCCGAGAATGATCATCGACGCCGTGACCATGCGGTCGTAGCCCAGTGCAGCCATCAGCGGAACGAAAAGGGCATAAAAGCCCAGCGTCTCGACCGAAAAGCCCATCGTGGAGCCGAGCAGCGAGAACAGCACCATCACCGCGGCGATCATCAGCCAGCCCTTGTCGCGCAGGCGATTGGCCAGCGCCGCCACGGCAACCTCGAGACCGCGCGTGGCGAAGCTGACCGAGATGAAGGCGCCGATCGCCATGATGAAGACGATGACGCCGATCTGGCCGAAGATGCGCCCGATCGTCTCGGTATCGACGACCGCCGTGCCGTCGTTACGCAAGCCATAGACGCCATTGATCGGCGCCAGGATGAGCTGCTCGACCTTCTCCGTGAACGTGAGCGGCGACGGGATCTGCTGATACGTCCCAGGCACCGGCGAACCATCCGCATCGTGCTGATAGCGACCGGCGGGGATGAACAGCACCGCCAGCCAGACGAGCACCGTCACGATCGCCAGCGTGGTGACGGCGCCGGGAAACTTGAACTTGCGATCGGGTGCGGTCACGGTTTCGCGCCCGCCAGTTCAGCAACCAGCGCCGTCAGAATCCGCACCGCATCGCGCGCCCGTTCGTCTACGCGGCCGGCCGGAAGCGCTGCTTCGAGGTGCGCGCGCTTGTCGATATCGACGAGGTGCCATGAGATGCCGTTCGGGAACGCCTCGCTGACCGCGGTCTGCTGATAGCCGTCCTTGTCGCCGATCTCCCAGTTCGTCGCTTCGAGGTTCACGACCGGTATGCCGGCGCCATCGAACGCCGCCTGGTCCGAGCAGCAACCGGTGCCCCTAGGGAAATCCGGGCTCAAACCCGGGTTGGTCGAGGCATTGACGCCGAGCTGGGCCGCGATGGCGAGCGCCCTGTCGCGTGCGTGGCCGGCCTTGGCGTCCTTGGCGTAAGTCTTCGGCCCGGCGTGAAAGTACAGCCGGTCGCCGGTCACGATGCTGTCGATGTTGACCATCCACAGCGTGTTCGCTCGTTCCTTGGGCGTCATGCGGTTGACGACTTCGAACGCACCGTGCAGGCCGATCTCCTCGGCACCGAAAGCGATGAACTTGATGGTGTGCTTGGGCGCCACCTTGCGGAAGATCTCGGCGAGTTCGAGGATCACGCCCACACCCGACGCGTTGTCGTCCAGCCCCTGCAGCGCAGGGCCGCCGATGCGCTTCTTCAAGTCGCTGTCGCTGGTCGGCGTGCGCGAATCGAAGTGCGCGCCGACGATGATCTGCTTACCCGAAGTTCCGCGCCGCTCGGCGATGACGTTGGTCGAGACCAGCATCGTCGGGTCGGGGTCGCGGTCCGGGTGCTTGGCTGAGGTGAAGGTGTAGCTGGTGAAGAAGCGCACGAGCTGCGGCCGGTAGCCCATCGCCAGCCAGCGATCGGCGATGTACTTCGCGGTCTGGTCTTCCTGCGGTGTGCCGGCCATGCGCCCGGGGAAGGTCTTCTCGATGTGGCGCATTTCCGTGGCGGCAAGCACGCCCGTCTCGGCGGCGAACGCCGGCAAGGCTAAGCCGGCGGCGGCGAACGCCAACGCCGCGCGAGCGGCGCGGCTGCGAACGAGAAGAGACGGGGTATGCAACATGGGCGCTCCAAACGCAGAGGTCACGGACTTCATCGTGGAAACGGCGGCAAAAGCCGCCGGCCTGTCCGCGCCCGCGGGCGCGGGCGCGGGCGCGATACTTCAACGCTTTCCTGGTGTTAGAAGTCCACCGCGTCGCGGATGATCGGGCAGGTCATGCAGTGGCCACCGCCGCGCCCACGGCCGAGCTCGGCGCCGACGATGGTGATGACCTCGATGCCGGCCTTGCGCAGCAACGTGTTGGTGTAGGTGTTGCGGTCATAGGCGTACACCACGCCCGGCGAAGCGCAGACGAGGTTGGCGCCGCTGTCCCATTGCGTGCGCTCGCGCTGGTAGTCGCTGCCGCCGGCCTCGACCACGCGCAGCTTCTTGAAGCCGAGCGCCTGCGCGACGACGTCGACGAAAGGTTTCTTCTCGGCGACGAACTCGACCCCGCTCGGGTGGTTGCTCGGCCGATACGAGAAGGTCGTAGTCTTGGCCAGGAAGTCCGGCGCCAGCAGCACGCAGTCGCGGTCGGCGAAGGTGAACACCGTGTCCAGGTGCATCGCGGCGCGAATCTTGGGCATCGCCGCCACGATGACGCGCTCGGCCGCGCCCTTCTTGAACAGCGTGGCCGCGAGCTGGCTGATGGCCTGGCGCGAGGTGCGCTCGCTCATGCCGATGAGCACGTTGCCCTTGCCGATGGGCATCACGTCGCCGCCTTCGAGCGTCGCCAGGCCATGGTCCTGCGTCGGGTCGCCCCACCAGACGTTGACCTTGCCGGCGAAGTCGGGATGGAATTTGTAGATCGCCGTCGTGAGGACGGTTTCCTCGTGCCGTGCCGGCCAGTACAGCGGGTTGAGCGTCACGCCGCCGTAGATCCAGCACGTCGTGTCGCGGGTGTAGAGCGTGTTCGGCAGCGGCGGCAGCAGGTACTCGGTGACGCCGGCAGCCTCCTTGACGACCTTGAGTGCCGCGCCGCCCACCTTCTCGGGGAAATCGTGCGTCGAGAGGCCGCCGATCAGCGTTTCCGCGAGCTTGCGGTCGTCCAGCCCCTCGAGGTAACCGCGCAGTTCCTGAATGAAGCCGAGCCCCACCTGGTTGGGCACGACCTGGTTGTCGAGGATCCACTTCTTGCCCGCGGGCACCGCCACCGTCTCGGCCAGCAGGTTGTGCATTTCCACCACTTCGATGCCGCGGTCACGCATCTTGGTGACGAAGTCGAAGTGGTCGCGCTTGGCGTTCTCGACCCACAGCACGTCGTCGAACAAGAGTTGGTCGCAGTTGCTGGGCGTGAGGCGGCTGTGCGCCACGCCGGGCGAGCAGACCATCACCTTGCGCAGTTGGCCGACCTCGGAATGAACACCGAACTTGACTTCGTCCTTGGCGGACTTCGCTTTTGCCTTGCTCTTGGCTGTTGCCATCACTTGCTCCTGGTTGATCAGATGGAAATGGCGCCGGTGGCCAGACCGTAGACGCCATAGATGCCGGCGGCCACCATGACCCCGAAGGTGACCCAGTCCGAGGTCTTTTCGAACACGGGCTTGCCCTGCTCGCGCCGGGCGATGAAATACAGCACGGTGCCGGGCGCGAACAGCACGGCCGACAGGACGATGAACTTGAGGCCGCCGGCGTAGATCATGAACAGCGTATAGGCCACGGCCAGCGTGGCCAGGATCAGGTCGCGCTGGCGCTCCTCGGGCCGCACGTTGTAGGTCTCGCCGCGCTGGGCGATCATCAGTCCGTAGGCGGCGACGAACAGGTAGGGGATCAGCGTCGTCGCGCTGGTCAGGTTGAGCATCAGCGAGAACGCATCGCGCGACCAGTAGGTCGAGATCACGATCAACTGGATGATGATGCTGGTCGACCACATGGCGACCACCGGCACGTTGTTCTTGTTGACCTTGGCGAAGGCCTTGGGCATGTCCTTGGACTTGCCGGCGGCGAACATCACCTCGGCGCAGATCAACGCCCACGCGAGGTAGGCGCCAAGCACCGACACCAGCAGTCCGACGCTGACGAAGATCGCGCCCCACGGGCCGACGACGGATTCGAGCACCGCCGCCATCGAGGGCTGGCGCATGCCGGCAATCTCGGCCCGGTGCAGCACGGCGTAGGGCAGCAGGGTCACCAGCACCATCAGCGTGGTCACGGTGATGAAGCCGAGGATGGTCGCCTTGCCGACGTCGGAGCGCTCCTTGGCGAAGCGCGAATAGACGCTCGCGCCTTCGATGCCGATGAAGACGAACACCGTCACCAGCATCGTCGCCTTGACCTGATCGAACAGGCCGTAAGTCAGATCGCCGCCGTAGAAGTTGAAGCTGAACAGATCCATCTTGAAGGCGAAGATCATGATCACGATGAAGACCACGATCGGGATGACCTTGGCCACCGTGACGATGCTGTTGATGAACGCCGCCTGCTGCACCCCGCGCAGGATCAGGAAGTGGAACAGCCAGATGCCGACCGATGCGACCGCGATCGCCACCGCCGTGTTGCCGTCGCCGAAAACCGGAAAGAAAGCGCCCAGCGTCGACTTGATCAGCACCCAGTACGAAACGTTGCCGATGCAACTGCCGATCCAGTAGCCGAAGGCCGAGAGGAAGCCCGGGTAGTCGCCGAAGCCCTCGCGCGCATAGGCATAGACGCCGGCATCGATGTCGGGCCGGCGCTCGGCCAGGGCCTGGAACACGCGCGCCAACATGTACATGCCGGTGCCGGCAATGAGCCATGCGATCACCGCGCCGAGCGGCCCGGTGGCGTTGGCGAAGGTGCGTGGCAGCGAGAAGATACCCGCGCCGACCATGCCTCCCACGACCATCGCGGTCAACCCCATGCGCGACATTTTTTGTTCTGATGCCATCGTCACTCCTGTTGTCACTTCGCCGCGTGCTCGCGGAGAGGATCGCTCGACCCTAGCAGGTCAGCTGCGATTCCGCCATGTCCACATTCCCACCAAGCCGAAATCAGCCGGCCGGGGAAGTGGGTTATGCATGCCGGAGCGGGTCCGGCAGCTTGATGCTTTGGGCGTCGTCTGGACATGCCTAGGATCCCTTCGCCAGTGTGTTCTTGTAGACCTTGCCGTCCTTCATGATGACCACAAAGTTCTTCGCCGGGTCGGCGACGAGCTTGATGTTCTCGACCGGATTGCCATCCACGAGGAGCAGGTCCGCCAGCGCGCCTTCCTCGACGGCGCCGAGCTTGCCCGGATACGGGTTGCGCTCGCCGGACAGCGCCAGCAACTGCGCACCCATCCCCGTCGCCATCGCGAGCGCTTGCGCAGGGCTGTACCAGCGAGTCGTCATGACCAGCAGCGCCCCCTGATCCTTGGCCTGCTCGGCAGAGAAGAGGATGTCTGTGCCGAATGCGACCTTGATCCGGTACTTCTTCGCGAGCGTGTACATCCTGTCCAGGCCGGTCAGCACCGACTGCGCCTTCGCGCGCTCCAGCGAGCCGGGCGGATAGACGTCGACGATGTCGTCGGGAAACGGCTGCGTACTCAGCCAGACACCGCGCTCGGCGATCAGCTTGGCCGTCGCCTCATCCATCAGGTGAGCGTGCTCGATGACCTTCACGCCCGCGGCGATCGAGCGTTGGATCGACACCGGCGTGTACGCGTGCACCGCCACGTAGGTGCCCCAGTTCTCCGCCGCCTCGACGGCGGCACGCAGCTCGGCCTCGGTGAAGGTGGATGCGTCCAGGGGGCTGTGCGGCGATGAGACTCCGCCGCCTGCAGTCAACTTGATCTGGGACGCGCCCTGCAGGAGCTGTTCGCGCACGCGCACACGCACTTCGTCCGGACTGTCGGCGATCATCGCGGCGCCGATCTGTTCCCCGCGGGTCTGCGGCGCACCGAGCACGCGCGGTAGCTCCGACGGCTGGCGGAAGTCACCGTGACCACTCGTGACCGAGATAAGCGCGCCCGACGGATAGATGCGAGGGCCGGCGACGATCCCCTCGTCGATGGCGCGCTTCAAACCGAACGCCGGCCCGCCCATGTCGCGCACGGTCGTGAAACCGCGCATCAGGGTGGCCGTGGCCTCGGCACCCGCGAGCTGGGAGATGTAGCCCATGTCTCCCGTGAGCAGCTGCGCGGGCGTCGGCCGCACCATCATCACGTGCCAGTGGTTGTCGATCAGCCCGGGCATCAGCGTGCGCCCGCCGCCGTCGATCACCACGGTGTTCGCGGGCCGATCGCTCACGATCGGCGCCGATGAGATGCGCTCGATCTTGTTGCCGCGAACAAGGACATTCGACGCTGCCGAGAGCGCACGACCCGTGCCGTCGAAGACGCGAACGTTCTGGAAGAGAGTCGCGGCGGCCGGCGGTGTCTGCGCACCGAGCGGGGCCGCGAGCCCGAAACACACTGCAACAGCGATTGCCCGAACGATCGACTCTTGCACTTTCATCCTAGCTCCTGAGTTCAGTGAACATGACGGGGGAGCAGTGAAGAGATCCCTTTGCCCAACCACTTGCGGCAACCGCACCATCGTCTGGATGGCATCCCGCTCGGATTGGTCGATTGACATGAATCAGAAGTCCCAACGCAGCGTGATCCATATCTCGGTCGAGCTGTAGTTGGCGGCGAGGATGTTGCTCTGGTCGTGGATGTACAGGATCTCGGGGTTCAGCGACCATCTCGGCGCGAACTGCCAGGTCAGCCCGCCGCCGACTTCGTACAGGTTGTCGTTGCGCGTGCCGATGCCGACCAGGCTGTCTCCGGGCGCGCCCAGCAACTCGACGTTGTAGCGGTCGTTCTGCCACCAGCCGAAGACGAAGCCGCCCAGCTTGTCGCTGATGGTGAAATTGAGCCTCGGCGACAGGCCGAAGAAGTTGGCATCGCCGTCGGGGCGCTGGGTGTTGAATTCGCGCCCGGCAAATCCGTCCAGCGTGAAGCTGGCCTTGCCATCCAGCAGCGCATGCGTCCAACTGCCGTTGAGCCCGGCAATGTTGCGCGTGCGCTCACGCAAAGGGCCGGTAGGGTAGCGGCGCTGGGCGATTTCCGCGCCCACCGTCACCTGGTTGTCGGGGTCGAGGCGCAGGCGGTAGTTGCCGTAGAGGACGAAGTCGTTGCGGTACTGCCCATCGCCACGGTAGCTGACGCGGCCGCGCAGGCCGGCGGCCCAGTTGCCCTCGCCCACGTTGCGGCTGACGGCGCCATTCCAGCGCAGATCGGAATCGTTGCGTCGGTTGGCGTTGTCGTAGTCGCGGAAGCGGTAGTCCAGGCTGCCGTTGAGCGCATAGCCGTCGGCGAGTTCGTAGTTCAGGTTGCCGCCGACGCGCGCGGCGAAGAAGCGGTCGTTCTCGGCCTCGGGGATCGTGCCGCGCGCGCTGGCGCGGTAGTTGCCTCCGCCGAGAATCGCATAGCCGCTGGCGAGCAGGCGCTTGCCCTCGGCATAGCCCCGCGCCGCTTCGGCGTAGATCTCGGCCTGCTGGTGCAGGTCGGTCGGCAGATCGTCGAAGCGCAGCACGGTCTCGAATTCGATCTTCGCGCTCGCGTAGTCGCCGAGTGCGAGGTAGGCGCGGCCCAGGCCCAGGTGCGCGTCGACCGAGCTCGGCGACGCCGCGAGGCTACGCTCGAAGAAGATCTTGGCCTGCTCGGCGCGTTCGGTGCGCAGCGCCGCCTCGCCCAGCAGCAGGTTGAACTCGGCGTCGGCCTTGGCAGAGACCTCGAAAGGCAGCAGCAATTCGTAGGCCGCCTGGTAGTTGCCTTCGCCGACCCACTGCCTGGCCCGCGGCAGGTCGGGGTCGGCGGCCATCGCGGCGGAGACTCCGAGCAGCAGCGCCGCGCCAACGAGGCCGCACCGCGCAGCGTCGCGCCAAGTCCGTGCAGGGGCGCGTATTCCGCAAGTGTTCGGATTCGATAGCCGCATTGCTTCAACCCGGTTCGTGAGACACCTCCGGCCCATTAGAGACACTCCGCAAGGTGGGGTTGGCGAGTATGGACGACCTCCGCAGTTGCCGTCTCTCGCGGGTCAAATGCCACTTTTCTATCGGGCGATAATTTCCAGTAGCTCATCGCGCCGGAGCGAATGCGCTGACCTTCATCGGTTCATCGACGACCTTACAGGAACCTCATGGCGACGGACACCCTGGTCCAACGCCTGCCCAGGCACCTGAAGATGAGTGAGTTGCGAGTCTTCGCTGCCGTGCTGGAACAGCGCAGCTTTCGCAAGGCCGCAGCCGCGGTGCACCTCACGCAGCCCGCGGTGACCAAGGCCATCGCGGGCCTGGAGGCAAAGGTCGGCGCCAAGCTCTTCGATCGCCATGCCGATGGTGTCGAGCCGACCATCCATGCGCTGAGCTTCGCGCCGCGCGCGGCGGTCATCTTCGAAGAATTGCGCCGCGCAGCCCAGGATCTGGAGATGGTATCCAGCGGCGCGGCGGGGGGCCTGCGCATCGGCAGCGTGCCGATGCCGGCGATTCCTTTCCTGCCCATCGCAATCAAGCGTCTGGCAGAGGTGCATCCGGGCAGCTCCGTTTCGGTGGTCGAGGCGCGCGAGACTGAACTCATCGACCGCCTGCGTCGGCGTGACATCGAAATCGCAATCCTGCGCTTGTCGCTGCTCGATCTTGGCCCCGATTTTCACATTGCCACGTTGTTCGAGGAAAGCCTGTGCGTCCTGGCCCGCCGCGACCATTCTCTGGCCGCACGCAAACGCGTGACCTGGCCGGAGTTGCTGCAGGCGCACTGGGTGCTGCCGCCGACCAACTGCATCTTCTTCGAATACGTGCTGCGCACGCTCGAAACGCTCGGCCTCGAATTGCCACGGCCTGCAGTCGAGGCGTATTCGATCCACATTCAACTCGGTATGGCGCTGCACGGCGAAATGCTGGGCTTGGGCATGCGCCCGCCGATCGAGTTCTCGCCGGGGACGAACATGCTGGTGCGTTTGCCCTACGAGCTACCCTCGCCTGCCCGGGCCGTCGCCGCCGTCACGCTGAGGTTCCACGAAGCGAGTCCGCTCGCGCAACAACTCATCGGTCACGTTCGGGATCTGGCGACTGCGTAGGCGCGCTGTGAGACGCCCATAGAGCTCGTTCGCGGCAAGCCCGCTTGGATGCAGCCGTCACGGTTCGAGCGTACATTCCTTGCTGATGCGAAGCGCATAGGCAGCGAATCGCGCACGGTTTTCGCTTCCCACGCATGACACGAAGGACACCCAGATGAGGACACGCAAACGCGTGGCGTTGCTGGCGCTGCTGGCCGCAGGCTTGAGCGGCTGTGTCGTCGGCCCGGACTATGTGCGCCCCACGACCGACACACCGGCCGCGTGGCGCATCGACTACCCCAAGTCGGCCGAGGTCGCGAACACGAAGTGGTGGGAACAGTTCGGCGACCCGGTGCTCAACGATCTCGTCGACACCGCGCTGCGCCAGAACCGCGACGTTCGCATCGCGGCGGCCAGGGTCGACCAGTTCGCAGGCGCTCTGCAGGCCACGGGCTCGCAGCTCTATCCGCAGATCGGCTACAGCGGCGACGCCAGCCGGGCTCGCGCGAGCCGCGTCGGCCAGCCGCCGCTGCCGCCCGGCGCCGACCCGTACTTCTCGCTCTACCAGGCATCGCTGGGAGCGTCCTGGCAACTCGACCTCTTCGGCCGCGTGCGACGCCTGAGCGAAGCTGCGCAAGCGCAGGTGTATGCCAGCGAGCAGGCCAAGCACGGCGTTGTGCTGACCTTGGTGACGGGCGTTTCCGCGAGCTACATCGGGCTGCGCGCGCTCGACCAGCAGCTCGAGATCGCACGCGCCACGGCGCGCAACTTCGGCGCCACGGCGAGGCTGTTCGACCTGCGCTTCAAGGCCGGCATCGTCTCCAAGAGCGAGGTGGCGCAGATCCGCTCGCAATACCAGCAGGCGCTGGCCGCGATCCCAGCCTTCGAGCAGGCCATCGCCGCGCAGGAGAACCTGATCTCCATCCTGCTCGGGCAGAACCCGGCGCCGATTCCGCGCGGCAAGAGCATCGCCCAACTCGCGGCCCCGCTGATCCCCGGCGACCTGCCGTCGACGCTGCTGCTGCGCCGGCCCGACATCTTGCAAGCCGAGCAAAACCTGATCGCAACGAACGCGAACATCGGCGCCACGCGGGCGCTGTACTACCCGAACGTTTCCATCACCGGCGCGGTCGGCACCGTGAGCACCGTGTTCAGCAGCCTGCTCACCGGCCCGGCGAGTGCGATGCTGATCGGCGCCGGCCTTTCGGGCCCGATCTTCACCTTCGGCGGCATCGAAGGCCAGGTCGCCTCGGCCGAAGCGCAAAACCGAGCGGCATTGGCCCTTTATCAACAGACGATACTGAACGCGTTTCGCGAAACCAACGACGCGTTGACGGGCTCGCAGAAGAAGATCGATGAGTATGCAATGCAGGCCGAGCGCGTGAACGCGCTGCGCGAGTTCGCCCGCCTCTCCAGGCTCAAGTTCGACAAGGGCGTGTCGGGCTACCTCGAAGTGCTGGTGGCCGAGAACGAGCTGTTCGCTGCGGAAATTGCCTCGGTGCGCCTGCTTGCCGAACGCTACGCCCAGCTCGTCAGCGTCTATCAGGCGATAGGCGGTGGCTGGGTCGACATCGCCGATTCGATCACGCCGCAGCCGCTGAGCACGGTGACGGCGCGAGCTCGGTCGGAGGGGAAGTGATCGCGATCGCCACGCCGACCGACCACAACCGTGCGAGCGAATATGAATCGCGTGGCGCAAGGGCTGCGGGGCCTGCCGCGCAGAAACGTGCGAAGAAGGTAGACTGCGCCCCTTTGCGCGATGGAGTCCAAGCTTCGACGCGCCCCGCCACCGCTGAATCGGAGAACGAACGATGAGGAACGTCTATATTGCGCTGGTCGCGATCCTGGCCGGCATCGTGATCCTCTTCATGCTTCAGAACCTCGCGTCGGTCACGGTGTCGTTTCTGACGCTGAGCATCACGTTGCCATTGTCACTGCTCGCCCTGCTCGTCTACGTGCTCGGCATGCTGACCGGCGGCTTTGCCTGGCAGATCACCCGGACCTGGGTCCGTCACGCCGCGCGCCCTCGCCGGTGAATCCGGCGCCGCGGAACAGCCCATAAACACTTTAGTTTTACTGTTAGTACCTCGAGGAGAATCAATATGAGCAATTTCTGGGATCTGGTCTGGCTGATGTTGTCGACGTTTTTCTTCGTCGCCTATTTGATCATCATGTTTCAGATCGTCGTCGATCTGTTCCGCGACCCGAACCTCGGCGGAGGCTCCAAGGTCCTGTGGATCATCGGCCTCCTCTTCGTACCGGTGCTGACGGCTGTGATCTACATCATCGCCCGCGGCACCGGCATGGCCGAGCGCCAGCACGCCAGCCTGCAGCGCAGCAAGTCCGAAGCCGACGCCTACATCCGGGACGTGGCCGGCAAGTCGCCAGCCACGCACATCGCCGAAGCCAAGGCCCTCCTCGACACCGGGACGATCAATCAGGCGGAATTCGACAAGCTCAAGGCGAAGGCGCTTTCCTGAAGCGTCGCGGTGGCCAGCCCGGGCCACCCTTCGCCGCCGGGCCGCCTGTCAGGCCGACAGGCTCTTGGCCCAGCTCGCCATCCCGGCGGCCACTTCCTGCATCGCCGCCTCGGGGCCTTGCCAGCCCTGGACCTTGACCCACTTGCCGGGCTCGAGATCCTTGTAGTGCTCGAAGAAGTGCTGGATCGCGTTCAGGCGCATCGCGTTCACGTCCTCGGGGCGTTGCCAGCGCGAATACATCGGCAGCACCTTGGTGATCGGCACCGCGAGCAGCTTGGCGTCGCCGCCGGCTTCGTCTTGCATGCTGAGCACGCCGATCGGCCGGCAGGTGACGACGACGCCCGGCGTCAGCGGGTATGGCGTGACGACGAGCACGTCGACCGGGTCGCCGTCGTCGGCCAGCGTCTGCGGGATGTAGCCGTAGTTGCACGGGTAGTGCATCGCCGTCGTCATGAAGCGGTCGACGAACAGCGCCCCCGTGGCCTTGTCGACCTCGTACTTGATCGGGTCGGCGTTCATCGGAATCTCGATGATCACGTTGAACTCGTGCGGCGCGTTCGGCCCGGGGGTGACTTGCTGAAGACTCATAATAGGGGGTTGACCAACGGCTGAGGACGACCCGAATTCTACGCGTCGCGTGCGCATCACACCGTGCGCGCGGCACTTGTGTTTCGCGCCGAAGCCGTCAACCCTTACCGAGCAACCCCCAAAGGAGACCCTTGATGTCCACAACGATGGCGCTCTACATCGCGCTGGCCTGCGGCCTGGCCGCAGTCGTCTACGGCTTCGTGCAGCGAAGCTGGATCCTGAGCCAGGATGCCGGCAACGCACGCATGCAAGAAATCGCCAAGGCGATCCAGGAGGGTGCGGGCGCCTACCTGGCCCGCCAGTACAAGACCATCGCCCTGGTGGGCGTTGTACTCGCCGTGCTGATCGCGATTTTCCTCGACACCACGACCGCCACCGGCTTCGTCGTCGGCGCGGTGCTCTCGGGCGCGTGCGGTTTCATCGGCATGAACGTCTCGGTGCGCGCCAACGTGCGCACCGCGCAGGCAGCCACCAAGGGCATCGGCCCGGCGCTCGCGGTCGCCTTCAAGGGCGGCGCGATCACCGGCATGCTGGTCGTCGGCCTGGGCCTGCTCGGGGTCGTGATCTTCTTCCTCTTCATCACCGGCAACGGCAACCTCACGCCCGATAAGAGCCTGCCCGCCGTGCTCAAGCCGCTGCTGGGCTTTGCCTTCGGCTCGTCGCTGATCTCGATCTTCGCGCGCCTGGGCGGCGGCATTTTCACCAAGGGCGCCGACGTCGGCGCCGACCTCGTCGGCAAGGTCGAGGCCGGGATTCCGGAAGACGACCCGCGCAACCCGGCCGTGATCGCCGACAACGTCGGCGACAACGTCGGCGACTGCGCCGGCATGGCCGCCGACCTGTTCGAGACCTACGCCGTGACGCTGATCGCGACGATGTCGCTCGGCGCGCTGGTCGTCACCGCGGCGCCGCTGCACGCCGTTGTCTACCCGCTGCTGCTGGGCGCGGTGTCGATCATCGCCTCGATCATCGGCTGCGGCTTCGTCAAGGCCTCGCCGGGCATGAAGAACGTCATGCCCGCGCTCTACAAGGGCCTGGCCGTCGCCGGCGGGCTCTCGCTGATCGCCTTCGCCGTTGTCACCTACCTCTTCATGCCGGCCGATGCGCTGGGCGCCGGCACGCAATACAGGCTCATCGCCTCGTGCACCGTCGGCCTGCTGCTCACCGCGGCGCTGGTCTGGGTCACCGAGTACTACACCGGCACGCAGTTCAAGCCGGTGCAGCACATCGCACAGGCGTCGACGACCGGGCACGGCACGAACATCATCGCCGGCCTCGGCGTCTCGATGCGTTCGACCGCATGGCCGGTGCTGTTCGTCTGCGTCGCTATCTTGAGTGCCTATTCGCTGGCCGGCCTGTACGGCATCGCCGTCGCCGCGACCGCGATGCTGAGCATGGCCGGCATCGTCGTCGCGCTCGACGCCTACGGCCCGATCACCGACAACGCCGGCGGCATCGCCGAAATGTCCGGCCTGCCGCAAAGCGTGCGCGACATCACCGACCCGCTCGACGCCGTCGGCAACACGACCAAGGCCGTGACCAAAGGCTACGCGATCGGTTCGGCTGGCCTCGCCGCACTGGTGCTGTTCGCCGACTACACGCACTCGCTCGAAGGCCGCGGCATGAGCATCAGCTTCGATCTCAGCGACCCGAAAGTGATCGTCGGCCTGTTCATCGGCGGCCTGATCCCCTACCTCTTCGGCGCGATGGCGATGGAGGCCGTGGGCCGCGCCGCCGGCGCAGTGGTGGTCGAAGTGCGGCGCCAGTTCCGCGACATCAAGGGCATCATGGAAGGCACGGCCAAGCCCGAGTACGGCCGCGCGGTCGACATGCTGACCAGCGCCGCGATCAAGGAAATGATCGTCCCCAGTCTGTTGCCGGTGGTCGCGCCGATCCTCGTCGGCCTGCTGCTCGGCCCGGCCGCGCTCGGCGGCCTGCTGATGGGCACCATCGTCACCGGCCTCTTCGTCGCCATCTCGATGTGCACCGGCGGCGGCGCCTGGGACAACGCGAAGAAGTACATCGAGGACGGCCACCACGGCGGCAAGGGTAGCGAGGCGCACAAGGCGGCCGTCACCGGCGACACCGTGGGCGACCCCTACAAGGACACCGCCGGCCCGGCCGTCAACCCGCTGATCAAGATCATCAACATCGTCGCGCTGCTGATCGTGCCGCTGCTGCCGGTGGCGGCTTCCACGAGTGGCGCTTCGCACCAGGCAGCAGCGTCGGCTCCGGTCGCGGTGGTTGCGGTCGCGGAGACGGCCAAGCTGTACTTCGAGACCGGCAAGGCCGAGCTCTCGCCAGAAGCCACCGCGACGCTGACCAAGGTGATCGTGATCGCCAAGGGCAACGAGGTGGCCAAGCTGATCATCAGCGGATTCCACGACGCCTCGGGCAATGTCGATCAGAACGCCGAGCTCGCCAAGCAGCGCGCGCTGGCGGTGGCCGCCGCGTTGAAGGCGAACGGCATCGCCGAATCGCGCATCGAGCTGAAGAAGCCCGAGCAGGTCAACGGCGGCGACTCGCCCGAGGCACGACGCGTCGACGTGGTCGTGAAGTAAGACCTTGCCAGCGGCTTCGCCCGCCTGTCGATTCAAGGCCCGCGTCAAGCGGGCCTTTTTCTTTCAGCGCTCAGCCCGGGGCGCCCGATTCCGGCGCATTCAGGTGACGCAATACACGTTGCGGGAAGGGTATCTCCACACCGGCCTCGTCCAGCGCGCGCAGCACCGCAAGGTTGACTTCCGAGCGCACGCTGCCCTGCCCGTTCTCGGGGTCGGCAATCCAGAAGTTGAGCGTCAAGTTCAGGCCGTCGGCGCCGAAACCTGCGAGTTGCACCGCCGGCGCCGGCGTCGTCAACACTCGGGAGACGGACGCGATCACCGCCTCCAGCCTCGGCAACAGCGTCGCGATGTCCGTGCCGTAGGCCACCTGCACCGGACTCGTGAGCAGCAGCGTTCGGCTGGCGAGCGTGGCGTTCTCGACCCGCTGCGTGACCATCATCTCGTTGGGCACCAGCGACTCGCGGCCGTTGAGCGCACTGATGACGGTGTAGCGGGTGCGGATGTCGGTGATGCGGCCCTCGAACGTGTCCACGGTGACCATGTCGCCGATGCGCAGCGAGCGCTCGGCGAGGATCACGAAGCCGCTAACGTAGTTCGCCGCGATGCGCTGCAGGCCGAGGCCGACGCCGACGCCGACCGCGCCGCCGAGCACCGAGAGCGCCGTGAGGTCGATGCCGACCGCCGACAGCGCGACGAGTACGCCGATGACGAGCAGCACGATGCGCAGCAGGTTGGCCACCATCTTGCGCATCGAGAGCTCGCTGCCGGTGCCGCGGATGAGCTTCTTCTCCAGCACCGACGACAGCCACAGCGTCAGCACCATCACGACGCCGGCCGAGATGCCGCCCTCGATCATGTTGCGCAGCGAAACGCTGGCACCGCCCATCTTCCATTGCATGCTGTCGAGCGTCTCCAGGATCGGCGGCAGCACGCCCGTGACCCAAAGCACGACCGCGATCCACGCAACCCACGACACGGTGCGTTCGACCGCGGCGACCCAGCGTGACTCGGGCAATGCCGCGCGCAGCACGCGTGCGGTCAGGCGGATCACGACCAACGAGACGAGGATCGGAATCGCGAGGCTGAAGAGCACCGGCCGCAGCACGCTGTGCAAGGCCTCGCGCGCGAGCAGCGTCAGCACCAGCGCCAGCACCGGGAACAGCACGCCGTCGAGGATGCGGCGCCCGAACAGCACCGGGCCGTCGACGTCGAACATGCGCCTGAGCTGCCACGCGATCAGCCAGGCCAGCACGATGCAGGCCAGCAGCACGCCGAGTTCCTTGAGCACGCTGGCGCGCGTCAGGCCTTCGAACAGGTCGCTCAGCGCAGTCAGCCCGTCCACGCTCGCCATCTCAACGGCACTCTTCTGTCACAGCTCGGCCAGCACCCGCAGGTGGATGGCGACGCTGCGCGCCATCGCGTCCAGCGCGTAGCCGCCTTCGAGGCACGACACGATGCGGCCCTTGGCATGGCGGTCGGCGACAGCCTTGATGCGATGCGTGATCCACTCGTAGTCGGCCTCGATGAGGCCGAGCTGGCCGAGGTCGTCCTCGCGGTGGGCGTCGAAGCCGGCCGAGATGAAGACCATCTGCGGCTTGAACTCTTCGAGGCGCGGCATCCACATCGCCTCGATCATGTCGCGCACCTCGCCGCCGCGCGTGTAGGGCGGGATCGGCACGTTGCACATGTTGGTGCCCATCGGCACCGCGCCGCTGTATGGATAGAGCGGGTGCTGGAAGATGCTGACCATCAGCACCCTCTCGTCGCCGGCCACGATATCCTCCGTGCCGTTGCCGTGGTGGACGTCAAAGTCGACGATCGCGACGCGCTTCAGACCGCGCACGTCCAGCGCATGGCGCGCGGCGATGGAGACGTTGTTGAAGAAGCAAAAGCCCATCGCCTCGTTGCGCGTCGCGTGGTGGCCGGGCGGCCGGGTCGCGCAAAAGGCGTTCTCGACCTCACCGTCGAGCACGGCATCGGTCGCGGCAACGGCGGCGCCCGCAGAGCGCAAGATGGCGCGCCAGGTTCCGGGGCCGACGACGGTGTCGGGGTCGATATGGCGCGTCTCGCCGCTTGCGACGACTTGCTCCAGCAACTCCTTGAGCTCGCCGACGTACCGGCTCTCGTGGGCCAATGCCACGTCCTTGAGGTCCACCAGCGGCGCGCGGCGCGCCTCGAACGCGGCCGCCAGGCCGGTCGCGAGCAGGTGGTCGTTGATCGCGTCGAGCCGCTGCGGGCACTCCGGATGGCCCGGCCCCATGTCGTGCAAGTGGCAGTCGGGGTGGG
>CAIKUF010000046.1 GCA_903830565.1 uncultured bacterium | reverse complement strand
CTTCGGCCGCGACGAACCCGAGTTCACGTGGAAAAGAACGGACAAGGTAGCCGCGCTGCGTGCGGCTGCGGGCCTGTAAGGCCCCGAGCGAAGCAAGCTTGGTCGTTCTTGGGCGGAACTCATATCCGCGCAGCGGATGTGAGCGCAGACCAACGAACCGACAAGGTGAACGCGCTGCGTGCAGCGGCCCGGTCGCCTTGCGGCGCAGGCTGACTTCGCGCAGCGAAGTCAAGCCGCGAAGCGGCGGCCGAAGCCACAAAGTTGCGGCCCCGCGGGCCGCAGACGGCCTGTAAGGCCGCCGAGCGTAAACGCCGTGCGGTGCTCGGGCGAAGCTCATATTCGCGCAGTGGATGTGAGCGCAGACCAAGGAACGAAATGGGCGAACGCCCTGCCTGCTGCTGCAGGGCAGTAAGCCCGCCGCGCGCAAGCGCGGCATGATCGCGCCATGCCGATCACCACCATGCAGCTTCGCGCCTACGCCGTCGCGCGCAGCCTGTTCGCGCCGACCACGTTGCCGAAGGCCATTGCCCGGCTCGGCTTCGTGCAGGCCGACCCCATCCGCGCCCCGGCGCGGGCGCAGGACTTGACGCTGCGCCACCGGGTGAAGGGCTACGCTGCCGGCGACCTCGAGCGCCGCTACCCGCGGCTGGCGATCGAGGAAGACTTTTTCGTCAACTACGGATTCCTTCCGCGCGCGACGCACGCGCTGATGCACCCGCGCACGCCGCGCACGGCGTGGACCCCGGCGCGCTGGAAGCAGGCGCATGCGGTGCTCGAGTTCGTGCGCGAACGCGGCGTCGTGCACCCGCGCGAAGTGGACGCGCAGTTCGCGCACGGCAAGGCCCTGAACTGGTTCGGCGGGGCCAGCAATGCGAGCACGCAACTGCTGGACGGCATGCACTACCGGGGCCTGCTGCGCATCGCCCGGCGCGAGGGCGGCGTGCGGCTCTACGCGGCGCGCGAAGTGCATCCACCCGCCGCCGATGCGGGCGCCGCGCTCGACGCACTCGTCGACGTCGTCGTTCGCAAGTACGCACCGCTGCCCGAACGCTCGCTGGCCGAACTCGTCGGCCACCTGCGCGGCGGCGCGCCGCAGTGGGCCGACGGCCGCCGCAACGCGCTGGCGCGCGCCAAGCAGCGCCTTCAACGCGCCAGCGTCGACGGCACGACGTGGTTCTGGCCCGAAGGCGAGAACCCGGCTTCGAAGCGCCATGCGCCGCCAGAATCCGTGTGCCTGCTGACGCCGTTCGACCCCGTCGTGTGGGACCGCCGCCGCTTCGAGCTGTTCTGGGGCTGGGCGTATCGCTTCGAGGCCTACACGCCGGCACCCAAGCGCAAGCTCGGCTACTACGCGTTGCCGCTGCTGTGGCGCGACGACGTGATCGGCTGGAGCAACGTCTCCGTCAGTGACGGCCGGCTCGTCGCGCAACTTGGCTACGTCCGCGGGCGCGCGCCGCGCGAGGCCGCGTTTCGGCGCGAGCTCGACGCCGAACTGGGCCGTGTTGGGCGCTTCCTCGGCCTGGGCGCCTAACTTCCGAGAAGAGTGTAGCGAGCCGCAAACTCAATGTGCGCCAGGCAGTGGCTTCTGCCGCCACGCGAGCAGCGCGCCGACGGCGAGCGCCGCCGCCGAGCAGACGAAGCCGCGCGCCAGGCCGCCCGGGCCGTCGGCGACCCAACCGACCGCGCTCGGGCCGACGATCTGCCCGGCCGCGAAGACGATCGTGAACGCGCCGATGCCGCCTGCCCACGACGCAGGTGGCAGGTTATGCCGCACGAGCGCGGTCGTCGACGCAACGAGTGACAGGAACACCGCGCCGAACAGCGCACCCGATGCGAACACGACGACCGGTTGCGCGCTCAGTACCGGCAGCAGCGTCGCCACTGCGAGCAGGCCATTGAAGAGGGCGAGCGCTTCACCTCCGCGAAAGCGCTGCAAGGTTGCGGCCCAGAGCCACGACGAGGCCATTACCCCGGCGCCGATCAACACGTAGAAGGCGACGATTTGCGCACCGGGAAGGCCCTGCTCGCGCAGCAGCGTGACGACGAAGGTCATGTAGCCGATGTAGCCGAAGCCGAACATCAGGTAGGCCGCGAGGCCGAATGCGAACGGCCGCCACGCGAAGCCGGCGCCGGGGCCTGTAGCGAGGGGCCGCGATTCGACGCGCCGCGTCGCGCGCGCCATCGCGGCCGTGGCCAGCAGCGCCGCGGCCGCGAGCGCGAACCACGCCGCCTGCCAGGCGTGCGCGAGCGGCAGGCTGATCGCGGCAGGGACGATCGCCGCCGAGGCGACGATCCCGAGGCCCGTGCCGCCGTAATAGATGCCGAGCACCAGGCCCGGCGTCACCGCGGAGCCTTGCGCCGCGCCGGTCTGCGGGCCCGCGGCCAGGCGCGCGGCGAGCAGGCCGCCGGAGATGAAGAGCACCGCGCTCGCGACGCCGGACAAGAGGCGCAGCGCGAGCAGCGCTGCCTCGCCGCGCACCGCGCCGTGCGCGGCCAGCAGCAGCGCGGTCGCCACGCTGCCGGCGAGCAGCAGGGTGCGCGCGTCGCGGCGGGCCAGCCAGCGCGGCGTGAGCAGCGCGCCGAGAAGATAGCCAGCGGCGTTGACGGTGTTCATCGCGCCCGACGTGAAGTAGCTCCAGCCGAGGTCCGCGCGCATGGGCGGCAGCAGCAGCGCGTACGAGAAGCGCGCCAGGCCGAGCGAGACGGCGGCGGCCAATGCGAGGCCGGCCGCCGCGCGCAGCGTCGATGCGTCGTCGTGGTTCATCGAACGCCGCGCGCGGCGAGCAGGGCGTTCGCCAGTTCGGCGAACCCGGCGCCGCGCTCGCTGTGCGTCACATAGGCCGGCAGCACGTCGAGCTGCGGCAGAAAGCGCACGATGTTGGCCACCGCCACCGAGAGCGGGATGCGCTCGAACATCAATTGGTCGTTGGTCGAGTCGCCCACGTAGACCCACTCGTCGGCCACCAGCGGTGCGCCGGTCACGCGCTGCACCGCCCACTGCGCGGCGGTCCACTTGGTGTGCTCGCCGATCCAGCCGTTGATGTGGATCGAACTCACCGTTGCGTTCAGCCCGTGGCTGCGCATCAGCGCGGCCACCTGCTCGATCTTGTCCGGCTCGAGATGAGCGAACTCGCTGTGATCGACGGCGATGTCGGTCAGCCGCCCGGCGCTGTCGGTTGCCAGCCGCGCGCCGGGTACCTCGCGCAGCACCGCGGCAGCGCAGTCTTGCAGGCGTGCGAAGTTGCGTGCGCGCTCGGCCACGTCCTGCGTGAACTCGCGCTCGAGCCCGCTTGCCGCGCCGCGCAGCATCACGCCGCCGTTCTCGGCGACGATGGCCTGCACCGGCCACTGCGTTGCGAAGGGATCGCTCCAGCCGGCCGGGCGGCCGGTGATCGCGATCACCGGGACGTGGCTCTCGTGCAGGCGCTGCAGCGCGTCGAGCGCCGCCGGCTCGATGGCGCCGTCGCGCGTCAGCGTGTCGTCGATGTCGGTCAGCACGCCGCGCACGCCGCGCAGCCTCGCAGGCGCCAACGCTTCGAGGGGGCTGATGCGGCGCTCACGCATGGGCGCAGTCTCGCACAGCCGCGTCGGCGCTCGCGGCCCGCTTCGATGGCATAGTGCGCTATCGACAGCAAGGAGCCGCGATGCCCCGCCAAGCCACTCCCGCCAAGCCCGCCGCCGCCCATGCGAAGGCCAAGCCACGCGCCGCCAGGACGACGCCCGCGCCGCGAGCGCGCAACGCTCCGCGCCCGGCCCAGGCCGGCGACACCGCGCCGCGCATCGGCGCGCGCAGCATCGAGCGCCATGTGGTGAAGCAGGCGACGCTGTCGGCGCAGGAGGCACAGGCGGCCGCGCTGCGCGACGTGCTGGCCCAGGCACGCGCCGGCAATCCGCGCGACGTGTTGCAGCACCTGCAGGCGGTCGTCGACGGCGCCTCGCCGGACGACGCGCAGGCGCTGCGCCACGCGCTCTTTCGGCGCGAGACCGAACTCGTGCCGGGCGCGCTCGACCCCGACACCGAACTGTCCGCCAACTGGCGCGAAGGCGGCTACCCGTACCAGAACCTGCTTTCCCGCAAGGGCTACGAAAAGCAGAAGTACCGCCTGCAGGTGGAACTGCTCAAGCTGCAGGCGTGGGTCAAGGATTCGGGCCAGCGCGTCGTCATCCTCTTCGAGGGCCGCGACGCGGCTGGCAAGGGCGGCACCATCAAGCGCTTCATGGAGCACCTGAACCCACGCGGCGCGCGCGTCGTCGCGCTGGAAAAGCCATCCGAGATCGAGCGCGGCCAGTGGTACTTCCAGCGTTACGCGCAGCACCTGCCGACGCGCGGCGAGATCGTCCTCTTCGACCGCAGTTGGTACAACCGCGCCGGCGTCGAGCGCGTGATGGGCTTTTGCAGCGACGACGAGTACCTCGAGTTCATGCGCCAGGCGCCCGAGTTCGAGCGCCACCTGGTGCGCAGCGGCGTGCACCTGTTCAAGCTCTGGTTCTCGGTCAGCCGCGAAGAGCAGCGGCGCCGCTTCAAGGAACGCCGCACGCACCCGCTCAAGCAGTGGAAGCTCAGCCCCATCGACCTCGCCTCGCTAGACCGCTGGGACGACTACACGCGCGCCAAGGAAGCGACCTTCATGCACACCGACACGGCAGATGCGCCGTGGACGGTGATCAAGTCCGATTGCAAGAAGCGCGCGCGGCTTAACGCGCTGCGCTACGTGCTGGCCCGGCTGCCCTACACCAACAAGGACCTCGCCGGCATCGGCGCCCTCGACCCGCTGATCGTCGGCCGCGCTGCGCTGACGCACGACAGGGCGGAGGACTTCATGCCGGCGAATGGGTCGTAGCGGGGCGCCGCGTGGAGGGCGGGCCTTCTGTGCAGCAAGTGTGGAGAACACATTGGGGGGTTTAAATTAAAGACCTGACCCCATCAACCTTGGGGCAGGAAATCTGCCTCTACGTGAAGCTGCGCCCTGACTCGGCGCTGAGTGACGACGACATCCGCCAGCTTTTCCTCGCGCGCATCGCGCGCTTCAAGTGCCCTCGCCACATCGTCGTAATCAATCGTATAGAGAGCCTGACCGAGCTGCCCAAGGGTCCGACCCGCAAGATCCTGCGGCGTAAGTTGCGCGAACACTTTGCGTCCATGCAGGAGCAAGTTCAGGAAGCCTGAGGGCGCGCTATTCAATCAATTCACCGATCCATCGCAACAAAGGAAACCAATCATGAATATTCCGAGGCTCGCTGTCTCACTGCAGTACTTCTCGCTGCCTGCCAAGCTCAAGGCTGAGCGGCATCAGTTGTTTAAAGAATGGCTGCTTTTCGTCCCGGCGACAAAAACTTGAGGTGATGATATGGACTTAACGATCATCAAGCTTATACACCTGCTTGGCTTTGCCGGGTGTTTGGTCGCTAGCTTTCTGAAGAACCGAATTCTACGGGCGCAGTCCGTAGAAGGGCGGGTACTGGGTCAGCTCGTCGCGCTCGATAAAATTTCTCGGGTTTCGGCCCTTCTGATTTTTGCGACGGGCTTTGCAATGGTAGCGTGGCTCGCCAAGCCTACCGATCTTTATCTCGGCAGCGTTTCCTTCTGGATCAAGATTTGCCTCTTCGTGACCGCCTCAGCCGCGGTGCTCACAACCAAACCACTTATTAGGGAAGCTGCCAAGATCGGGCAGCTAAAGCCAACCGCAAGAATACGTGCGCTCCTCGTTTTTGATTTCGTCGCGATCCTCGTAGTGGCTGGGTTGGGGCGATGGGTCGCCACAACGTTGACGTGACCGGCTGACATGCGCGCACTTATCTTTCCGGGGCAGGGCTCGCAGTCGGTGGGCATGGGCCGCGAGCTGTTCGAACGCTTTCCCCGCTGGGTGGAAGAGGCCGACGAAGTTATGGGCCTGTCGATGCGCGAGTTGTGCCTGAGCGACCCCGAGCGGCGCCTGGCCAGCACCCGCTTCGCGCAGCCTGCGATCTTCCTCGTCAATGCGCTGCATCTGGCCGTGTGGCGCAAGGGCTTGGGGGTCAGGTCTTGAATCTAAACCCCTGACCTGCGTTCTCTTGCGCTCGCGTTTGCGTCAGGCGGCATCCGCGCGCTCGACATGCAGCCGCAATCCGAGCGTGCCCAGCACCTTGAGCACGGTGGCAAAGCTCGGGTTGCCATCGACGGACAGCGCCTTGTAGAGCCCTTCGCGCGTGATGCCGACATCGCGCGCGGTTTGGGACATGCCGCGCGAGCGCGCCACGTCGCCCAGCGCCTTGGGGGAGCGGGAGGGTCAGGTCTTGAATCTAAACCCCTGGCCTGCGTTCTCTTGCGCTCGCGTTTGCGTCAGGCAGCATCCGCTCGCTCGACATGCAGCCGCAATCCGAGCGTGCCCAGCACCTTGAGCACGGTGGCAAAGCTCGGGTTGCCATCGACGGACAGCGCCTTGTAGAGACCTTCGCGCGTGACGCCGACATCGCGCGCCGTTTGCGACATGCCGCGCGAGCGCGCCACGTCGCCCAGCGCCTTGGCGATGAAGGCCGCATCGTCGCCAGCTTCGTCGATGGCGGCCTGGATGTAGAGCGCGCAATCTTCGGGCGTGCGCAGGTAATCTTGCACGTCCCAGCGGGTGGTCTCGACAGCCATGATCAGATCTCCCTTGCCTGTTGCAGCGCCGTAAGAATGTCCTGCTGCTGAGTCGACTTGTCGCCCCCAGCCAGCAACAGCACCAACTCGGCGCCGAGGTTGGTGAAGTAGACGCGGTAGCCAGGGCCGAAGTCGATCTTCATCTCCACCACACCTGCCGTCAGCACTCGATGCTGGCCTGGGTTGCCTTCTTGCAAGCGACGCACACGCACGGTGATGCGGGCTTGTGCTTGACGGTCGCGCGGCGAGGCGAACCACGCTTCGAACACAGCCGTCTTGCGAACCTCGACCATGTGTGAATCGTAGTTCACAGGGCGCCGTCAACGCGTTGCCGGCGTCTCGCCACGCTCGGCGAGCGGCTATACTGCCCCCCGTTCCGAGGAGCGCTGCGAGACCCCCGCACTGGTGCGGCCGGTGTCCCAGGCTCGGAAACGTTTTCAACCGCGCTCGTCCCCACTGTCCGGTGCGGCGAGCCAGCTCAAAGGCAGCGTCGTCTCCGGCCCGTGGTGTTGACCCACCGACTCGGAGAAACCCATGAACGCTGTCCTTAAACCCACCACCGACCACATCGTTGCCGACCTCTCGCTCGCCGACTGGGGGCGCAAGGAAATCCGCATCGCCGAAACCGAGATGCCCGGCCTCGTGGCCATCCGCGAGGAATTCGCGAAGTCGCAACCGCTCAAGGGCGCGCGCATCAGCGGCTCGCTGCACATGACGATCCAGACCGCGGTGCTCGTCGAGACGCTGCAGGCCCTGGGCGCCCAGGTGCGCTGGGCCTCGTGCAACATCTTCTCGACGCAAGACCACGCCGCCGCCGCGCTGGCCGTCAAGGGCACCGCGGTGTTCGCCTACAAGGGCGAGACGCTGAGCGACTACTGGGACTACACGCACCGCATCTTCGAGTTCGGCGAAGGCATCAAGGGCGCCCCTGCGGGCGCCGAGGGAGATGCCGGCGAAGGCCCGAACATGATCCTCGACGACGGCGGCGACGCGACGCTGCTGATGCACCTCGGCAAACGGGCCGAGAAGGACGCCACGCTGCTCGACAAGCCGACGAGCGAGGAGGAAACCTGCCTTTTCGCCGCCATCAAGGCCAAGCTCGCGCAGGACGCGACCTGGTACAGCCGCAAGAGCGCGCAGATCATCGGCGTGACCGAGGAGACGACGACCGGCGTGCACCGGCTGAAGGAGATGTCGTCGCGCGGCACGCTGCTGTTTCGCGCCATCAACGTCAACGACTCGGTCACCAAGAGCAAGTTCGACAACCTCTACGGCTGTCGCGAGTCGCTGGTCGATGCGATCAAGCGCGCGACTGACGTGATGGTCGCCGGCAAGGTGGCCCTCGTGGCCGGTTACGGCGACGTCGGCAAGGGCTCGGCGCAGGCGCTGCGCGCGCTCTCGGCGCAGGTCTGGGTGACCGAGATCGACCCCATCAACGCACTGCAGGCGGCGATGGAAGGCTACAAGGTCGTGACCATGGCGTACGCCGCCGACAAGGCCGACATCTTCGTCTCGGCGACCGGCAACAAGAACGTCATCACCTACGCCCACATGGCGGCAATGAAAGACCAGGCCATCGTCTGCAACATCGGCCACTTCGACAACGAGATCGACGTCGCCGCGCTCGCCAAGTGCGAGTGGGAAGAGATCAAGCCGCAGGTCGACCACGTGATCTT
>CAIKUF010000045.1 GCA_903830565.1 uncultured bacterium | reverse complement strand
GCAGCGAGGTAAAGGAGGAGGGACGGGCGAAGCCCGGCCCGGGGGACACGAGCAGCGGCGGGCACCCATCGTCCATGGCCCGCGCGAAACCGTGTACTAGGAACGACTGCAATGGGCCGCAAGCTGTCGGCGCGCTAACGCGGGGACGTAGACGCGCCCTACCCCACCCACCTGCGCGCGGCCGCAAACATGCGTGCCCAGGGGCTGGCTGCGCTGGGCTCGCCCGAGGTCCAGCTCATCTGCAGATTGCGAAACACGCGCTCGGGGTGCGGCATCAGCGCGGTGAAGCGGCCGTCGGCGGTGGTCACCGCGGTCAGGCCGGCCGGGCTGCCGTTGGGGTTGAACGGATAGGCCTCGGTCGGCGCGCCGTGGTGGTCGACGAAGCGCATCGCGGCATGCACGGAAGCGGCATCACCGCGCTGCGAGAAGTCGGCGAAGCCCTCGCCGTGTGCGACCGCGATCGGCAGCCGGCTGCCCGCCATGCCGGCGAAGAAGAGGCTGGGGCTGGCAAGCACCTCGACCAGCGAGAGCCTGGCCTCGAACTGCTCACTCTTGTTGCGCGTGAACTTGGGCCACGCCTGCGCGCCGGGAATGAAGTGCGCGAGCGCGGCCATCATCTGGCAGCCGTTGCAGACGCCGAGCGCGAAGCTGCCTGGGCGCTCGAAGAAGGCAGCGAACTGATCGGCCAGCAGCGGATTGAAGAGGATGGAGCGCGCCCAACCCTCGCCCGCGCCCAGGGTGTCGCCATAACTGAACCCACCGCAGGCGACGAAGCCCTGGAAGCCCGCCAACTGTGCGCGCCCGGCTTGCAGGTCGCTCATGTGAACGTCGAAGGTGTCGAAGCCGGCCTGCGCCATCGCATAGCTCATTTCGACCTGGCTGTTGACACCTTGCTCGCGCAGGATGGCCACGCGCGGCCGCGCGCTGTGAACAAAGGGCGCGGCAATGTTCCCGGCCGGATCGAAGCTCAACTCCACGTGCAGGCCCGGGTCGTCCGGTGCGCCCGCGGCAGCGTGCTCGGCGTCGGCACAGGCGGGGTTGTCGCGCAGGCGCGCAATGCGCCAGCTCACCTCGTCCCAGGTCTGGTGCAGATCGGAGAGCGGGGCGCTGAAGACGGTCTTCGCATCGCGCCAGACCTCGACGACGCGGCGCGCGTTCGGCTTGCCGACGACGTGGCTGTGCCTGCTGAGGCCATGCTCGCGCAGGGACGCGAACACGGCGTCGCGATCGGTCGTGCGAACCTGGATCAGCGCGCCCAGCTCTTCGTTGAACAAGGCCTTGAGCGTGAGCTCGCTCCGCCGCTCGCCGACCTGCGTCGCCCAGTTCTTGGCTTCGCCGCTGTCGGCGCGGCCGTCGGCGATGCCGTCGCCTTCGGTGACCAGCATATCGACGTTCAGGCTCACGCCGCAATGCCCGGCAAAGGCCATCTCGCACACACAGGCCCATAGACCGCCGTCGCTGCGGTCGTGGTAGGCGAGCAGCCGCCCGTCAGCGCGCAGGCGATTGATCGCAGCGAAGAGCTGGCGCAGCAGCGCCGGGTCGTCGAGATCCGGAACGCCGTCTCCGCTCTGACTCAAGGTCTGTGCGAGGATCGACCCGGCCATCCGGTTGCGGCCCTGGCCAAGGTCGATCAGGATCAGCGTCGTGTCGCCGGCCTGCAATTGCGGAGTCAGCGCGCCGCGCACGTCGTCCAGCGTCGCGAACGCAGTGACGATCAGCGACACCGGCGCCGTGACCTGTTGTTGCACGCCGCCTTCGCTCCAGCGCGTGCGCATCGACAGGCTGTCCTTGCCGACCGGGACGCTGACGCCCAGCGCCGGGCACAGCTCCATGCCGACCGCGTGCACGGTGTCGTACAGCGCGGCGTCTTCGCCCGGTTCGCCGCAGGCGGCCATCCAGTTGCAACTGAGCTTGACGCGCTCGAGTTCGACCGGTGCCGCGAGCAGATTCGTCAGCGCCTCGGCGACCGCCATCCGGCCCGATGCCGGCGCGTCTAGCGCGGCCAGCGGCGTGCGCTCGCCCAGGCTCATCGCCTCGCCGCGAAAGCCGCTGAAGTCGGCCAGCGTGACCGCGCAGTCAGCCACCGGAACCTGCCACGGGCCGACCATCGGGTCGCGGTGGCTAAGGCCCCCGACCGTGCGGTCGCCGATCGTGATCAGGAAGCGCTTGCTCGCCACCGTCGGGTGGCGCAGCACGTCCAGCGCCGCCTGCGCCAGCGCGACACCGGTGAGGTTGAGCGCCTGGCCTTGCCGCTCGATGCGCCGCACGTCACGCTGCATGCGTGGCGGCTTGCCGAGCAACACGTCCATCGGCATGTCGATCGGCCGGTCGTCGCTTGCCGGGTCGTCCAGGATCAGGCGCTTGTCTTCGCTGGCGACGCCGACGACCGCGAACGGGCAGCGCTCGCGCTCGCACAGCGCGGCGAACTGCGCCAGCGCATCGGCGCGCAGCGCGATGACGTAGCGCTCCTGGCTCTCGTTGCACCAGATCTCCTTCGGCGCCAGGCCGCTTTCTTCGAGCGGCACCTTGCGCAGGTCGAAACGCGCGCCCTTGCCCGCGCCGTCGACGAGCTCGGGGAAGGCATTGCTGATCCCGCCCGCGCCGACGTCGTGGATGGCGAGGATGGGGTTCGCGTCGGCCAGCGACCAGCAGCGGTTGATGACCTCCTGCGCACGGCGCTGGATCTCGGGGTTGCCGCGCTGCACCGAGTCGAAGTCGAGCGCCGCGCTGTTCGCACCGGCGGCCATCGAGCTCGCCGCGCCGCCGCCCATGCCGATGCGCATGCCCGGCCCACCGAGCTGGATCAGCAGCGTGCCGGCGGGGAATGCGATCTTGTGCGTCTGGCTGGCCAGGATCTCGCCCAGGCCGCCGGCGATCATGATTGGCTTGTGGTAGCCGCGCTGCACGCCGGCCACCTGCTGCTCGTAGACGCGGAAGTACCCGGCCAGGTTGGGCCGGCCGAACTCGTTGTTGAACGCCGCGCCGCCGAGCGGGCCGTCGATCATGATCTGCAGCGCGCTGGCGATGTGGCCCGGCCGGCCGAGGGGTGAGCGCTCCCACGGTTCGCTCGT
>CAIKUF010000044.1 GCA_903830565.1 uncultured bacterium | reverse complement strand
GCAGACGCGCTTTGTCGTCGCAACCCCTCGGGCCGGCGCCGGATCGGGCACAGGCGGGTGTCGCGAGCCGCTTGTGGTGGGCGGCACCACGGCGCGCCTCGCTCCTACGCCTGTGCCCAGTCCGGCACCGGCGCAGGGCCGTCCTATTTGCGGATAGGTTCTAAGGTCGGCGGCGGCGACCCAGCACCGGGTTCAGCCGCGTTGCGGCTGGGCGATACGGCAGAGCTAACATCCACCCTTTCAACTTGAAGGAATAGCCATGGTGCATTGGTGTCGCCTGTTCGCATTGCTCAGCCTCGCGCTGCTGTCGCAACTCTCTCTCGCGCAGACCACCGTGAAGGAGCCCTGGGTGCGCGGCACGGTGGCCCAGCAGAAGGCCACCGGGGCCTTCATGCAATTGACCTCCGCACAGGGCGGCAAGCTCGTCGCAGCGCAGTCGCCGGTGGCCGGCGTCGTCGAGATCCATGAGATGGCGATGGAGGGCAACGTCATGAAGATGCGTGCCGTCCCAGGTGTCGATTTGCCGCCGGGCAAGGTTGTCGAGTTCAAGCCCGGCGGCTACCACGTCATGCTGATGGATCTGAAGCAGCAGCTCAAGGATGGCGACACGATTCCGGTCGTGCTGGTCATCGAGGGCAAGGACGGCAAGCGCGAGACCGTTGAAGTCAAGGCCACCGTGAAGGTGCCGGGCACGACCAAGCCCTGACACCGAAGACGCAGCGGTCAAGCTCGCCGCGGCGCCAGCGCGGCGGCCCCTCCGCGCCCTGATCCCGACTGCCGCTCAGCGCACAGTGCCGCGACCGGCTCGCGAGTCGAGCCCGCGAATCGGCGAGCGCCCGGCGCGATCGACCACACGAGTCGCGCCGTTCTCCTCACCCTCAGGCACTCAGCCGCACTGCCCCACATAGCCGCAAGCGGTGCAGAAGTCGCAGCCGTCGCGGTGGATCATCGTCGCGTTGCCGCACTCCGGGCAGCGGCTGCCGGCGAGTTCGAGACTGGCCGCCGCCTTGTTGGTCGGCGACTCGAGCACGCCCATCTCGCGCAGCGGGAAGCCCTCTTCGTTGAGGATGCCGAGCATCGAGTAGCGGTGGATCAAGAGGCGCGCCACGTAGGCCACCGTCGACGGCCAGAGCTGCTGACGACGTTGGCCGTTAGGCAGGCCGGGCACGAAGGCCATGAAGTGGCCCAGCGGCTCGGCGTAGTTGAGCAGCTTGCGCAGCTTCATGCCGATCCAGGCCGGGTCGATGACCCGCATGTCGAGCGAGAGCAGGCGCGCCAGACCGTCGAGCGCCCGCGGGTAGTTGCCCGAGAAGCCGAGCGCGCACGGGCGGGTGACCGCGCTGCCGTCGGGCCCGGGCAGCGTGATCTCCTTGAGCGTCAGCGTCAGCGACTCGCCGGACGCCGGGTTGTCGATGTCGGCCGACCAGGCCAGCGTTCCGGACGGGCCGGTGCGCGGCTCGTCGCGGCTGAACATAGCGTCGAGCACCGGCGTCGGCCCCTTGGCCGAGAGCGCGCCGAGCTGCTCGCAGCGCCAGCGGATCACCGCCGCCGTCGCGGCGACGACGCCAGGGAACAATCGCTTCTCGCCGTGCGGCGGGAAGGGCATCTCGAACGCGCGTTCCTCGGCCACGGTGGCGAGTGCGTCGAGCTTGAGCGCAAGCCACGCGGCGTCCTTGGTACGCAGGTCCATCGACAGCGTCTTCGCCATCGCACCCAGCCCGCGCGGCTGTTCGGCGCCGTTGACCCAGACCTCGAACGGTTGCGCGCGGCCACCGCCGGCCGCGTCGTCGGCCGGCAGTTCGCCCACGAAGAGGCCGAAGTCGCCGAACGGATGGATGATCATGTAGCTCCATGCCGGGTTGCCGGTCGGCAGCACCGGCCGCCCCGGCCAGCGCAGCGACGCCAGCACCGGCTCGGGTAGGCGGTCGAGCGCGAGGCGCTTGTTGGCATCGAGCGCGGTCGCCATCAGCGGCGCCGGTTGCGACTCGGTGCTGAGCACCGAGCCGAGCACGGCGTTCGGGCGGTACGTGGCGAGGCCCTTCAAACCGGCTTCCCAGGCCTGCAGGTACAGGCTCTTGAAGTCGTCGAACGGGTAGTCGGCCGGCACGTTGACGGTCTTCGAGATCGCGGTGTCGACGAACGGCGCCACCGCGGCCACCATGCCGGCGTGCGCCTGCGCGCTCATCTCGAGCGCCGTCACGAAGGCCGGCGTCAGTGGCGCATCGGCGCCCTTCAAATGGCGGTAGACGCGCCACGCGTGATCTTCGACCGCATATTCCTTGAACGTGCCGTCGCTCTCGCGCTTCTTGCGCTTGTAGCTCCATGAGAACGCGGGTTCGATGCCGTTGCTCGCGTTGTCTGCGAAGGCCAGGCTGATGGTGCCGGTGGGCGCGATGCTGAGCAGGTGCGAGTTGCGCAGGCCGTGCGTGCGGATGCGGTCCTTCAGCGCCTGCGGCAGGCGCGAGGCGAAATTGCCGCCGGAGAGGTACAGGTCAGCATTGAAGAGCGGGAACGCGCCGCGCTCCTTCGCAAGTTCGACCGATGTGTCGTAGGCGGCGTCGCGCATCGTCTCGGCGATTCTCTCCGCCATCGCGCGCGCCGGCGCCGTGTCGTAGCGCAGACCGAGCATCACGAGCGCATCGCCGAGGCCCGTGAACCCGAGGCCCACGCGGCGCTTGCTGTGCGCCTCGGCCAATTGCTGCGGCAGCGGCCACACGCTGACGTCGAGTACGTTGTCGAGCATGCGCACGGCGACGCGCGCGACGTCGATGAACGCCGCGCTGTCGAAGCTTGCGTCGGGCTGGAACGGCGAGCGCACGAAGCGCGTCAGGTCGATCGAGCCGAGGCAGCAGCAGCCATAGGCCGGCAGCGGCTGTTCGCCGCACGGGTTGGTGCAGGCGATGGTCTCGCAGTAGCCGAGGTTGTTGTCGGCGTTGATGCGGTCCAGGAACAGCACGCCGGGCTCGGCATGGTCGTAGGTGGACTGCATGATCTGCTGCCACAGCGTGCGCGCCGGCAATCTGCGGTAGACCCACATGCCGTCGGCGCGCTGGTAGGCGCCGTCGGTGCGTTGCCCCGGGCCCGGCTCGGCGCGGTGCACGAGTTCGACCTCGCTGTCGGCGACCACGGCCCGCATGAAGGCGTCGGTGACGCCGACCGAGATGTTGAAGTTGCGCAGGTCGCCGCTGTCTTTGGCGTGGATGAACTCCTCCACGTCCGGGTGGTCGCAGCGCAGCACGCCCATCTGCGCGCCGCGCCGGCTGCCGGCGCTCTCGACCGTCTCGCACGAGCGGTCGAAGACGCGCATGTAGCTCACCGGGCCGGAGGCGTTCGATTGCGTGCTGCCGACCCACGCCCCGCGCGGGCGGATGCGCGAAAAATCGTAGCCGACGCCGCCGCCGCGGCGCATCGTTTCGGCCGCCTCGGTGAGTGCGGTGTAGATGCCGGGGTGGCCGTCTTCGACGCTGGCGATCGAGTCGCCCACCGGCTGCACGAAGCAGTTGATCAGGGTCGCACTGAGCGCCGTTCCGGCGGCCGAACTGATGCGCCCGGCGGGCACGAAGCCGCGCTGCTGCACTTCGAGGAAGCGCGCCTCCCACTGCGCGCGCTGCTCGGGCAACTCGGCCTGCGCCAGCGCGCGCGCCACGCGGCGGCGGATGTCGTCGGCGGTCTTCTCGTCGCCTTTGGCGTACTTCTCGAGCAGCACCTCTTCGGTGATCAACTGGGCCGGCAGCGTCGCCACGGCAGGCGCTGGGGAACGGGTTCGGGTGTCCGTCATTGAATGTCTCTCCTTGGGTGCCATGCACGGTACGCACGGGGCCGCGAATGGGCTTTGATGGGTGTCATCAACTCGATATCGTCGGTGATTTCAGCACGCTTGGCGGCCTGTTTTTGCATGCGCGTTGCGCGCCCGCGTCGCCAGCGTGAATTGAGCCATTTTCGACCAAGTTCATCACGACTCGGCAGGGGCGCTTCCCTAAGCCCGCCGTCGGCATGGACAATCGTTTTACCGCCTTGACAAATCGCTCCAGCGTGGGTGACTGTGCGCCCGCGGCCAGCCGGATGTCGAGCAGCTGGAAGCGCCCCCGGGTGGTATGCGCCGTTTGCAGCGCAGCCTGTAGCTCGGCGCGCGTGCGCACCAGGTAGCCATCGCCGCCCATGCCAGCGGCCATCGAGGCGAAATCCCACAACCCGAGGTCGTTGAAGGCGTCGCGCGGCTCGAAGGCGCGCAGCATTTCCCAGGCTGCGTTGTTGAAGACCAGCACGATCGGGTCCCAGCCGTAGCGGCGGGCGTTGCCGAGTTCCCATCCCGTCATCTGGAAGGCTCCGTCGCCGACGAGCACGATAGGGCGCCGCCCGGTCGCGGCCTGCAAGCCCAGGCCCGCCGGAACGCCGTAGCCCATGGTCGCGTAGTAGCCGGGGGCGATCAGCGCCGTCGGGTCCATGTCCATCGCCGTGAACAGGCAATCACCGACGTCGCTGGCCAGCGGCTGCGCGCCGTGCTCGCGCATCAGGTCGTTGACTGCGGTGGCGATGTCCTGCGGCCGCGCCGGCGCGTCATCGGCGACCAGCGGCTCGGTTGCGGCGGCCGCGGGCGCAACCCGCCGCGGCCGGGCCGGGGTCGGTCCCGGCAGCCTGGCCAGTAGTCGGTCGACCAGCGCCGGCAGCGGCACGTCGAGGTAGTGGTGGTGCCCCATCACGACACGGCCTTCCAGGGCCTGGATCGCGTAGCGCAGGTCGATGCGCTGCGCAGAGACGGCGAAGTTGGTGTCGGAGACGATGACGCCCAGCAGCAGCAGGCCATCCGAGCCTTCGACCTCGGCGCTCAACTCGGGGGCGCCGGCCAGGCCGAGGTAGGTGCCGCGCACCGGGGCGCCGGTGTCAGTGAGCAGGCCGCGTCCCATGAAGCTTGTGACGACCGGGATGTCCAGCCTCTGCGCGAGTTCGGCGACACGCGCCTCGAGCCCGTAGCGGCGCACCTCGACGCCGACCATCAGCACCGGCCGCTTCGCGTCGTGCAGGCGATTCAGCAGCTCGTCGGCGCAGGCGTCCAGCGCCTCGGCATCGGGCACCGGCGCCTCGGTCCACGGCACGTCGGCGCAGGCGCGGCCCGGCATGTCGCGCGGTATCTCGAGGTAGACCGGGCGCGACAGGCGCAGCGCGGCGTCGAGCACGCGCGCGATCTGCTGCGGTGCGGCCTCGGCGTCATCGAGGCGTGCGCGGTCGGCCGTGATCTCGCTGAACACGCGCCACTGCGAATCGAGGCTCTTGACCTGGTGGTGCAGCAGGTAGCCGCTGGCCGCCTCGTGCGCCGCCGGCGCGCCCGACAGCACCACCAGCGGCACCCGCTCGGCATAGGCGCTGGCGACCGCGTTGACGACGTTGAGCGCGCCGGCCCCATACGTCACCGCGGCGACGCCGAGCCCGCCGCGGATGCGCGACGCGGCATCGGCGGCGAAGCCCACCGCCGGCTCGTGCGATAGCGTGTACAGCGGCAGCGTGCGCGTGCGCTCGAACTCGCGGAACAGAGGCAGCGCGAAGTCGCCGGGGATGCCGAAGATCTCGGTCGCGCCGCGCCGCTGCAGGGCCTGCAGCAAGCGCTCGGCAAGGGTCACCACGGCGTGCTCATCTCCACAGCGGCCCGATCGCGTCGAGCGTGTTCTTCAGCACCAGGCCCATCTCGGTGTCGCCCTCGAGGACCAGCGCGCGCTCGAAGAAAAGCCGGTCGGCGTCGTCCTCGCCACGCAAGAGGCGCAAGTAGCTGTTCGCCGGCGCGACGATGCGCAGTGCCGTCTCGCTGCGCGATGGCGCAACGCGAAAGCCGTCCGGCCCGAGCTGCAGCCGCACGCGCAGGCCAAGGTCGCTGACCGATACCTCGACCGTGCGTCCGCTGAGCACCGTGCGCGCATCCGCGGGCAGGCGCGGCAGCAGCACGCGGTCGAGCACGCGCGCGAGGACGAACGACGGCGGCGGCACCGGCAGGCGTTCGACGACACGGCGCACGCGATCGGCGGCGACGCCCAGCCACGGCGCCATCGCGAGACCGGCTATGCGTGTCGGCGGTGTGAGATTCATGCCCTGCTCCATTCCATTCCTGGCCTGCGGCGCGCATAGCCGTTGCTGAGGCCCCCCGGCGGCACGAGGGACTCGACGGCGCGCAGCGCTTCTGCCGCGCTCTGGCCATCGTTGAACACGCTGTCGAATTGCCGCAGCACGTCGATAAACCCCTGCGCACACGGCGACAGCCGCAGGCGCGACACGCCCGCGGCGCGCAGCGCGGCGCCGTCGCCGAGCAGGCATTGCGTCGCGGCCGACTGCGTCTGCGTGCCGTTGAGGACGAGAAAGGGCTTGCCCTCGCTGCTCGAGAGCAGCAGGCCGTCCGGATCGCGCTGGCAGCGGAATTCG
>CAIKUF010000043.1 GCA_903830565.1 uncultured bacterium | reverse complement strand
GTGTACGGGTGCGCGGGCGCATGGATCACGTCGTGCACCGGGCCGATCTCGACGACACGGCCGGCATACATCACCGCCACGCGGTCGCAGGTCTCGGCGATCACGCCCATGTCGTGCGTGACCAGCATCACCGCCGCGCCGTGTACCTTGCACAGGCGTTTGAGCAGCGTGATGATTTGTGCCTGGATCGACACGTCCAGCGCCGTCGTTGGCTCGTCGGCGACGATCAGCCTGGGTTCGGCGGCCAGCGCGAGCGCGATCACCACGCGCTGGCGCATTCCGCCAGAGAATTGATGCGGGTACTGGTCGATGCGCTGCTCTGCGGCCTGGATGCCGGTTTCCTCGAGCAGTCGGATCGCGCGCTGGCGTGCCTCGTCGGCGCTGACCGGCAGGTGGGCGAGGATGGTCTCGGTCAACTGCCGGCCAATCGTGTACAGCGGATTGAGCGATGTCAGCGGGTCCTGGAAGATGGCGCCGATGTGGCGCCCGCGCACCTTGCGCATCTCCTCGTAGGGCAGGTTGTCGATGCGTCTGCCGTCGAAACGGATCTCGCCGGAAGCAATGCGTCCCGGCGGGTCGAGCAGGCCGATGATGGCTGCGCCGGTGAGCGACTTGCCGGCGCCCGATTCGCCGACCACGCCAAGGATCTCGCCCGGCGCGATCTCGAACGAGACGTCGTCCAGTGCGAGCAGGGTGCCGCGGCGGCCCGGGAATTCGACCTTGAGATGTCTGACTTCAAGCAGCGCCGTGGTCACGACAGCCCCCAGGGCGCTGCGCGCCCGGCCCCCGAGGGGCGCTCGGCGGTCTTGAGGCGGCCCGGCGAACGGCTCAGCAACATCACTTCGGCGGCGGCGGCGTGCATCCGGCGACCGGCTCTTCGAAGTCGATGCGGACCGTGAAGTCGTTGTCGATGGGATTCGACTTTACGGCGACGAGGTAGTAGCGCGTGCACGGCTTCACGTCCAACGCGATCGTGCGCGTCAATTGCAGGTCGACCGGCGTGGGCGGCCCCTGGACGACGACCTGGCGCAGCCCTGGATCGACCAGTACCGGCATGTTGCCAAGGTAGGAGCGCCCGTCGACCTCGTTGATCGAGACCGGAAATGTGTCGATGTTGGTCTTGAAGTAGCGCGTGCCGACGATCTGTGAATAGTGGTAGCCGGAGCTTGCGCAGCCGCCGAGTGCGAGCGCGAGGACGGTGGCCACAGCCGCAGTCAGTTTGTTCGTTGCTGCGATCATGTGGAAGCCTCCTGAGTTTTCATCGCAGACGCGGGTTGAGCGCATCGCGCAACCAGTCGCCGAGCAGATTCACGCTCAGCGTGATCAGCACCAGCACCGCGCCCGGAAAGATGGTGATCCACCACTCGCCCGAGAACAGGAAATCGTTGCCGATGCGGATCAGCGTGCCCAGCGAAGGGGACGTGGGCGGCACGCCGACCCCGAGAAAAGACAATGTAGCCTCGGTGATGATCGCGAGCGCGACCTGGATCGTGGCCAGCACCATCACTGGCCCGAGCACATTGGGCAGCACATGGCGCCGCATGATGCGCAGCGGTGCGACGCCGATCACGCGCGCCGCCTGCACGTACTCCTTGTGGCGCTCGACCATCGTCGAACCGCGCACCGTGCGCGCGTATTGCACCCAACCGGTGAGCGAGATGGCGATGATGAGCACGGCGAAGGCCAGCGTATCGTGGGCGTTAGGGAAGATCGCCCGCCCGACGCCGTCGATGAGCAGCGCAATGAGGATCGACGGGAACGACAGCATGACGTCGCACACGCGCATGATGAAGGCGTCGATGTGTCCGCCGACAAAGCCCGACAGCAGCCCCAGCGAGACGCCGATCGCCATCGACACGATCACCGAGGCCAGGCCGACGAAGAGCGAGATGCGCGCGCCGTACATCAATGCCGACAGAAGGTCCCGCCCCTGGTCGTCGGTGCCGAGCAGGTACTTGGCGCTGCCGCCGGCCGACCACGCCGGCGGCAGGCGAGAGTCGCCGAGTTCCAGCGTTGCAAGGTCGAACGGGTTGTGAGGTGCGATGACGTTCGCGAACAGCGCGCAGAACAGGCAGACGAACGCGATACCCGCTGCCACCATCGCCGTCGGCGACGAGCGAAAGCTGTGCCAGACGTCGCCGTCGAAGAAGCGATGCAATGCCTGCTTCACGACATCGCTAAGTCACCGCGTCTGGCTCGGCACAAAGGCCATCACTTCACGACAACCCACTTGAAGAACATGTAGTTCGTCGGCAGTTGCACCAGGCTCACCTTCTTGTTGAAGCCCCAGGCCAGCGCCTGCTGGTGCAGCGGGATGTGGGCGAAGTCGTCCTGATGGATTTTGAAGGCTTCACGGATCATCTCGTTGCGCTTGGTCTGGTCGGTCTCGGTCTGGATCTTCTGCGTGAGTTCGTCGAGCTTGGCGTTGCTGTACCAGCCAAGGTTGTACTGGCCCTGGCCCTTTTCGGTCGGCGAGGCCATCAGGTTGTATAGCGCGTCGTGCGAATCGGTCGTGCTCGGCGTCCAGCCGAGCAGATAGAAGCTGGTGTCGCGGCGCAGGATCTTCGGGAAGTAGGTGTTCTTGGTCTCGGCGCTGAGGTTGACCTTGACGCCGATGCGCGCCAGGTTCGCTGCCACGGCCTGGCAGATTGCCGCGTCGTTGACGTAGCGGTCGTTCGGGCAGTTCATGCCGACCTCGAAGCCGTTCGGATAGCCGGCTTCGGCAAGCAGCTTCTTCGCCGCCTCGACGTCATAGGGCGCACGCTTGTTCATGTCGGGCAGGAAGCCGCGTACGCCCGGCCCCACCATCAAGGCCGTCGGCGTTGCCGCACCGCGCATCACGCGCGACTTGATGGTCTCGATGTCGATCGCCTGGTAGAAGGCCTTGCGAACACGAATGTCCTTGAACGGGTTCTTGCCCTTGACGCTCGAGGACAGCAGTTCGTCGCGCTTTTGATCCATGCCGAGGAAGATCGTGCGCAGCTCCGGCCCTTGCAGCACGGTGTAGCCGCCGGCGGCCTTGACGCGCTCGACGTCCTGCAGCGGCACCGGCTCCATGACATCGATCTCGCCCGACAGCAGCGCCGCCACGCGCGTCGCATCGCTGCCGATGGGCGTGAAGACGACTTCGTCGACGTTGCTTTCAACCTTGTCCCAGTAGTTGAAATTGCGAACGAGGACGGTGCGCACCGACGGTTGGCGCTCCTTCAGGCGAAACGGCCCGGTGCCGTTGGCCTTGAAGCTGGCCGTGTTCTCGACGCCCTTGCGCCGGTCCACGGGATGCTCGGCCTTGTTCTCTTCGCACCACTTCTTGCTCATGATCGCGAACGCGGTGAGCGTGTCGGGCAGGATCGGGAACGGCGTGACGGTTTCAATGTCGACCGTCAACTCGTTCACCTTGCGAATCTCCTTGATCGGCGAGGTGTAGCCCTTCATGTCGCTGCCGGCATCGGCGCCGCGCTTGAAGCTGAAGATCACGTCGTCAGCCGTGAACGGCGTGCCGTCGTGAAATTTGACGCCCTTGCGCAGATCGAATCGCCACACGGTCGGCGAAGTCTGCGTCCACTTGGTGGCCAGCATCGGGATGACCGCCATGTCCTTGCCGCGGCTGACCAGCGAGTCGTAGACGTTGTTCATGAACGCAAGTTGCAGCGACTCGTTGAGCGAATGCGGGTCCATCGACTGGATGTCGCCCGCATTGGCCACGCGCAGGGTCGCGCCGTGGCCGAGGCCACAGGCCAGTGCGATCACGGCAGACAACAGTACGTGCTTGGTTTTCATAGGGATGCCCTCGAAGGTTTGGAGGAAGAAGAGCGATTGGGGTGGTGGATCGTAGCGTGCCCAAAGGAGTCTGGCTCAATGCGCGCCCGCGGCGCGCTCGATGCGCAGGCGCGGATCGACCGCGAAGTAGAGCAGATCGACGACCAGGTTGATGACGACGAAGATCAGCGAAATCAGGCACAGATAGGCCGCCATCACCGGGATGTCGGCGAAGGTGACGGCCTGGATGAAGAGCAACCCCATCCCGGGCCACTGGAACACCTGTTCGGTGATGATCGCAAAGGCGATCAGCGAACCGAGTTGCAAGCCGGTGATCGTCATCACCGGCACGAGGGT
>CAIKUF010000042.1 GCA_903830565.1 uncultured bacterium | reverse complement strand
GTCTTCCTGTGCATGCTGGCCTACTACGTGGAGTGGCACATGCGCGCCCGGCTCAAACCCATGCTGTTCGACGACGAGCACCTTGAAGAGGCCAGCGCGAGCCGGGTCTCACCGGTGGCCAAGGCGGTGCGATCCGAGCAGGCCAAAACCAAGGACGCGAGCAAGCTGGCCGACGACGGGCTGCCCTTGCACAGCTTGAGAACGCTGCTCAAGGACCTGGCTACTCTGACCTACAACATCGCCCGCACCGGCGCCAATCCGAACGCCACCATCATCATCACTTCGCGACCTACGCCGATCCAGGACAAGGCCTTCAAGCTGCTCGCCCTCAGCCCCAACTGTTCCCAGTAATCCCGCCCCGATACGCTCGAAAACGTCGGCGGATCAAGCACTTACGTCGCAGGATCGGTCAAAGTTCGGGCTAGAGGGCGCTCGGGGCCACGCGGCAGGCTGGTCTCGCGCAGGCGCGGCGCGACCCAAAGCGCTCAAGTCGGCGCCGCGCACGACGACATCAAGGCGATGCCTACGCGTTCGTCGTCGCCTGTGCGCCTGTTTCTGCCTTTGCGGGCGCGCTCCTGCGTCGGCGGGGTGGCGATGCGCCTGCGCGCGGGCGCCATGGCTTCGCTGCTGCTGGCCAGCCTGCTCGCGTTTGCGCCCGGGTTGTTCGCCGACGACGCCGAGCGCATGCGGGTGGCGGCGCGGCAACTCGGCCCGCAAGCGGTGGCAGGCTTGCGCGCGCTGGAGGCGCTGGTGGAGTCGGCGTCGGCGTCCGACGACGAAGACAAGCTCGTCGCGGTGAACGACTTCTTCAACCGCCGCATCCGCTTTCGCGACGACATCGAAGTCTGGGGCGTGGAAGACTACTGGGCGAGCCCGCTCGAGCTGCTGCAAAAGGGCGAGGGCGATTGCGAGGACTATGCGATAGCCAAGTACTTCAGCCTGCTGGTGATGGGCATGCCGAGTTCGCGCTTGCGAATCGTCTATGTCCGCGCGCGCGTTCCGGGGCCGCCGGAGAAGGTGCAGGCGCACATGGTGCTAGCCTACTATGCCACGGCGGGCGCCGAGCCCGAAATCCTGGACAACCTCGTGCCGCGCGTGTTGCCGGCGTCCGAACGAAGCGATCTCACGCCCGTGTTCAGCTTCAACAGCGAAGGCCTTTGGCAGGGGCTGGGCGCGAAGTCCAGCGGCGACCCCGCGGCACGGTTGTCGCCGTGGCGCGGCGTGCTCGCCAAGGCGCGCGCCGAAGGTTTCCTATGATGCTCACATCTCGGGAGGGTGCATGTCACTGATACGCCAGATCTGGGCGCTGCTGCTGTTCACGCTGTTTCTCGCGCTGCTCGGCAGCGTGAGCGTGAACCTGCTGTCGTCGCGAAGCTACATGCAGACCCAACTGCAGATCAAGAACAGTGACAACGCGACCGCGCTCGCGCTCGCGCTGTCGCAGCAGCACGGTGACCGCGTGCTGATCGATCTGCTGCTCGCGGCGCAGTTCGATACCGGCGCCTACCGCGAAATCCGCTTTGATCCGGCGGACGGCAGTGCACCGTTCGTGCGCGTCGGCGAGCTGGCCGCGCGCAAGGCGCCGCAGTGGTTCGTGCGCCTGGTCGCGATCGACCCCGAACCGGGCGTGGCCCAGGTGTCGGACGGCTGGCGGGCGCTCGGCAAGGTTCAGGTGACGAGCAGTGTCGCGTTCGCCTACGACGACCTGTGGCGCGGCAGCCTGCAGGCCGCGCTTGCGCTGGCCGCCGTGGGCCTGCTCGCCGGGCTTGTCGGGACCGTCGGCGTGATGCGCATTCGCGGGCCGCTGGCCGAAGCGGTGGACCAGGCCCACGCGCTGGTCGACGGGCGCTTCGTGACCGTACCCGAGCCGCAGGTGCCCGAGTTGAGGTCGCTGACGCAGGCGATGAACGCGATGGTGGCGCGGCTCAAGACAACCTTCGACGCGCAGGCCCTGCAGGTCGATCACCTTCGTCGGCAGGCCCACTTCGACGTGCTGACCAGCCTGTCCAACCGAAGTCATTTCCTGGGCGAGTTCGAGGCCGCGCTGCACCGCGAGGACGGCTTCGAGGAATGCGGGCTCGTGCTGCTGCGCGTGCGCGACCTGGACGGGATCAATCGACAGGTCGGCCACGCGGTGGGCGACCGAGCACTCAGCACGATTGCCGAGACGCTGCGCCTCTACAGCGAGCGCGTGCACGGCTGCCTCGTCGGCCGCCTGAATGGGTCGGACTTCGCGCTTTGCCTACCGGTCGGGGGCGTCGCGCTGGAAACCGCGCAGGCGCTGGCGGCGGCGCTGCACGCGTTGCTGCCGGGCCTGGAGCCCAGTCTCGCGGTGTCGTTCGGGGCGCTGGAAGTGCGTCACGAGACTCCGCTCGCCAAGGCCCTGGGCGCCGCCGACGAGGCACTGGCGCGGGCCGAGGCGCGAGGCGCGTATGCCATCGAACTTTGCGTTCAGGAAGAGGGCCTCGGAGTCGGCAGGGGTCAGCACGCGTGGCGCAAGGGCCTGGGCGACGCGCTTGCGCAGGGCCGGTCTCGCCTGGTCGACTTTCCGCTGATCGATGCCGCCGGCGCCCTGGTGCACATCGAGTGCCCATTGCGCCTGCAATTGCAACCCGAGGGGCCGTTCGAAGTCGCGGCTCGCTGGTTGCCGCTGGCCCTGCGCGCCCGCCTGACGGCCGAGGTCGATGCGCGGGCGGTCCAACTGGCGTTGGAGGCCATCGCCCGCGACGGGCGGCCGCGCTGCGTGAACCTGTCGCCGGCCTCGCTGGCCGACAGCGCCTTCGCGCCGCGGCTACGCGCGCTCGCGTCCGCCGCCCCGCGCGCTGCGAGTGCGCTCTGGCTCGAAGTGGCCGAGCCGGCCGCCGTCGAGCGCTTCGCGCAGGTGCAGGAACTCGTCGCCCAACTTCATCAGCGCGGCGTGCGTGTCGGGCTGGAGCACGTGGGCGCGCGCCTGACCCAGATCGAACATCTGTTCGAGGCCGGGCTCGACTTCGTCAAGCTCGACATCTCGGTGACGCGGGGTGTCGCCAACGACGCCGCGCGGGCGAATTTCGTTCGTGGCAGCGTCGAACTGCTGCACGGGTTGTCGATTCAGGTCTTCGCGGAGGGAGTGAACGACGCCGACGATGCCCGCGCCCTTTGGGCCTGCGGCGTCGACGGCATTACCGGGCCGTGGGCTAGCGCCCAGGCCGGCGACGCAACTTGAGAAAGCCCAGCAGCGCCAGGCCGGCGCCCATCATCAGCCAGGTCTCGGGCTCGGGAACGGCGGGCGTCGTGCCGCCGCCGATCGAAGGTGGCACGCCGAGCCAACCATAGCCCGGCCCTGTGGCACCGGTTCCGCCAACGAAACTGCCGCCGTCTCCCATCGGCGCGGTGGTACCCGCAGCCGGAGGCTCGAACATCAGTTCGGGTTCGGGCGTCGGCACGATGGATTCGATGCTGGCCACGGTCCTCGGCGCTTCGCGGCGCGTGACCCGGCTGACATTGCGGCAGACCGTCGGCACGAGGATGCATTGACCGGCCTCGCAATAGACCATCCCGCGCTCCTGCGCCTGCGCGTCCCAGCCGGTGCGCGTGACGGTGCGGCAGACCGTGCCGTTGCCGAAATGCATGTCGCGGATGGTGCTGTCGTAGCGTTGCTTGCCCACGATTTCGTCACGGCGGATGTCGACCATCTCGTCGTAGTCGCGCTTGGCTATGCGTTGCTTGAGCCGCTCACGAACCTCGGGCGCAAGATCGGTATAGGTATCGACTGCGGTCGCGACATCGCCCTTGTACACGTCGTGGCCGGGGTGGTCCCAACTGCAATTCGCGATCACCCGGCCAGCACCATCCCGCTTCGCGCCGACGGCCGTGGCCGGTGTCGCGGCCAGTAGCAGCGTCGGCGCGACCAGCACCGTGCAGGCTGCCACCAGTCTGAACACTGCGCTGCCCGGCCAAGGCCTGGCGTTCGACAGGGAATGCCTATTTACCATACGCCACATTATGCGCGGACAGGGTGAAAAAAGAAATCGTGTCGGCGCTGGTGCAACCCGCGAATTCGAAGTCTCCAACGACGAAACCTGCCAAGGTGTGAACCTTCTCACACTGCAGGCCCGCCGTCGCGTGTGTCGATTCGATAGCGGGCGCCATGCGCGCCTCATCCGACGTCCACGCAGTGCAAACCGAAGCGCCCGCTTCGGCGGTCTGCGAAGAAGCATTGCAAGGTCTCGCGCACGGTGCGGAAGGCGAGTTGTTCCCAGGGGATCGAAGCCTCCGAGAACAACTGCGCTTCAATGGTCTCGGGGCCGGGGGCGAATGCCGTGTCGAGCAGGCGTGCCCGGTAGAACAGATGCACCTGGCCGACCCGCACGACGTTGAGCACCGTGTACAGGCCGTCGAGTTCGATGCGCGCGCCGGCCTCCTCGACCGTTTCGCGCAGCGCACCTTCGGCCGTGGTTTCGCCAAGCTCAAGGAAGCCAGCGGGCAGCGTCCAAAGCCCGTAGCGCGGCTCGATGTTGCGCCGGCACAGCAGCACCTCGTCGCCCCAGACCGGCACCGTGCCGACGACGTTCAACGGATTCTCGTAGTGCACGTGCCCGCAGCCCGTACAGGTTGCGCGGTCGCGGTTGTCGTCGGCCGGAACCCGGTACACGACCGGCGCGCCACAGGCCTTGCAATGCTTGATGGGCGCTGGGAACATAGCGGCAGTGTAATCGTGCAAGCGCTGGCGCCGCCTGCGGCGCGAGGCCTCGCATGGCATGATCCGCACGCCCTTCATCCCTCAGCGCGGAGGCCTTGCCCATGCCATTCGTCATTCCCGTTGCAGCGCCCGCCAGCGTCCCCGTTCACGGCCCGAGTGGCGGGCAGTTTCCGGTCCACCGGGTCTACTGCGTCGGCCGCAACTGCGCCCAGCACGCGGTCGAGATGGGCTTCACTGGCCGCGAGCCGCCGTTCTTCTTCTTGAAGCCCGCTGACGCCGTGCTGCCGGTGCGCGAGGGGGCCACTGGCGAGATGCACTACCCGAGCCTGACCCGCGACCTGCACCACGAGGTCGAACTGGTGGTCGCGATCGGGCAGGGCGGGCACGACATCGCGGCCAAGGATGCCCTGGCGCACGTGTGGGGCTACGCAGTCGGCCTGGACATGACGCGGCGCGATCTGCAGGGCGAGATGAAGAAGCAGGGCCGGCCGTGGTGCATCGGCAAGGCGTTCGAGGAATCGGCACCGATCGGCGAGCTGCACCGGGCAGCCGAATGCCGCATCGACGCCGAGACCGAGATCCGCCTCGACGTCAACGGCCAGACGCGCCAGAGCAGCCGCATCGGCAAGCTGATCTGGAGCATTCCGGAGATCATCGAACACCTGTCGGCAGCGTGGACGCTGGCGCCTGGCGACCTGATCTACACCGGCACGCCCGAGGGCGTCGGCGCGGTCGTGCAGGGCGACGTGCTGTCGGCCAGCGTGACCGGGGTGGGGTCGCTGCAGGTCAAGATCGTGTGAGATGCGGCTCTACAACTATTTCCGTTCCTCGGCGTCGTTTCGGGTGCGCATCGCGCTCGCGCTGAAGGGCCTGGCCTACGACTACGTTCCCGTGCACCTCGTGCGCGAGGAACACCTGGCACCCGGCTACGCCGAACTGTCGCCGTCGCGGCTGGTGCCGCTGCTGGTCGACGGCGACGCACGCATTGGGCAGTCGCTGGCGATCATCGAATACCTCGACGAACAGCACCCGGAGCCGCCGCTGATGCCCGCCGACGCACTGGGTCGGGCGCGGGTTCGGGCCTTGGCGCTGGACGTCGCGTGCGAGATTCACCCGCTGAACAACACCCGTGTGCTGCGCTACCTGACGCGCGAACTCGGCCACGATGAAGCGGCCCGGAATGCCTGGTACCGGCACTGGGTCGAGGACGGGCTGGCGGCGATCGAGCGCCAACTTGTGCATCCCGCGACAGGCCGCTTCTGCCACGGAGATACGCCGACCTTGGCCGACTGCGTGCTCGTGCCGCAGATCTTCAACGCCAGGCGCTTCGAATGCCAGCTCGATCACGTGCCGGCCGTGATGCGCGTGTTCGAAGAGTGCATGCGCCTGCCGGCCTTCGACGGCGCCCAGCCCAACCGTTGCCCCGACGCGGCCTAGCGTTGCATGGATTCGGACTGGTTGCGGCCCGACGGCCTGTCGCCCGAAGTCGGCGCGGTGATGAGCACGCGCCGCGGCGGCGTGAGCGTGCGGCCGTGGGAGACGATGAACCTCGGCCTCGCCGCCGGCGATGCCGCAACCGCCGTCGCGTGCAACCGGGGCTACTTTGCCCAAAGCATCGGCGCGGTGCCGGTTTTCCTCAAGCAGGTGCACGGCGTGCGGGTGGTGCACGTGGATGCGCACGACGCGGACGCGCAAGCCGCGCCGCACGAAGCCGACGCAAGCGTCACGACCGAACCCGGCGTCGCCTGCACGGTGCTCGTTGCGGACTGCCTGCCGGTCCTGCTCGCCGCCCCCGAGGGGCGCGCCGTAGCCGCGGTCCACGCGGGTTGGCGTGGCTTGGCCGGCGGGGTCGTCGAAGCCGCGCTGGGTACGCTGTGCGAGGCCGCACGGTGCGAACCCAATCAGGTCCGGGCTTGGCTGGGCGCATGCATCGGCCCGCGCAGCTTCGAGGTCGGCGCCGACGTGCTGCGTGCCTTCGGCGCCGATCCGGCACGACCGGACCCGGCCCGCTTTGCGGGGCGGCCAGACGGTCCCCCGGGCAAGTGGCTCGCCAACCTGCCGCAATTGGCGCGCGACCGCCTGCACGCCGCCGGTGTACTCGCCATCGGCGGTGGCAACTGGTGCACGGTGGAAGACGCGTCGCGCTTCTTCTCGTACCGGCGCGACGGCGTGACTGGGCGCATGGCGGCAGCGATCTGGATGCGCCGCTGAAGCTTTGGCGGTAAAACCCTGGTACGGTGCAGGCTGATGGCGCATAGCCAAGACGCCGCGCCGGATCACACGAGGAGAGATGATGAAGAGCAAACCCGCCGCTGGCACGCAGACGACTGCGCAGACCGCGCCCGACGCGACCGCCGGAGCCATGGAACTCGGCGCCGACATCGCACGCAGCCTGCAGACGCTGGCTTCGACGACGCTGCCCTTGCCCGCGCTCGCGAAGCTGCAGAGCGACTACCTGCAACAGGCGACTGCGCTGTGGAACCAGACCGTCTCGCAACCCCAGGCGCAGGCCGCTCCCGACCGCCGCTTCGCGGGGCAGGATTGGGTCGCCAACCCGATCGCTGCCTACACGGCGCAGATGTACCTGCTGAATGCACGCATGCTGATGCAGATGGCCGACAGCGTCGAGGGCGACGCCAAGACGCGTCAGCGCATTCGCTTCGGTGTGCAGCAGTGGATAGCCATGGCCTCGCCCAGCAACTACCTCGCGCTGAACCCGGAGGCGCTGCGCAAGGCGCTGGACACCGGCGGCGAGAGCATCGCCCAGGGCATGCGCCAGCTCTGGAAGGACGTCCAGCAGGGTCACCTGTCGCAGACCGACGAGAGCGCGTTCGAGGTCGGCCGCAACGTCGCCACGACCGCGGGCAGCGTGGTCTTCGAGAACGAGTTTTTCCAGCTCCTCGAATACAAGCCGCTCACCGCGCAGGTCTTCGAGCGGCCGCTGCTGATGGTGCCGCCGTGCATCAACAAGTTCTACATCCTCGACCTGCAGCCCGACAACTCGCTGATCCGCTACGCAGTGGAGCAGGGCCATCGTGTGTTCGTCGTCAGCTGGCGCAACCCCGACGCGAGCATGGCCAAGAAGACCTGGGACGACTATATCGAGCACGCCGCCATCCGCGCCATCGACGTTGTGCAGGAGATCACTGGCGCGAAGACGATAGCCACGCTTGGTTTTTGCGTCGGCGGCACCATCCTCGCCACCGCGCTCGCCGTGCTCGCCGCGCAAGGCCGCCAACCCGCGGCCAGCGTGACGCTGCTGACGACGCTGCTCGACTTCAGCAACGTCGGTGTGCTCGACATCTTCATCGACGAGACGCTAGTCAAGATGCGCGAACTGACGCTCGGGCCCGAGAGCCCGGGCGGCGGCTCGCTGCTCAAAGGCCAGGAACTGGCCTCGACCTTCAGCTTCCTGCGCCCGAACGACCTCGTGTGGAACTACGTCGTCGGCAACTACCTCAAGGGCGAGGCGCCGCCGCCTTTCGACCTGCTGTACTGGAACGGCGACGGCACCAACCTGCCGGGGCCGATGTACTGTTGGTATCTGCGCAACACCTACCTCGAGAACAAGCTCGTCAAGCCGGGCCAGGCGATCACCTGCGGCGTGCCGGTCGACTTGCGGGCTATCGCCGCGCCGGTCTACATCTACGCCTCGCGCGAGGACCACATCGTGCCGTGGGACGGCGCCTATCTCAGCACGCGCGCGCTCGCCGGCAAGCGGCGCTTCGTGCTCGGCGCGTCGGGCCACATCGCGGGCGTGATCAACCCGCCGGCCAAGGGCAAGCGCAACTACTGGGCGGGCCCGACGGCCGGCGCGCTGCCGGCCACGGCGGCGCAGTGGTTCGAGCGCGCGAAGGAAATACCGGGCAGCTGGTGGCCGGACTGGGCGGCCTGGCTCGCGAGCCACGCCGGCAAGAAGATCGCCGCGCCGCGGGAACCTGGCAATCGCCGCTACAAGGCGATCGAGGCGGCGCCGGGGCGCTATGTCAAGGTCAAGGCTTGATCCGGCATCAGGGCGACGCCGTCAGCTCCGCGGCCACACGCGCCAGTGTGGGCGCCGACCCGTCGGCGAGCGTGACGACTGCCGCGCCGTCGAAACCCGTGAAGTGAGACCGCATCGACTTCAGGTAGCCGGGGTCGTAGTGGATGTGCATCAGATCGAGGAACACTTCGGCAAAGTTCCCGGCGCGCGCGCCGGCCTGCCAGGCCCGCACGCGTTCGCGCCCGCGCAGCGTGACGAGGCAGTCGAGCAGGCGGCAGAAGAGTTCGGCGTCCTTCAGGAAGAAGTCGTAATCCTCCAATAGCAGCGCAAGGCGCGCGGCATCGGGCATCTCGACGCGCAGGCACTGCCCGTGCTCGCGCATCTGCAGAATCAAAGCTTCGGGAACGCGCAGGTTGCCGACCTTCTTGCTTTCGCTTTCGATGTAAACCGGCCGCCCGGCGTCGAAGCTGCGCAGCGCGTCCCAGATCGCTGTCTCGAAGGCCCTTTGCGTCGGCTGCGGATGGCCGGGAACGATGCCGAGCACCGAGCCGCGGTGGCTGGCCAGGCCTTCGAGGTCGAGCACCTGCGCGCCGGCCTCGCGCAGTGCCGAGAGCAGGCGCGTCTTGCCGCTGCCGGTCTTGCCGCAGATGACCTTGAACGTTAGGTTCTGCGGCAGCGTCTCGAGTTCTGCCATCACCGCCGCGCGAAAGGCTTTGTAGCCGCCTTCGAGCACGTGGGTGCGAAAGCCCATCTGGTCGAGGAACCAGGCCATGCTGCCCGAGCGCTGGCCGCCGCGCCAGCAGTAGACGAGCGGCTGCCAGCTCTTGGGCTTGTCCATCACGTCGCGCGCGATGTGGGCCGCGATGTTCTTGGCCACCAGCGCCGCGCCGCGCTTGCGCGCCTCGAACGGAGAGACCTGCTTGTACTCGGTACCGACGAGCTTGCGCTCGGCATCATCGAGCACCGGCCAGTTGAGCGCGCCGGGCAGGCGATCCTCGGCGAACTCGCTCGGCGAGCGCGCATCGATCAGCGCGCCGAAGCTGGCCAGGCGCGCGATCGCCAGCTCGGCGGCGATGACTTGAACGGTCACGGCCTGGGCCTCATGCCGACTTGAAGAAGAACCACTTGAGCAGCCCCTTGGCCACGAAGCCGACCATGCCGAAGCCCAGGCCGAGCGGCAGCACGAAGGTGCCGAAGCGGCCCGCCTTCGACTCGCGCGCGAGCTGCAGGATGATGAACAGCATGTAGAGCATGAACGCGCCGACGCCGAAGCTCAGCCCGAACTGCGCGATCTGGTCTTCGCTGAAGCCGAACATGGCTCGTCTCAAGGCTGCGCGGGCAGCGCCGCGACGTCGGCGAGTTCGCCGTAGGCGTGCCAGCTCGCGTGCGCGAGCAGCGGTACCACGATCACGAGGCCCAGCAGGGCGGTAAGCATTCCCGCCAGCGTCAACAGCATGATCAGCGCCGCCCACAGCGCCAGCGGCAACGGGTTGGCGAGCACCGCGCGCCAGCTCGTCAAGACCGCGGCGAGCACGCCGATGCGACGGTCCAGCAGAAGCGGGATGGCGATTACGCTCGAAGCGAAGATCGGCGCGGCAAGTACGCCGCCGAGCGCGAGCCAGGCCTCGAACAGCAGCGAGTGCTCGCGCAGGACGACGACGCGCAGGAAGTCGCCCGGGTTGCTGACCGGCTCGGCGGCAAAGGTCGTGATCAGTGCCGCCGAGGTCAGCACCCAACCCGTTCCGGCGAGCGCGAGCAGCAGCCCGAACCTGACCAACCGGCCGTCACGCGGATGCCAGACGGCCGCTGCCGTGCCCAGGCCCGCCGTCTCCCCGCGCGCGAACGCACGACTGATCGCATACAGGCCCGTCGCGAGCACCGGCGCGACAAGCAGGAAGCCCGAGAAGGCCCCCGCCAGCCACCAGAATTCATCCTTCGCGAGAACCAGCAGCACGGCGCCGAAGAGCGCGAGCGCGGCGCCGTGCAGCAGCGCCGGGCCGGGGCAGCGCACGAGGTCGCGCCAGCCCAGCGCCAGCCACGCCAGCGGGCGCAGCAGCGACACTCGGCGCACTTCGATGCGTTGCGACTCGTTCAGGGCAGGGTTGTGCTTCATGGCGCAATGGCTTCGAGCAGTTCGGTCTCGATCTTGATCTGCGACTTGCTTTGCTGCAGCGACGGGCCGTCGACGAGAAAGGTGTCTTCGACGCGCTCGCCAAGCGTCGTGATCTTGGCCAGTTGCAAGTTGACGCCGTGCCGCGCGAGCACGCGCGCGACGGCGTACAGCAGCCCGGTGCGATCGCTCGCCGAGACGCCGAGCAGCCAGCGCTGCGCGCGCTCGTCGGGCCGCAGGGTGACGCGCGGCGTGATCGGAAAGCTCTTCACGCGCCGCGAGACGCGGCCGCGGCGCGGCTCGGGCAAAGGGCCGACGGCGGCGAGCGCGCTGCAGAGCTGCGTCTCGACGAGGGCGATCAGGTCGCGGTCGTGCATGTCGCTGTGCGGGCTGAGGACCTGGAAGGTGTCGAGCGCATAGCCGCTGCGCGAGGTGTGGATCTTGGCGTCCAGGATGTTGAACTGCGCGCCGTCGAAGTAGCCGCAGATGCGGGCGAACAGGTCGGCCTGGTCGGGCGCGTAGACCAGCACCTGCAGGCCTTCGCCGGCCGACGACGGGCGGGCCCTGACGAGGCCTCGCTTGATGTTCACGTAGCGGTTCAGCATCCGTGCGTGCCAGGCGATGTCGGGCGCGTCGTGGCGCGCGAAGTAGCTGACTTCCAGCGTTTGCCAGAGCGCGCTCTCGACGCCTTCGGGCAGCGAGGCGAGGTTGAGCAGGTGGCGCGCCTCGAGTTTGCGGGCCTCGATCTCGGCGTCCATGTTCGGGTGCGCGCCGCCGAGCGCGCGCAGGCTGAGGCGGTACAGATCCTCGAGCAGCTTGCCCTTCCACGCGTTCCAGACCTTGGGGCTGGTGCCGCGGATGTCGGCTACCGTGAACAGGTAGAGCGCGGTCAGGCGCTGCTCGTTGCCGACGCTCTTCGCGAAAGCCTGGATCACCTCCGGGTCGCTCAGGTCTTCCTTCTGCGCGATGTGGCTCATCGACAGGTGGTTCCTGACCAGGAACTCGATCAGCGCCGCGTCGTCGCGGGCGATGCCGTGGTCGCGGCAAAAGCGCCGCGCCTCGGCGGCGCCGAGCAGCGAGTGGTCGCCGCCGCGGCCCTTGGCGACGTCGTGAAAGAGCGCCGCGACGAACAGGATCCACGGCTTGTCGAACTGCGACGCGAGCTGCGAGCAGAACCTGTATTCGTGCGCGTGCTCGGGGATGAAGAAGCGGCGCAGGTTGCGCAGCACCATCAGGATGTGCTGGTCGACCGTGTAGACGTGGAACAGGTCGTGCTGCATCTGGCCGACGATGCGCCGGAACACCCACAGGTAGCGCCCGAGCACGCTGGTCTGGTTCATCAGCCGGAAGGCGTGCGTCTGCCCCTCGGGCTGCTGCAGGATCTGCATGAAGAGATCGCGGTTGACCGGATCCTTGCGGAACGCCGCGTTCATCACCGTGCGCGCGTTGTAGAGCGCGCGCAGCGTGCGCGCCGACAGGCCTTGCACGCTCGGTGTCTGTTCGTAGACGAGGAAGGTCTCGAGGACCGCGCTCGGGTGGCGTTCGTAGAGGTCGTCGCTCGCGACCTCGATCATCCCGCCGCGCTCGAGAAAGCGCTCGTTGATCGGCTGCATCGGCGCGTCCTGCGACGCGTTGACGCGCTCCTCGATGCCCAGCATCAGGATCTGCTGCAACTGCATCACCGCCTTGGCCGCCCAGTAGTAGCGGCGCATCAGCACCTCGGACGCGCGCGCGGTCGCCGTTGCGCCGTAGCCGAAGCTCTCGGCGACGGCGGTCTGCAGATCGAACACCAGCCGGTCTTCGCGCCGGCCCGCGATCAGGTGCAACCGGGCCCGGATCAGCTTGAGCAGGCCCTCGTTGCGATGCAACTGCTTGACTTCGAACGGCGTGATCAGACCGTTCGCGGCGAGCTCGCTCCAGATCTTGCCCAGGCCCGCGGCGCGTGCCACCCACAACACCGTCTGCAGGTCACGCAGGCCGCCCGGGCTCTCCTTGCAGTTGGGTTCGAGCGCGTAGGGCGTGTCCTCGAACTTCTGGTGGCGCTGGCGCATTTCCAGCGTCTTCGCGACCAGAAACGCCTTTGCGTCCATCGAGGCCAGAATGGCGACGCGAAAGGCGGCGAAGACGCGCCGCGAGCCGCACAGGAAGCGCGATTCGAGCAGCGCGGTGCGCACCGTCACGTCGCGCTCGCCTTCGGCGATGCAGTCGTCGACGGTGCGCACGCTGGAGCCGATCTCCAGGCCAATGTCCCAGCACGAGGTGATGAAACGCTCGATCGCGGCCTTCATGTCGCCCGCGGTGGCCGGCGCACTCCACGCGCCCTGCGTGTGGGTCGGTGCCAGCAGCACCAGCACGTCGATGTCGGAGTAGGGAAACAGCTCGCCGCGCCCATAGCCGCCGACGGCGAGCAGGGTCGCGCCGTGCGGCATCTGCGCGTGCTCCCACAACAGGGCGAGCGTCGCGTCCGCGAGCCGCGCCAGGCGGCGGATCAGCCGCATCGCGGTTGGCGCCGTCGGGCGCGCGTCGCGGAAGTGTTCGAGCAGCGCTGACTTGCCGTCGCGAAAGCGCGTTCGCAGGCTCGCCAGTGGCGGCGCAGGCGCCGTCTGCAGCGCCTCGCCCATCGCGTTCAAGCCGGTACCGCGTCGCGCTTGATGAAGGCCGGCGACGCCGGAGTTCCAGCCGACACCGTCAGCACCTCGTAGCCGGTCTCGCTGACGAGCACCGTGTGCTCCCACTGTGCCGACAGCGAGCGGTCTTTGGTGACGATGGTCCAGCCGTCGCCGGTCTCGCGAATCTCGCGCCGGCCGGCGTTGATCATGGGCTCGATCGTGAAGATCATGCCGGGCGTTAGTTGCTCCAGCGTACCCGGACGGCCGTAGTGCAGCACCTGCGGCTCCTCGTGGAACTTGGCGCCGACGCCGTGGCCGCAGAACTCGCGCACGACCGAGCAGCCGGCGTTCTCGGCGAAGGTCTGGATCGCGTGCCCGATATCGCCTAGGTGCGCGCCCGGGCGGACCATCTTGATGCCGTGCCACATCGCCTCGTAGGTGAGCTGGCACAGCCGCTTGGCGGCGATCGATCCTTCGCCGACGACGAACATGCGGCTGGTGTCGCCATGCCAGCCGTCCTTGATGACG
>CAIKUF010000041.1 GCA_903830565.1 uncultured bacterium | reverse complement strand
GCCACCTGGCGGCACAGCTCGGAGCCGATCGAGCCGCCGGCACCGGTGACGAGCACGGTCTTGCCCGAGATCAGCTCGGCGATGCCGGCCTCGTCGAGCTGAACGGCCTCGCGCCCGAGCAGGTCTTCGGGCTCGATGTCGCGCACGCGGCTGACCTGCCCGCCTTCGAGCAGTTCCTCGGCCGAAGGCACCGTCAGCACCGGCAGCCCGGTCTCGGCCGCGAGATCGATCGCGCGCCGGCGCTGCGCGGCGCTGGCGCCGGGCATCGCGAGCACGAGGTGGGTGATGCCCTGCGTCTGCACGTGCTCCTTCATCGACACCAGCGGGCCGAGGATGGGCACGCCGGCAATGCGCGAGCGCGCCTTCAGCGGGTCGTCGTCGAGCAGGCCGACGACGACCCAGCCTTCATGCTGGATGCCTGCGAGCAGCAGCCGCGCCGCGTCGCCCGCGCCGAGCACCAGCGCGCGCCGCTGTTCGAGCGCGCTGCCGGCGATCTGCCCGCGCATGTGCTCATACAGCATGCGGTAGCCGATGCGCACCGTGCACAGGCCCATCAGCGCGATCATCGGGTGCAGCGCGAGCACTGCGCGCGGCACGCCGTTGAGTTGCGCCATCAACACCGCCACCGCGGCGATCAGCCCAGCCGCGAAGCACGCCACCGTCAACCGCTTGATCTCGCCGAAGCCCGAGAAGCGCCACATCCCGCGCGGCACGCCGGCCGCGACGAACACGGCCAGGTAAATCGCGACGATGCCCAGCATCACCCACGGGTCGTAGCTAGGGCGCGCGCTGATCCAGCGCTCGAAGCCGAGCCGGAACAGGTAGGTGATGTTCCAGCACGCGGCGATGACGACGCCATCGATCGCGAGCGACAGCACCTGCCGCCGCGGGCGCAGCAGTGTGAGGACGCTGTCGAGGCGTTGCCAGATCATCGCGAGTCTTCCGTCACTGCGCGCCGAGCAGTACGCGCAGCGTGCGCCAGAGGATCTTCAGGTCCAGGCCCAGCGAGGCGGAATCGGCGTAGCTCGCCGCGAGCGCGAGCTTTTGCGGCATCACGACCTGCACGTACTCGCGCTCGGGGTCGGCGGCGCGCGCAAGCAGGGTGCTCTCGTCGCGAAACGCGAGCGACGCGGCATCGGTGATGCCCGGCCGCACCGAGAGCACCTTGGCGCGTAACTCCGGCGGGTACAGGGCCACGTAGCGCGGCACCTCGGGCCGCGGGCCGACGAGGCTCATCGTGCCAGCCAACACGTCGAGCAGTTGCGGCAGCTCGTCGAGCTTGTGCCTGCGCAGCACGGCGCCGACGCGCGTGATGCGCGCGTCTGCACCGACGGTGATCTGCAGCCCGCCGGCGTGCGGGTCGTTCGTCATCGTGCGGAACTTGTGGATATGAAACGGCGCGCCGTGCAGGCCGACGCGTTGCTGGCGGTAGAACACTGCGCCGTGCGAATCGAGCTTGATCGCCAGAGCGATCAGCAGCAGCAGCGGTGACAGCAGCACGATGCCCAAGCTCGCCAGGACGACGTCAAACACGCGCTTGGCCATGACTCATCCACTGCGCAGCAGGGCGCGCACGGTGGTGCACACGCGCTCCACATCGCCATCGCTCATCCGCGTGTAGAGCGGCAGCGTGAGCATGCGCTCGTAGGCATGCTGGCTGTGCGGGAACTGCGCCGGCGTGAGGCCGTAGCGGTCGCGCCAGTAGGGGTGCAGATGGAGCGGGATGTAGTGCACGCTGCAGCCGATGCCGGCAGCGAACATCGCCTCGATGAAGCGGTCGCGCGCGAGCGGCGCAGCGTCGGCCAGGCGCACGACATAGAGATGCCATGAGTGCTGGTCGCCCGGTGCCGGCAGCGGCGGCGTGATGAGCGGCAGGTCGGCGAAAGCAGCGTTGTAGACGGCGGCAATCTGCTCGCGCCTGCGCTGGAACGCCGGCAGGCGCTTGAGTTGCTGCAAGCCGAGCGCGGCAGCGATGTCGGTCAGGTTGTACTTGTAGCCCGGGGCGACGATCTCGTAGGCCCAACTCGGCACGGTGGCGGTGAAGCGGTCGAAGGCGTCGCGGCTCATGCCGTGCAGGCGCATCACCTTCGCGCGCTTCGCGAGCGCCGCATCGCGCGTGACGAGCATGCCGCCCTCGCCCGTCGTGATGGTCTTGTTGGCGTAGAAGCTGAACACGGTGGCGCTAGAGGCCAGCGTGCCGACGAGCGCACCGCCGCAGGTCGTCGGCAGCGCGTGCGCAGCATCTTCGACGACCTTCAAACCATGCCGGTGCGCGATGTCGAGGATGGCCGGCATGTCTGCCGCCAGCCCCGCGTAGTGCACCGGCACGATGGCCTTGGTGCGCGGCGTGATCGCAGCCTCCACCGCCCACGGGGCTATGTTGAGCGTGGCCGGGTCGATGTCGACGAGCATCACGTCCGCGCCGAGATAACGCACGACCTCAGCCGTCGCGGTGAAGGTGTGCGTGGTCGTGATGACCTCGTCGCCCGGGCCTATGCCCAGCGCTTCGAGCGCCAGGTGCAGGCCGGCGGTGGCGGAGTTGACGGCGATCGCTTCGAGCGTCGGATCGCCGAGGAAGGCGACGAAGTCCTGCTCGAAGCGCTTCGCCTTCGGCCCGGTCGTGACCCAGCCCGAGCGCAGCGTGTCGACAACCTCGGCGATTTCTTCTTCGCCGATATCCGGCAGCGCGAAGGGGAGGAAGGGCAAGGTCATGCTTTGCGCGTGAGCGATGGTGTGAGTGGCCGCGTGCCGCTCAGCGCGGTCTCGGACCCGTCAAGGCGCGGAGCAGGGCGTGGGCGGGTTACGCAAACGGCACGTCGCTTCATCGCAGCACCGCCTCACGCGCCTGGGCGGACGGCTGGCCACAGGCTTTCCGACCAACGTCATCGCCGCAGTCAGTCGTGCAGCGCATCGCGCGCCCAGTCACGCGCCCCGACAGCTTGCACCATCGCCAGACGATCGAGCAGGCGGCGCCTGGCGCCCCCGCGCACTGTGGCGACGCGCGGGTGCACCGGCGCCATGGTGGCGCCCGGCGTCCCATGCGAAGTGACCATCACCCGCTCGCCCTGAGCCACGTCACGCGGCACGGCAGGGAGCCGGCAGTTGGCTTCGGTCGCAGTCACCTTCTTCATGCTGTTCGGAAAATGGAGTCAAGTTTGTATCTTAGGCTCCGGCCAGGGTCACCAGGTTCTTCGTGGTCGCGCCGCACACCGCGTCGACGGCGATACCGCAGTCGAAGGTCACCAGGCGGCCGCCATTGGCGGTTGCCAACGCAAGCAGGTAGGCGTCGGTGATCTGCCGCGAGGTCAGGACGCGGTCCCAGAGCAATCGCTCCTCGCCGAGCAGGCTGAAAGCGTCGGGCCAAAACGCGTGGCTGGCGTCGCCAGCCGCCTGACCCAGCCGCCGCGCAACGCTGGCCGTGGGTTGTGGGTTGGGATAGGACGGCAGCGAGAGGATGCGCAGGCAGCCGTTCTGGGTCAAGGGACACGACGCCCAGCCCAGGCGAATATGCGCGGCGAGCCAGTCGGTCGCCGCGCGGTGATGCAGGTGGGAAGCGTCGAGCAGCGCCACCAGCACGTTGACGTCGAGAAGTGCCCGCACCGTCAGAGCCCTTCGGCTTCGCGCAGGCGATCCACCTGCTCGTTGGTCACCAGGACGCCCGGCAGCGCGGGAAACGGCACGAATCCCGCGACGGCGCGTTTGGTACGCGCCGATCTCGGCGGCGCTTGGACGCCGGAGCCGGTAAGAGAGCGCCGCAGCAGGCGCGAGACGACCTCGCCTGCAGTGGTCTGCTCGTGGCGTGCAATCTCCTTGGCCGCCGCAAGCAGATCGTCGTCGATGTCGAGAGTAGTGCGCATCAAGAACTCCTGGTCCTTGCCTGATGCAGTGATGCATCGATGCACAGATTCTATCTCAACGACGATCGCTCAGCCCCAGCGCCCTTGACAATCCACGCCAGCACGTGCGTTCGAAGCATCGGCAGCGCATTGAAGACGCCGTACAGCGCCGGATGCGCGCCGCAGACTGCCCGCGCGATCGGCGGCGCAAGCGTGATGCGCCGCGCCTGCACCTGCCCGTGCGGAAACAGCGAGCGCACACGCGCCAGCGGCACGCCGCGCACGTCGGCGTTGCGCGGGTTGTCGAAAGTGAAGTCGTACCACAGCACGGCGCCGCCGGGCTTGACCCAGCGCCACATCGCATCGGCCAAGCGCTGCTGAAACGCGTCGTCAAGCAGCGACGAGAACACGGTCGCCGCGAGCACGATGTCCTGCGATTGCGGTGGCACCTCGGCCTGCAGCGCATCGCCTTCGATCAGCGCCAGCGCGCTTGGCAGCACGCGGCGCGCCTGCGCGAAGCGCTCTGGCAGCAGTTCGATGCCGCATAGGTGCTCGGGCACAAAGCCCATGCGCAGCAGCTCGAGCAAGTTGCCGCCGCCCCCGCAGCCGACTTCGAGCAGGCGCAGCGCTGCCAGGTCGGTGCAGCCCACGCGCGCGAACAGGCGCAGCATCGCGCGCTGGCGCTCCTGCGCTGCGAGCAGCGCCGCCGGATCGAGAAGGCTGTAGCGCGCGTCGTTCGGCGTACGCCTCGCGTAGCGCTCGTGAACGGCCTGCGCCTCGGCAGAATCGTCGTGCTTGCCCATGGCCCCGGTTTCAGCGCGTGAGCCTGGCAAAGCGCTCACGGCCCGGGCGGCCGCGCAGCGCGTCCCACCAGCCGAAGAGCGAGCCGATGCCGTAGCCGAAGTGATACACCGCAATCACGGCCGGAACGCGCAGCAGCACCGGCAGCGGCGGCCTTAGCGATACCGCGACCGCGAGCGTCATCGCCAGCACGCCCAGCGCGTACAAGCCCACCAGCAGCGCGAGCGGCCACGCGGCCAGCCACGGAGCGATGACCGCCGCCGCCGCGAGCAAGGCGATGAACACACCCGGTGCAAGATGCCGCAGCGCCGCGGCCTGGCCGTGCTTGGTCACGACGAACGGCTTCCAGTAGCCGTACTGCAGATACTGCCGGAACACCTGCGCCAGGCCGGCGCGCGGCCGATAGACGCTGCGGATGCGGGGCGACTGCCAGACGCGCCCGCCCCCCTTCGCGATGCGCAGGTTGTGCTCGTCATCCTGGTTGCGCACCAGCGCTTCGTCGAAGCCGCCGAAGCGCTCGAAACTCGCTCGCGGCCAGCAGCCGAGGTAGACGGTGTCGACCCAGCCGTCGCAATCGAGCTGGCGCGAGCGCGCCCCGCCCGCGACCCAGCGCGACTGGAACGCCGCTGCGATCGCGTGCTGCATGGCGCCAGCATCGGCATCGGGAACAGCGCGCCACGGCCCGCCGACGTTGTCGGCGCCAGTCTCGGCGAGCACGGCGAGGCACTGCGCGACGTAGTCGGGCGCGTACTCGGTGTGCACGTCCATGCGCACGATGGCATCGCCCTCGGCTAACTTCAAAGCCGTGTTGAGCCCGGCGGAGACGATGCGCCCAGGGTTGTCGATCCACGCGATGCGCGGCTCGGCGGCAGACAAGCGTTGCAGCGCCTCGCGCGTACCGTCGTCGCTCTGGCCGTCGGCGACGACGAGCTGTAGCCGCCACTCCGGCCCCAACTGCTGGCGCAGCACGCCGGCGCAGAAGGCTTCGATGTAGCGGCGCTCGTTGCGGCAGGGAACGATCACGCTGACGAGGGTCATCGTCCTGCCCCGCTTCCCTGACAAGGCCCGATGAGGTCACGGTAGAGCGCAACCATCCGTTTCACGCAGGCGTCCCATTCGTACTCGGCCTGAACGCGCTCGCGTCCGTTGCGACCAAGGCGCTCACGCATCGCCGCATCGGCGACCAAGCGCTTGAGCGCAGCCGCCAGCGCGGCAGGATCGTCGCGTTCGACAACCAGTCCGGTCTCGCCCTCGCGCACGACCTCGGGCAGGCCGCCGACCCGCGTCACGACGACCGGCAGCGCGCAGGCCGACGCCTCGATGACGGCGACGCCGAAGCTCTCGCTGTCGAGCCGGCTTGCGGCAGCAAAGATGTCGAAGTTGTGGAGCTGCGCCGGCACGTCAGCATGCGCGACCGCACCGGCGAACTCGACCCGCCCGGCAACACCCAGTTGGCGTGCCAGCGCTTCCAGTTCGGCGCGCTGCGGGCCTTCGCCCACGATGCACAACGTGATCGCCGCGCCATCGTCAAGACCGGCGAGCAGCATCGCGAAAGCGCGTATCAGCGTGTCGATTCCATACTTCGGCGCCAGTTTCTTCACGGTGCCGATGACCAGCCCCGCGTGCAGCCGCGCCTGCCGTGTGAAACGTGTTGTGTCGATACCGAAGGGCGTCACCGCGACGGTACCGAGGCCCGGGACCAGACGGCGCACCTGGCTCGCCATCGCCTCGCTCGTCGAAGCCACCGCATCGGCGCGACGCAGGTTGCGCCTCAGCCACCAGCCCTTGAGCCGGCTCTCGTAAGGGAAGTCGTAGACGTCACTACCCCACACTGACAACAGCCACGGGTGAAACCCCACGAGCGCCGCAGTGCTGCCGTAGCCGCTGGCGTAATGTGCGTGCAGAAGGTCGGGCCGCTCGTCGCGCAGCAAACGACGCAGCGCAGGCACATTGCGGATGTAGCCTGGCGTCCCCGCGTATGGCAACTGCACCAAGCGCACGCCTTCCGGCGGGCGCCAAGACACTGTCGGGTGCTGCGTTGCCAACGTCAGTCGCAGACCGCAGCTGTGGAGCGCCTCGACCCAGCGCTGTGTGTGAATGACGCTGGCCGGTGCCAGGATGACGACCTTCATCCGCCGCGCTGCAGATAGACCGCGATCTGGTCGCCTTCGCATTCGCGGTTCAACCGCTCTGCGCGGCGCGCGAAATCGCGCAGCTGCGCCGAAGTAAAGGCGCCCGGCGCCGGCACGATATCGTTGCAGCAGGGTCGCATCAGTGCAATATTGCGCTTGTACTGTTCGCTGCCCCAGAACTGGAACGCGTCGGCGTCATAGACGATGTCGCGCACCGTGAAACCGCAGCGCTCGGCGAGCAGGCGGATGCTCTGCGTCGAGTGCAACACCAGGTGGCGAGGCGCGTCGAGGCCGCACCAGTCGACGCCATAGTGGCGCCAGGCCCAGGAGCTGACGGTCGGGATGCGAACGAGGCAATGCCCATCTGGCGCCAGCACGTCGTGTGCAGCCTGCAGCGCGGCTTGCGGATCGACGATGTGCTCAAGCGAATGGTGAAACATCACGAGGTCGAATGGGCCCGGCACCGCACGCAGTTCGACCTGTCGTACCAGCAAACCACCACCGAGGTCAAGGTCGTGCGCGACGAACGGGTCTACACCGAGCAGCGCGCGAAAGCCAGCCGACTGCAGCGCAATCAGCAGTTCACCGCTGCCGCAGCCAACGTCAACGATGCGCGCATCCGGCGCCAGCCGCAGCGAGTGCAGCGAGGCCAGCGCGCGGTATGGCTTGAAGCGGCCGACCAGCCAGCCCAGCGGGTCGACCCGCCCGCTGAGCGCACGGTTGCGCGCACGCACGAGCGCGGCACCGACACTGTGGCGTACCGGCCTGGAACCGAAGGAGTAATAGCCCCCCCCGTAGTAACGTGACAGGTGGTCCGGGATCGTCACGATCTGCAGGCAACCGCAGTCTGGGCACAGCGCGTAATCGAAGGTCTCGCCGAGCGCGAACATCATCTCGCGCACACGGTAGTTGTGGAATGGGCCGACACCGCCGCAGATGCGGCAGTCAAAACCATGCGCCAGCGCTGGCATGCTGTTGTCGGCGAGGGCAGTCGCGGAGCTCACCACTGGCCCGCCATCACAGCCTCGAAATCCGCGCGGCTGACGCCGTCCATCGCCCGCGCCCGTCGCACTAGCTTGGCGAAGTAGCTCGGCAGCGCGGCGGTGCCGACGGTGCCACTGCGCCACAACAGCGCCGCAGTGTATGGAAGCACAACGGCGAGCCACAGCGCCCAGCGCAACCCGCCCAGGCGCAGGCGCATGTGGATGAAGCGATTCAGGTAGTAGATCGTCACCTTCGCATTCTGGCGCGGCCCGGCGGCAGCACTGAACGATGCACTGACCTTGTGCTGCACCACCGCGGAGGTAAGGCAAATCGCCGACTCTCCGCGTGCTTTCATCCATAGTGCAAGTTCAAAGTCCTCCTCGCCAAAGAAGAAGCGCTCCGAGAAGCCGCCACGGGCGAGGAAGTCGGCGGTGCGGATCGCAAAGCAGCAGCCGGTGAAGAAGCTGCAACGGATCTCGCCCCGGCGCGCACCGTCGGCTCGTAGCCGGCCCGCAAGGTGGTAGCGCCGCAAGCCGATCCGGTAGATCTCGCCGCCGCTGTTCCAGATACGGTCGCTGCCGTGTACGGTCAGCATCGGCAGGCAGACGAAGCAGCGCGGCGTCGAAGCGAGGCGCTGCACGATGCGCTCGAGCGCGTCGGCCTCCACGACGGTGTCGTTGTTGAGGAATACGGTCACCGCGAAGTCTGCCGCCACAGCGGCGCGCAAGCCGAGGTTGCAGCCAGCGGCGAAGCCGAGGTTCTCGCCTGCCTCGATCAGCACTGCACGCGTCTCGTTTCCGATGCGCGGCAACGACGCGGGTGTGCCGCGCGAAAGCGAGACACCCTGCACCGCCAACGCGGCGTCGATGTGGGCCACGGACCCGTCGGTGGAACCGTTGTCGACGATGATCGCCACCGCGTTGACCGACCCGGCAAACACTGAAGCCAGGCATTCGAGCGTGTCAGCTGCGCCGTTCCAGTTCACGATGACGACGGCGTAGCTCACCGCGCTCGCCGCCCGAGCACGAGCACCACGCCGACGTAGAACAGCCCGGCGAGCAGCTTCGCCAGCGCGACACCGACCGGGCCCAGGCGGTCGCTGAACAACAGGGCAAGTGGCACGAACAGCAGCAGCGCCAGCAGCACGGCGCCGACGATGTATTGCGTTCGTCCGCGCAGCTCGAGCGGCTTCTGCACGAAGCCGGCCGCGGTCCACGCGGTCGCGGCTGCGACCAGCGCAATCGCGGTATGTGCGTCGGCGGTCAGCGCCAACGCGATGCGGCCGGTTCCCCACGCGCTCAGCAATGCGCCGACCATCAGGCACCCCCCAGCTAGGGCCAGCACCGACCACAGAGCGACGCGGCGCAGCTGGCGCAGCGCCACCGCATCGGGATCTTTCGCCTGCGCCAAGTAGGCCGGCATCATCGCCGACGCGAGCGCACCGGCGACGGCGGCAAAGACGGCGTTGACGACGTCCGCCTGCGCCGCATATTGGCCGGCCTCGGCAAGTCCCCATCGCTTGCTGACCAGCGCGCGCTCGATGACCGACATGCCCACGATCGTCGCCATCCAGCCCGCAATGCCGAGCCCGTAGCCGACATAGCGCGCGTCGACGTTACGGATCCCATGGGTCGGAGCGTCATCACCTCGGGCGGGCACCAGCAGCAGGCAAACCGCGATCGCCAGGCACTGCGCGAGCAGCGGTGCCGCCGCGTAGGCGCCCCAGCCATGCAACAGCGCGAAGGCCAGCAGCAGCGCCGTGGCGGCACGACAGGCGTCGAGCGCGAATACCGCTCCGGCACGGCCGCGCGCGATGAACAGGCTGCGCCGGGTGTCCATCACGGCCAACGCCGGGATCGTCGCGGTAGCGATCGCTGCCGCCACCGATACGCCTCCGTCCCACGCCAGCCAGGCCAGCACCAACGGGCAGGCCATCGCCGACGCAAACAGCGGAAAGCCGATCAGGCCGCGTCGCAGGGCGGGCTCCGACAGTTCGCGTGCGTAGCGCAGCATCGCCTGACTGGCGACGCCGCCGACCAGCCCCGCAGCGACACCGACGCTCAGGAGCGTCAGGCTGTAACGTGCGTACTCCTCGGCACGCAGCGCGTGGATGCAGAGAAAGGTCAGGCCCATGCTCGCCAGCGCAGGCGCGGCCCGCGCCGCGAGATAGGTTGCCAGACGACGTGCGCTCGGCCTCATTGGGTCGCCACGTCCGGCCGTCGGACGATCATGAAGTAGCCGAGCGGAAAGCGCCTGCCGGTCTCTTCGGCAACTCGCCTGCCCCAGGCCGTTCGGTCGAGGAGGGAAACAGCGCCTTGCACGCCAACCGCCAGCGGCGTGCCGAGCAGCGGCACGTAGGCCAGGGGTTTGGCCAACAAGTCAGCCAGCACGTGCAGGATTCCGCCCACCGTGGCAAGCAGCACCACATCCAGCCCGACGAGTGCGGCGAAACGCTGCAGCGCGAACCCGGTGTATCGGCCGTAGTCGTGCGGCGCCTCGTGGATGCCATAGAGGAACGGCACGTTCAACAGCACGTGACCGCCCGGCGCGAGGATGCGCGCCATCTCGTGCCACAGCCGCTCGGGCGCGGGTAGATGCTCGAGCACATCGGACAAGATCACGGTGTCGAAGGCCGCGTCGGCAAACGGGATCGGCTGCCCGAGGTCGACCGCAACGTCGACGTAGGGGCTTGCGTGCACCGACTTGGGCCAATCGATGCAGACGACACTGTCGACTAGCGTGCGGTAGATCCCATACAGCGGCGCCTTGCCGCAGCCCAGGTCGACCAAGCGGCCCCGCGCGTACCGCGGCAAGTGCTGCGCATAGAGCGCGGCGACGCGGTCGGTGACGAGTCGCGAGCCGATGCCGACCTCCGAACGGTCGCGCGAGGCCAACAGTTGTCCGTTGCACCGGACGTACTTGCTTTCGGTCCAACGGTCGGCATTGCGCATGGAAGCGATCGGGCAGCCGCGGAGGCGGTTCGAGGAGAGCCTATTGTCGCGCAGGGTCCGCGCCACGAGAACCGTTGACACGCCGGCCGCATTGACCGATCTGGAGCTGCACCCACCCCTAAAATCAGCATCTCTCCGAAAGATTCGCATGAATGAAGCAGGCCAATCCTTTGTCTCCATTGCCGACGACACTCCGTTAATCGCCGAGCGCCGCGAGAAGCTGGCCGCGATACGCCGCCAGGGCGTCGCCTTCCCGAACGACTTCAAGCCCACGCACCACGCCGACGAATTGCTGCGCCAGTACGACCCGCTCTCGGGCGACGAACTCGCCGCGCTGGACGTGAAGGTCAGCGTCGGCGGGCGGATGATGCTCAAGCGGGTGATGGGCAAGGCCGCGTTCTGCACCTTGCAGGACGGGTCGATGGGCCCCGCGGGCAGCCGCATCCAGCTCTTCCTGACCCAGGACGCGCTCGGGGTAGAGCTCTATGCCGCGTTCAAGCACTGGGACCTGGGTGACATCATCGGCTGCGAAGGCACGCTCTTCAAGACGCGCACCGGCGAGCTCTCGGTGCGCGCGAGCGTGCTGCGGCTGCTGACCAAGAGCCTGCGCCCGCTGCCCGACAAGTTCCACGGCATGACCGACCAGGAGCAGAAGTACCGCCAGCGCTATGTCGACCTGATCACCGACGAAGGCGCGCGCGCGCGCTTCGTGGCGCGCAGCAAGGCCGTGAGTTCGATCCGCCAGTTCATGGTCGAGCACCACTTCATCGAGGTGGAAACGCCGATGCTGCACCCGATACCGGGCGGCGCCAACGCCAAGCCCTTCGTGACCCACCACAACGCGCTCGATCAGCAGATGTTCCTGCGCATCGCGCCCGAGCTGTACTTGAAGCGCCTGATCGTCGGCGGCTTCGAGCGCGTGTTCGAGATCAACCGGAGTTTTCGCAACGAGGGCATCTCGGTGCGGCACAACCCCGAGTTCACGATGATGGAGTTCTACGCCGCGTACTGGAACCACCACGACCTGATGGACTACACCGAGGCCGTGCTGCGCCACGCCGCGCGCCAGGCCACGGGTTCGGCGAGCCTGACCTACGCCGGGCGACCGGTCGACCTCGACCCACCTTTTGTTCGCCTCACGGTGCGCGATTCACTCGTCGCGCACGCCGGGCTGAACCACGTCGAGGCGAATGACGCCGAAGTGCTGCGCACGCGCCTGAAGACGCTCGGCCACGAGGCGCCCTTGCACTGGCGGTTGCCCGAGTTGCAGTTCGGCCTCTTCGAGGCGGTGGTCGAAGAGCAGCTCTGGCAGCCGACCTTCATCATCGACTACCCGGTCGAGGTCTCGCCGCTGGCGCGCGCGTCGGATACCGACCCTTCGGTCACCGAGCGCTTCGAGCTCTTCATCACCGGGCGCGAGTTCGCCAACGGCTTCTCGGAGCTGAACGACGCCGAAGACCAGGCCGCGCGCTTCCTCGCCCAGGCGGCGAACAAGGAAGCCGGCGACGAGGAAGCGATGTACTACGACGCCGACTTCATCCGCGCGCTCGAATACGGCATGCCGCCCACCGGCGGCTGCGGCATTGGCCTGGATCGCCTGATGATGCTGCTGACCGACAGCCAGAGCATCCGCGACGTGATCCTGTTCCCGTCGCTGCGCAAGGAAGGCGGAACCTGACGCCGCTTCGTGTCATTCGGATTCGACAAACTGCTGAAGGCGAGCCTGGAATTTGCCTGGTGGCACCGGGTATACCGGGTTTTGTTCGCTTCGCCGCGGCGGCCCTCGCCATCGGTGCTGGCATCGCCCACGCCGCAACGCGCGCTGGGCGCGATTGGCACCCCCATCGCGCCGGCCAGCGCGGCGAGTTCCTCAAGCGCCTGTGCCACCACGGCGTCCCATCCTGGTGGGCATTCGACGGGCATCAGCGGCAGCATCGTTGGACGCCGCTCGAAGAACGCCCGCAATCGGGGGCACGACCTCTTCTCGTCGATCTCTTTCATGCGCGCAGCCTGCGATGGATCACGGGCCATTGTCAACGCCGCACTGGCTCACGACGTGAGCCAGTGACCGGCGATTCCTCAGCGATCGAGAACTGAAGAGAAGGAGTGAAGCGGTATGGCAAGAAGGTGCATTCAACTGCTTGACACGAACGACAACGAGATCGCCGCAGAGAGCGGCATCGAGGTCCTGTGGGTCGAAAGCCGACTCGAATATCCGACTCAGCCCGCTTCGCTCGACCCGACCCCGGACATCGCTTCGATGTCGTGCCTGCTGGTCAACTTGGCCTGCACGAGAGGCGCAGCTGAGCAACTGGCGCTGCTTGCCGCGTCGATGCGGGGCGTGCGCGTTCGGTGCGAGCGCTTTGCGGGCGCCGACCCCGCGAAGGCGTTGGCGGTCGCCATGGGCCGATGCGAAGACGATTTCGCGGATGCCATCGTGCTGCTCGGCGACGACCCGCGCGCCATGGACAGCACCCAGGCGATGCTCGATGCCCTGCACGCGAGAGGACGTGGCGCGACCGGTCTGGTAGTCGGTGTGACCACCTTTCCGGGCGTGTGGGCCAGCCTGCGCGGGGTGGACGGATTTGTGTGCGCCGAAGAAGGTCGAGCGCCGGAGGTCGCGGCGCAGTTGTTCATCATGCTGGCGTCATTGATGGCGCCGGAGCTGTGGGCTTGTCTCGACGCCGATGACCTCCTCCAGTCGCTGGGAACCGCTGCGTGCCCATCGAAAGTGGTCGAGGCGGTCTGGTTCGAGGCGCGGCAGCAATTGGTCTTCGGGTCCGAGGCCGACGAACAGACCTTTCGCCGAAGCGCCAGTGCCGCCGTGTTCATCTATGCCAACCGGGGAATGCCTCTGGCACGCGTCTGGCAAGCCCTGCGGTCTCCCACAATGGACGGGCAATCGCTGGCGTTTGCGATATCGGCCGAATTCCTGGTGGAGTCGACGTCGATGACCGGGAGCACCCAGGTGAAATTCCTTTGCGCGGGCACCGCTCAAGGGAAGCCGCACAGCGGCGCAATTTGAACTGCGCGGGTGGCCTTGGAGTCTGCGGCAGGTGTCTGTACTCCGCCCTCAAGCGCGCCGCAATTCCTCGCGGATGGTCTTGCGCACGACGCCTTCGATGGTCTCGGCGTGGATCGCCTGTTTCAGCGCCTCGTTGATCAGCGTCTGATAGCCGCGATCGCCGGCCTTGGCCTTGAAGTGCGCAATTACCGCACCGTCGAGGAAGATGTTCACGCGCTGCTTGCTCGGAAGCACGGCGCCGCCGGCCCCGCGCTTGCGCAGCACCAGTTTGCCGGACTGGATGTCCCTGCGGCGGACAGGCTTGTCTTCGCCGGGGTCAGCCGAGGTCTTCGCGGTAGATGGCTTGCTCATATCGGTCTGCCTTGCGCATCGAGATGATGCGGATGTCGT
>CAIKUF010000040.1 GCA_903830565.1 uncultured bacterium | reverse complement strand
TGCCACCAACCTACGAGCAGTTGTATTCCGGGATGTGGGTTCATCCGCGCGTGTGACGGTTTGGCAAGCAACCGGATAGGCATGGTTCAGTCGAGCTTTTGCTTCGTGACGCACCATGCATCGCCTTGTAGGCGGCGATCATCGGGAAGCCGTAGATGTAGGCCTGCTCGGCGATGGCCTTGGTCTGCTCCAGAGTGGGTGCCGGAACGCCCTGGGCGACGTCGGCCTTGGCGGCCTGCGTGACGGTGTCGTCCCTCTTGGAGCAGGCACCGGCCAGGGCGGCAACGATCAGCACGGCGGCCAGAGCGGCAGCATGCTGCCACGCCTCGGAGGTGACACGCTTGTGTTGAACGTGTCGTTGCATCGACGGCTCCCTGCGCTGCATAGATCTCTTGGGTGGATTTCCAGACGCGATGGCGGCGCCGTGGCGCCGCCTCGGTGCCCTAAGGCGCCGGCACGACCTGGTAGTGCACCCCGTTGGCGCCGTACATCGGCTGGAACCAGGTGTTGCCGCTCAGGTAGTACGTTGTGCCGTTCTTGGCCACCGCCATCGACCCGGCCGGCAGCGCGGCGTAGCTCACCCCCACGGCGTAGCTGGTCGTGGTGGTGGTCACCGTGGTCACGCTGGCCCCTGGCGGCGGCGCGGTGGCGGCGACCGTGCCTGTGGCATAACCGGTCGAGTAAGCTGCACCGGTGCTCGCGCTGCCCGCGGCCACGCCGGCCGAATAGGCGCTGGACGTGGCTGCCGCCGTATTGCTCGACGCCACCGCGGCGCCGACGGCCACGCCCACCACCGCGCCGGCCGCCGCCGCGCAGCCGTAGCAGCCCGTGGAGTAGGCCGGCACGTACACCGGCGGGTGATAAACCGGGTAGGCGCCGTAGGCCGGCGGGTGATAGGCCGTGGCGCCGTAGTACGTGCTGTGCGTGGCGCCGGCACCGTAGGCCCCGGCCGTGCTGCCGCCGTACACATTGGTGTGCTCGGTGCCGCCGTATTCGCTGTGCGCGGTGCTGCCGCCGTAGGCGTTGGTGTGCTCGGTGCCTTCGCCGGCCTCGTGCGTGCTGCTGCCGCCGTAGGCGTTGGTGTGCGAGGTTGAGCCGTAGCTGTGCGTGGTGCTGCCACCGGCGCGGTTGGCGCTGGCCCAGGCCAGGGCTTGGCCGGCGGCCAGCGTGGCGATGACGGCCACGGCGAGACGGGTTTGGTTGCGGATCATGTGGCGGCTCCTCAAGGGGTCTTCGCCATCGGCGCGCTGGCCGCGGGCTTGGCAGGCTTCGGTGCGGCCTTGTTGACAGGCGGCGGCGGCGCGGTCACCGGCTTGGCGAAGGGTATGCGCGGTGCGGCTTGCGCCTTCGGCGACGCGAAGGTGCCCTCGGCGTGGGTCACGTCGACCTGCCAGTTCGACAATTGCATGTCGTGGCGCAGCTTCAGTGGGTCGTTCGCGAACATCGCGCGGATGCGCCGCGGCAGCTTGTCCTCGGTGCCGACCCACATCTGGATGAAGACGTCGTTGGTGGCCCAGGCCACGGCCTCGGTCGCCACGCCGCCGACCGCGCCCGAGGGGCCGATGTAGAAGGCATGCAGCACCTTGTCGGTCATCACCGCGTACGGGTCGGGCAGCAGCAGGTCGGTGAAGGGGTAGTAAATCGCCGCCTTATCCAGCGCGAACTTCAGCGCGGCCTCGATCGTCGGCGGCGCCTCGGCCACGGCCACCAGGTTGGCCTCGGGCACGTAGGCCAGGATGGCCTTGCCGTCGTAGTAGAACTCGTTCACCGCCCCGGCGCCGCTTTGCAGCACACGCAACTTGTCGGGGCGCGCCATCGCCACGTCGTAACGCACCGGGAAGGCCAGTGGCGGCCCGAGCTTGCTCGGGTACTCGATGTCGACGATGGCGGTGAAGCTCATCGTCTTGGCCGCCGCCAGGCGGGCGCTGGTGGCCTTGATGAGGTCGATCGCGCGCTGTTCGATCAGCAGCGGCACGCGGGCCTTGGCGGCCGGGCGGGCCGGCTTGGCGGCGGTCGTGACCTGCGCCAGGGCGCCGTCGGCGAGCACCAGGCAAGCCAGCGCTACCGCGGCACGCGAGGCCGCTGTGTGGAAGGTTCTCATCGGCGGGAACTCCGGTTGGGCGTGCCGCCGGCGGCGGCATCGCTGGTTCGTCGTGCGGTCAGGGGATCATTCCGCACTCGAACATCTTGTTCGAGATCGGCCCCGCGATCTTGTTCAGGAACGCGGCGCGCATTTGCGGGTCGCTCTTGAGCAGGCCGATCACGCGTTGCTCCTCGGCCGACTTGGGCTGCTGCTTCTGCGCCCACAGTTGCTCGCAGGTGGAGGACTCGTACTTCTGGATCACCTTGTTGGCAACCGCCTCCATGACCGGAAACTGGGCTGCGGCGATACCGGCAACGGTCACCGCGACTGCGGCGGCGACGACCTTGAGGGTGAGTTTGTTCATCATCGGCTCCTTGTTGGCGAGTTGAGTGTCACTTCGCTTCGACAATGTCCATCACGACACGCCGGTTCTTCGCACGGCCCTGGGGCGTGTCGTTCGACGCCACCGGATCGGAGTCGCCGAAGCCCGTCACCGAGATCATCGAAGCCGGCACGCCCCCGGCCACCAATTCATTGGCCACCGACTGCGCACGAGCCTTGGACAGGTCGACGTTGGTCGGGAAGCGCTGGCGCAGCTCGGCGCCGATCGGCACGTTGTCGGTGTAGCCCTTGATCACGATGGTCTGGCCGGTGAAGGTCTTGAGTACCGGCGCGAGCTTGGCGAGCGTTGCCTTGCCCTTCGCGTCGAGCTCCCACCCGCCCTCGGGGAAGAGGATGCCGTTGGCCAGCGTCACGCGCACCAGGCCCTGCAGCTGCGTGATCTGCGCCTGGTCTGCCGAGACCTCGCCCTTGAGCTGGTTGTCGAGTTGCTGGTAGGTGCTGGCCTTCTGCACTTCCTGGTCATAGGTCTTCTGCGAAACACAGGCAGACAAGAGCGCCGTGGCGACGAGCAGCTCAGCAGTGGCGCGATGGTTCTTGAATGTCATGAGAGCTCCTGGTTGAGGTTCGTTTGGGAAGGGGGTTGTAGCAGAGTTGGCGTGGTTGACGGGCCGGCAGGGTCGAGGCAAGTTTGCATGTTGGCTTTCTTTCCTGACGCCCTGCGTCAATCGAGGGCTGGGTGATCGGTCGGCCCAGACCGCGAAAGACCGCGATTCTTTCGCAGCACATTCGCAATGGCATTAGCATTTCCGGAACTTCTGGTCACTCGGCGCCTGAGACTATTTAATTTATGAAACCCCGAGACGACTACGGCTATTCGCAGCTGCCCGCGTATGCGCAGGCCGTCCGCACCGGCTCGGTTTGGCCGGCGCCGGATTCGGGTGTCAAGCGCGCCCCTGGATCAGTCCGTCCCGGGCCACCCTTACCGGACGCGGCGCCCGGAACGCTGCGCGCCGCCCTCGTGGCCCACATCCCTTCTGTGCTCGACAAGCTCGGATGCGATTCCGCGCAGGCGTTGCGACGCGCGGGCATCGAGCCGGAACGAATTCAGAACGGCGAGTGCACGATCCGCTACGACGCGGTGGGGCGCCTGCTCGACGAGGGCGTGCGCGCCACCGGCTTCGCGCACTTCGGGCTGATCGTCGGCGAGCACTTTTCGCCGGCCGTCGCTCTCGGCGAGGTCATGGAACTGATGCGAAACGCGCCGAGCATCAGAGTCGCGCTGCGCTCTCTCGTGCTGCATCACCGCTTCAACGACACCGGCGCCGTGCCGATGCTGCTGCCGGTGGCCGGGCGGCGAGTCGCGCTGGCGCATGTCATCCTCGGGCGCAACGTGCCCGCGATCGATGCGTTCTACGACGCGGCCATTTCCTACGGCATGCAGATCATGCGTCTGCTCTGCGGCAGAGTCTGGTCGCCCTTGCAGGTGCGGCTCGCCCACGTCGCCCCTCGGGACGACACCTCGTACCGGCGGATGTTCGGGCCTAACCTTCGATTCAATGCGACTTTGTCGGCGATCGAGTTCGACGCCGAACTGCTGCACAGGCCGGTGGCCGATGCCGACCCCGCGCGCTTCGCCGAGCTGCGCGAGTTGATCCGGGCCAAGCTTCTCGCTGAAAGGTCCTCCTTCGCCGACCAGGTCGAAAGGGCACTGCGACCGATGATCGTCGCCGGAACGGCGACGGCGTCGAACTCCGCAAAGCTGTTCGCAATCTCCGATCGCGTGCTGCGGGATCGCCTCGCCCTCGAAGGCACAGGCTTTCGCCGTCTCCTTCTGCACGCCAGGCTCGACCTCGCAACGCAGTTGCTGCGCAGCACGCGACTGAGCGTCGCCGAGATCGGCGCCGCGGTCGGCTATGCCGATCCGCCATCCTTTGTGCGTGCCTTCAGGAGTCGCTTCAACAGCGCGACGCCGGGCGACTGGCGAACAAGCGTTGCGCAAGGCGCCGTGTGAGGCTTCGCGCCACGAGGCGCACACGCCAGCGCCGCGCTTGCCGCAAAATCCGCAGGTCGATTCGAGGGGATGATGATGGCCACCGCGCGAGAGGGCAACAAGGCAGTGCTGTTGATCGTCGACGTGCAGGTCGGCGTGCTGAGCGACGCCTGGCAGGCCGACCGCATCATCCGCAACATCGCGCACGCCGTCGAGCGGGCACGGAGCCAGGCCGTGCCTGTGATCTGGGTGCAGCACTCGGACGCGAACCTGGTTCACGGCAGCCCGCAGTGGCAGTGGGCACCGGCGCTCGTGCCCGCCGCGGGCGAAACACTGATCCACAAGCACTACAACTCGTCTTTCGAGCAGACGGAACTGGACGCAGAACTGGCCCGCCTGGGCGCGACCCACATCGCCCTCGCCGGATGTGCGACCAACTGGTGCATCCGGGCCACGGCCTACGCCGCGCTCGAGCGCGGCTATGACCTGACGCTGATCAGCGACGCCCACACGACCGAGACGATGTCGTCGGGCAGCGGCGTAACGATCGACGCCGAGTGCGTGATCAACGACCTCAACGCGGTGATGAGCTGGCTGCGCTACCCGGGCCGCCGCTGCGGCACCGCCAAGGCCGAGGCGATCGACTTCATCGCTGCATGAAGAAGCGCCCGCCCTCCCGGCCGACGCCGGGCCCGGCGATGGCCCGCGCGGGGCTTGCTCGTGCACACGGAATCGCCAAGGAGACGCTAGCCGCGCTGCCCGCCGCGCCCGGCGTCTACGAGTTCTACGGCGACGGCGAGTTGCCGCTGTACATCGGCAAGAGCATCGACATCCGGGCACGCGTGCTGTCGCACCTGCGCGAGCCGCTCGAGGCCGGCATGATGCGGCAGACCCGTCGCGTCGAGTGGAGCCGCACGGCGGGCGAGATCGGCGCGCTCTTGCTCGAGTCCCGCCTCATCAAGGCGAGGCAGCCCCTGTTCACCCAGCGCCTGCGCAGTTCGCGCGAGTTGTGTTCATGGCGGTGCTCGCTCGAAGCGCCGCAGCAGCCACCCGCGCTCGTGTTCTCGCGCGATGTCGACTTCGCGACCGCGGACGACTTGTACGGCCTGTTCGTGTCCGCCGCCGCGGCGAGGCGCTTCCTCGTCGCGCTGGCCGAGGAGCACCGGCTCTGCCTGGCGGCGCTGGGCCTGGAAGCGCCTTCACGTCGCGGTTGCTTCGGGCTTCAACTCGGACGCTGCCTCGGCGTCTGCGCGGGCGGCGAGGACAGCGCGTTGCATGCGCTTCGGCTGCGGGCCGCCCTGCAGGACTCCCAGGTGCACCGCTGGCCATTTGCCGACGCGGTGGGCCTCGTCGAGGGCGACGGGCCATGGTCGCAGACGCATGTCGTGCGCAAGTGGTGCTACGAGCGAACCATCGACGATTCGGCGCCGCCGGGTCGCAGTCTTGAAAGCACGGCCGCCGACTTCGATGTCGACGCCTACCGCATCCTCGTCAAGCCGTTGTTGGCCGGCACCTGCGAACTCGTGGTCCTGTCGTGACGCCACGCACAGGCCCCAAAGCAAAACGCCGACCCTGCGGTCGGCGTCTGCCATTTCTTGTTCTTCTTCGAAAATTCTGGTTGCGGGGGCAGGATTTGAACCTGCGACCTTTGGGTTATGAGCCCAACGAGCTACCAGACTGCTCCACCCCGCGACTGAGCCTTGCAGTATAGCACGGACCGCTGGTCAGACCGGCCTCCTCCTCAGACCGGCCTCTTGGCTCACAGGCCCGCCGCACGCAGCGTCTGCAGAAAGCGCGCTGCGTCCTGAAATCCGATCACCCGCGTGCCGGGAATTTCGCGGCCCTGGGCGTCGAAGAACAGCGTTCCGGGGGGGCCGAAGAGCTGGAAGCGGCGCAGCAGCTCGCGATGCTGCGCCTCGTTCGCGGTGACGTCGGCCTTGAGCAGCAGCGCCCCCGCGAGGCGGGCCTGCACGGCGGGGTCGGAAAATGTAAAGCGCTCCATTTCCTTGCACGACTTGCACCAGTCGGCGTAGAAGTCGAGCATCACCGGGCGCCCAGCGCTCTGCAGCGCCTGGTCGAGATTGGCCACGCTGTGTATATGCGCGAAGCCCGCGCCGGCGGACGGGCTTCGGGCGTCGGCGCGCAGGTGCTCCAGCGGTTGCAGCGGGTCGCTGCCGCCCGACGCGGCGCCGACGAGTTGCGTGACGCCGATCACCCCTGCGACCGCAGCCACAACCAGCCGCCACAAGGGGCGCCGGCCCGCACGGCGGAACTCGACCAGGGCGACCGCGCTGCCGACCAGCAGCGCACCCCACAGCGCAAGCCCGAGCGCAGCGGGCAACACCGGCTGCACCGTCCAGATCGCGACGCCGACCAGCAGCACGCCGAAGAACTGCTTCACGCCTTCCATCCAGGCCCCGGCGCGCGGCAGCAAGGCGCCTTCGGAGACGCCGAGGATAAGCAGCGGCACGCTCATCCCGCAGGCGAGCGAGAACAGCGCAGTCCCGCCCAGGACGACGTTGCGCGTCTGGCTCAGGAAGACGAGCGCTCCGGCCAGCGGCGCGGCAACGCAGGGGCTGACGAGCAGCGCCGAGATACCGCCCATCGCGAACACGCCGGCGATGCGCCCCGCCGGCAGCTTGTTGCTCGCCCGGCGAGCGTGTCCGTGCAGCGCGCTCGGCAATTGCAGTTCGTAGAAGCCGAACATCGACGCCGCCAGCACGAGCAGGCCGATCGCGAACGCCCCCAGCACCCAGGGCGTCTGCAATGCCGCGGCAAGGCCCTCGCCGATCAGGCCGGCAGCGATGCCGAACGCGGTGTAGACGAGCGCCATGCCGAGCGAGTAACTCGCCGCCAGCGCGAAGCCGCGCTTGCGCGAAACATCGGCGCCCTGCCCTGCGATCAGCGACGAGAGGATGGGCAACATCGGCAGCACGCAGGGTGTGAACGACAGCAGCAGGCCGGCCATGAAGAAGACGCCGACGACGGTCCAGAAGCGCCCGCTGCGCAAGGCGTCGTCGACCCGCGTGCCGTCGCTGGATGTGGCGGCCGGGTTCTCGGCGGCAGAAGTCTGTGCAGCACCCATCTCGGGGACGACGGGCAGCACGCGCGCCGTGCCGTTGCCGCCGAAACCGGCCAGGCTGACCAAGATGTCGCGTTGCTGCGGCGGGTAGCACAGGCCGCGGTCGGCGCAGCCCTGGCTCGTGACCTGGAGGTGGAACTCGCTCGGCGCCTGCTGAACCGGCAGCGCGATGCGCACGTTGCCACGATGGGTCTCGACGTTCTTCTGGAAGGTCTCGTCGTACTTGACCTTGCCCGGCGGAACGATCGCCTCGCCCAGCGTGACGCCCGGTGGCGCCTCGAACTTGAATTTGTCGCGGTACAGGTAGTAGCCGGGAACGACGTCGAAGGTGACCTCGACTTCGCGCTCGCCCTTGACCTGCGCGCTCAGCACGAAGGCGCGCTCGGGTTCTAGGAAGTCGTCGGCCGCGCGGGCGAACAGTGCCGCACCCAGCAGCACGAGCAACAACGCGATGCGCAGCGGTCGGTGGAACGTGGAAGTCATCGTGAGAGTGTGGCACGGCCAGATGCGCCGCCCTGTGTGAGCCGCCCCGTCGTGCGGGGGTTCCGTTGCCCGGCGCATCGCTATCGAAAGAAGCGTCGGCGCGTCAGCACCAGCGCCGTGAAGTAGCCGCCGACGGCGTAGGCGGCCAGCACCGCGAGCGGTAGCAGCACTTGCTCGGGCGAGCGGCCGATGACGAGCGGGCGCACGAGTTCGACCGCATAGGTCAGCGGCAGCACATGCGCCACCCCCTGCAGCCAGGGCGGCATCTGGGCGATCGGGAAGTACACGCCGGAGAGGAACGTCATCGGCGTGATGACCAGCGTGAAGTAGTAGGTGAAGAAGTCGTAGCCCTTGGCGACCGCGTTGAAGACGAGCGCGATCGACGCGAAGGTGATGCCGACGAACCCGAGCACCGGCAGTGCGAGCAGCATGGTCGGCGCACGGCTGATGCCGAGCACGAAGATCACGATGAGGATCGCGCTCACCGAGAGCAACGCCTTCAGCGCAGCCCACAGCATCTCGGCGAACACGATGTCGTCGAGCGCCACCGGCGCGTTCATGATGCTGTCCCAGGTCTTTTGCACCTGCATCCGCGAATACGCCGAGTACAGTGCCTCGAAGGTGGCGGCCAGCGCGGCGCTGACGGCCACGCTGCCCGACGCCAGGTATTCGATGTAGGGCAGGCCCTGCACCTCGCCGACCAGCGATCCGAGCCCGTAGCCGAAGGCGACGAGCGTGATCAGCGGCTCGGCGATGTTGCCGATCACGCTCGGCACCGCGAGCTTGCGCCAGACCAGCCAGTTGCGCAGCAGCACCGGCCAGAAGCGAAGCGACACGCTTGGAGCGGCGTAGATGGGGATCAGCATGATGATATCGAGCGTTAGGCGTCGTCGCGAATCTGGCGGCCAGTGAGCTTGAGGAACAAGTCCTCCAGGTTCGCCGGGCGGTGCAGCGTGCGCAGACCCGCGTAGCCAGCCAGGGCTTGCAGCAGAGGGGCCGGCTCGCGCAGGTAGAAGAACACCGTCTCGCCGCTGTGCTCGACGCGCTGCGCCAGGTGGCCCAACTCTTGCGCGGCGGCGCCTGCCCCGTCGCCGTAGACCTCGACCACGTCGCTCTCCAGGTGTTCGGCGATCAGCCCGCGCGGCGTGCCTTCGGCGATGCAGCGCCCGTTGTCGAGCACCAGCAGGCGGTCGCACAGGCGCTCGGCCTCGTCCATGAAGTGCGTCGTCAGCAGGATGGCCTTGCCCTGCTGCAGCAGTTGCTTCAGGCGGTCCCACATCAGGTGCCTGGCTTGCGGGTCGAGGCCGGTCGTCGGCTCGTCGAGCAGCAGCAGGTCGGGGTCGTTGATCAACGCGCGCGCCAGGCTCAGCCGCCGCTTCATGCCGCCGGAGAGCTCGGTCGGCTTGGCCTCGGCCTTCGACTGCAAGGCGGCGAACGCCAGCAGCTTCGGGATGCGCGCGTCGATGGTCGCAAGCGGCAGACCGAAGTAGCGGCCGTAGACGCGCAGGTTCTCGGTGCAGTCGAAGTCGGGGTCCAGGCTGTCGAGCTGGGTAACGACGCCGATGCGATTCTTGGCTTCTCGCACCTGCTGCGGGATCGGCAGGCCGAAGGCCTCAATCATCCCCGAGTCGGGGGCGACGAGGCCGAGGCACATGCGTATCGTCGTCGTCTTGCCGGCGCCGTTGGGGCCGATCACGCCGAGGCACTCGCCGGCCTCGATGTGCAGCGACAAGTCGTCAACGACGGCATTGCCGCCGTACCTCTTGGTCAGATGTTCGACGCGAAACAGCGGCATGGGTGCGAGTGTGCCAAACAAGCAGCGGGCCTGCCGTAAGTGCGAGAGGCCAGCTTGCGCTGGCCTCCCTATTCCGCGGCAGAGCCCGCGCGTGCGCTTACTCGGCCTTCTCGGCCGGGGCCTCGGCGGCCACCTCCGGGCGGTCCACCAGTTCGACGAAGGCCATCGGCGCGTTGTCGCCGACGCGACAGCCCATCTTCAGGATTCGCGTGTAGCCACCCGGGCGCGCTTTGTAGCGCGGGCCGAGTTCGCCGAAGAGCTTGGTCACGACGGCGCGGTCGCGCGTGCGGTCGAAGGCGAGGCGGCGGTTGGCCAGCGTCGGCTCCTTGG
>CAIKUF010000039.1 GCA_903830565.1 uncultured bacterium | reverse complement strand
GTAAAAGCAGTCACACCGGCGGGTCGATAGACTGTCTCTTTTGACCAGATCAACTCGACCACCGAACAGCCTCACTTCACGCTCGCTTCAGGCTCATACCTGGATTGGAAAATACTGGCTTGCTGCTGCGCAAGGGCACGATGGTGGACGCCACCATCATCGCCGCGCCGCCCTCGACGAAGAACAAGGAGCACGCACGCGACCCCGAGATGCACCAGACCAAGAAGGGCAACGAATGGCACTTCGGCATGAAGGCGCACATTGGCGCCGATGCCGACTCGGGTGGCCAAGAACGAGGCACAGTTGTACAGCCTCTTCGGCCTGGCCAACCTCGTGCTCGCGAAGAAGCGACTACTGGATGGGCTGCCACAGGGCACTACTACGTTCTGAATACGGAAAGTGGCCCAAGACGCTTCTCGCCCTGAACGACTCTTTCAACTACGCGATTGATGGCCTCAGCCTGGTAGTAGCGTGGCTCCTTCTTACTGCCGTCGTCGTAGTAGGGTTCGGTGACCAAGGCCTCTTGGGCGTCTGCGATCCCCCGGAAGGCATTGTAGCGGTGCCACAGGTCGTCCGGCGAAGGGAAGGCATCGAGGCCGAACTCTGTCTCGATGTCTTCACCAGAAGAGGCGGTCTTGTAGTGGCTGGCAAACCCATCGCCATTGGAGCTAAAGGCGCAGGGCACATCCAAGAGCTCGGCATAACCCAAGGCCTGTTGCATGCCGTCGCTGATGGTGTGGTTGTTGTCCTTGGCTTCGATCACCGCAATAGGTACGCCCTTCTCTTTCTGCAGGACGTAATCGGCGAACTTCTTCTTCTTCTTGTTGCGCGACGACAGATTGCCACGCACGACAACTGGACCAGGGGCCAATGTCACCTCGCGGCGAATATGTGCAATTTCGTCCCAGCCAGCGCTGACGATGGCGGGCGTAATGAACTTGGCCTTTATGTCCGCTTCACTCAGCGTCTTCTTTTCGTGTTGGTCAATCAAGTTCCCGCCCAATTCAGAAATTGATGTAGGTCTGCTGCTGGCACGCAGGGCTGCCACCGGGGTCGCCTGGGATGCAACCGGTGCGCCCCGGCGGCACCGTGCCAGAGCAGCCGACCAGCAGGCACACGAGCGTCAGGCGCGTGAGTTTGACCATGATGATTCTTGCTTGATCCGGTGTCGGTTCGGCCTTCGCCATCGAGCGAGGGGCAGGGACTCCAGCGATGCCGTAGTCTTGAAATGGCCCGGCATCGCCGCCAAACAGTTGATCTTGTTGGTAGGCCGTGTTGGACTTGAACCAACGACCAAAGGATTATGAGTCCTCTGCTCTGACCAACTGAGCTAACGGCCCCCTCGCGGGGCATTGTAGGCAGGCGCTGCCTTGCCGCCCGGCGCGCGCTACTTCTGGCTCAGCGCGTTCGAGACCAGGCGCGAGGTGATGTCGACGATCTGGATCATGCGCTCGTAGGCCATGCGCGTCGGGCCGATCACGCCGAGCGTGCCGACGACCTTGCCGTCGACGACGTAGGGCGCCGAGACGACCGAAAGCTCCTCGAAGGGCACGACCATGCTCTCGCCGCCGATGTAGATGCGAACGCCCTCGGCGCGGCTGCTCACGTCGAGCAGGCGCATCAGTTGCGTCTTGTGCTCGAAGAGGTCGAACAGCTTGCGCAGGCTGCCCATGTCGCTCGAAAAATCCTGCACCGCGAGCAGGTTGCGCTCGCCGGCGATCACCACCTGCTCCTGGCTGTCGGCCAGCGCGTCGCTGCCGGCCTGCACCGCGGCTTGCATCAGCGCGGTGATCTCGCTGCGCAGCGCGTCGACTTCGTTCTTCAGGCGTTCGCGCACTTCGTCCAGCGTCAGGCCGGCGTAGTGCGCGGTCAGGTAGTTGCTGGCTTCGACGAGCTGGGTCTGCGTGAAATCCTGCGCGGTGAAGATGACGCGGTTCTGCACGTCGCCGTCGGGCGCGACCAGGATCACGAGCACGCGGCGCTCGGATAGGCGCAGGAACTCGATGTGGTGGAACACGCTCGGCTTGCGCGGCGCGGTGATCACACCGACGAAGCTCGACAGGCTGGAGAGCAGTTGCGCCGCGTTGGCGATCACGCGCTGCGGCTGGTCGGCCTGCAACTGCGGCTCGGGCTGCGACGGGCTGGCGCTGAACGCCAGCGGCTGCGCGGTGAGCATGGTGTCGACGAACAGCCGGTAGCCGCGAGCGGTGGGGATGCGCCCGGAGCTGGTGTGGGGGCTGGCGATCAAGCCCAGGTCTTCCAGGTCGGCCATCACGTTGCGGATGGTGGCCGGCGAAAGCTCGAGCCCGCTCGCGCGCGATAGCGTGCGCGAACCCACCGGCTGGCCGTCGGCGATGTAGCGTTCGACCAGGGTCTTGAGCAGGGTTTTCGAGCGCGCGTCGAGCATGGTTTTCATTCTATGGCCGGGGGCGGCGCAGGCGCTCGTTGGCGCGGGGTGCTGTGGTGTAATCCCGCGCATGCCGACCCGCTTTCGTCACGCCGCGCTCGTGGGCAAGTATCAGGCCGAGGGCGCGCGCGGCGCGCTCGAAGAGATCGCGCACTTCCTGGTCCGCCAAGGGCTCGAGGTCTCGCTGGAGAAGCAGACCGCGCTCTCGACCGGCATCACCGATTACGGAGCCGTCGAGACCGACGAACTCGGCCGCGACTGCGACCTCGCGGTGGTGCTCGGCGGTGACGGCACCATGCTCGGCATTGCGCGCAAGATGGCGAGCTTCGGCATGCCGCTGGTGGGCATCAACCAGGGCCGGCTCGGCTTCATCACCGATGTCTCGATGGGCCAGTTCGCCGAGGCGCTGGTGCCGATGCTGGCCGGCGACTACGAGGTCGAGCACCGCAGCATGCTCGAAGGCAGCGTGCACCGCGACGACGAAGCCATCTTCGCGGCGCTGGCGCTGAACGACGTGGTCGTCAGCCGCAGCCCGATGTCGAGCATGCTCGAGCTGCGCATAGCCATCGGCGACGAGTTCATGGCCAACCTGCGCGCGGACGGGTTGATCGTCGCCTCGCCGACGGGGTCGACGGCGTACGCGCTGTCGGCCGGCGGGCCCATCCTGCACCCGAGCATCGCTGGCTGGGTGCTGGCGCCCATCGCCTCGCACACGTTGTCGAACCGGCCCATCGTGGTGCCCGACGTGCACGACGTGACGATAGAGATCGTCGCCGGCCGCGACGCGAGCGTGAACTTCGACATGCAAAGCCTGGCCAGCCTCCTCCCCGGCGACCGCATCCGCGTGCGCCGCTCGCAGCACCAGGTGCACTTCCTGCATCCGCGCGGCTGGAGCTATTACGCGACGCTGCGCAAGAAGCTGCATTGGCACGAGGGGGTTTGATGTTGGCCCCCAAGACGCCTTTGGCGTCGCCCCCCCGAGGGGGAGCGTTCGGCTTGGGGCGGCCCGGCGCCGAACGGTACCTCCGCGATGCTTAGACGCCTGGCCCTGCGCGACTTCGTGATCGTGCGCGAGCTCGAAGTCGAGCCCGGCGCCGGCTTCACGGTGTTGACGGGCGAGACGGGCGCGGGCAAGTCGATCCTGATCGATGCCTTGCAGCTCGCCCTCGGCAGCCGCGGCGACGCGGGCGTGGTGCGCGAAGGCGCGCCGCGCGCCGACATCAGCGCCGAGTTCGATGCACCGGCCAGCCTTGCGCAGTGGTTGGCCGAAGTCGGCTTCGAGGCCGACGAGGCAGCGGCGGTCCGCCTGCTGCTGCGCCGCGTGATCGACGCGCAGGGCAAGAGCCGGGCCTGGATCAACGGCAGCGCGGCGACGGTGGCGCAGTTGCGCGAGGCGGGCGAGCACCTCGTCGACATCCACGGCCAACATGCGTGGCAAAGCCTCACCCGCAGCGCCTCGGTGCGCGCGCTGCTCGACGACTTCGCGCGCATCGACGCTGCGCCGCTGGCCGCTGCGTGGTCGTGCTGGAAGGCCGCGGGCGATGCGCTGGCGGACGCACGCGGCCGGCAGGCCGACCTCGAAGGCGAGCGCGAACGCCTGGCCTGGCAGCTCGGCGAGATCGACCAGCTCGCGCCCGGCGACCACGAGTGGGATGCGATCAACGCCGACCACTCGCGCCTGGCCAACGCGCAGGCGTTGATCGACGCCGCGCAGGCCGCGCTGGCGATGATTTCCGAAACGGACGAGAACGCCGATGCGCTGCTCGGCCGCGCGGCCGATGCGCTCTCAGCGGTGGCTGCGCACGACGCGCAGCTCGGCGACGTGGCCGGCGTGCTGCAGGGCGCGCAGGCGCAGTTGCAGGACGCCGCGCACACGCTGGCCGGCTACCTGCACCGCACCGAGCCCGACCCCGAACAGTTGCGCGTGCTCGACGAGCGGCTGTCGGCGTGGATCGCGCTCGCGCGCCGCTACCGCCGCCCGCCGCAGGAGCTGCCGGCGCTGCGCGCGCAGTGGCGTGGCGAGCTGAAGGCGCTTGACGCGGCGACGGACCTCGCTGCGCTCGAAGCCGCGCTCGAAGCAGCGAGCGTGGCCTACCGCGCCGAGGCGAAGAAGCTCACGCAGGCGCGCCGCGCCGCGGCGCCGCAGCTTTCGGCGTCGGTCACGCAGGCGATGCAGCAGCTCGGCATGGCGGGCGGCCGCTTCGAGGTGGCGCTGAACGCCGCGGACGCACCGCAGTCCTTCGGCATGGAGTCGGCCGAGTTCCTCGTCGCCGGCCACGCCGGCAGCACGCCGCGGCCGCTGGCGAAGGTGGCCTCGGGCGGCGAGCTCTCGCGCATCGCGCTCGCGATCGCGGTGACGACGAGCCAGAGCGCGAACGAGCGCGAAGCCGCGGGCACGCTGATCTTCGACGAGATCGACGCCGGCATCGGCGGTGCGGTGGCCGAGGTCGTGGGCCGGCTGATGCGCCAGCTCGGGCAGAGCCGCCAGGTGCTCGCCGTGACGCACCTCGCGCAGGTGGCGGCGAGCGCCGACCATCACTACGTGGTCTCGAAGTTAGCCGAGGGTAGCGGGGCGGTGAGCACGCTGCATGCCGTCAACGGCGAGGCGCGGGTGACCGAGATCGCGCGCATGCTGGGCGGCCAGCGGCTCTCTAGCACGGGTCTTGCACACGCGCAGGAGATGCTTTCCACCGCCGCCGTCGGCCCCGCTGCGGGCCGCAAGCGCCCATGAACGCCGCCGCACCTGCCGAGCCGACGAGCGCGCCGCGCCAGGTCGTGCTGGTGACGGGCATCTCGGGCTCGGGCAAGTCGGTCGCCCTGCATGCGCTCGAAGACGCGGGCTATTTCTGCGTCGACAACCTGCCGCCCGAGCTGCTGCGCGAGTTTCTGCGCCTGGAGCACGAACGCTCGGAGCGGCGCCTGGCGATCGCGGTCGACGTTCGCAGCGCGGTCTCGCTGCCGCACCTGCTGCCGCTGCTGCAGCAGTTGCGCGAGGAGGGCGTCGCCATCAACGCCGTGTTCCTCGACGCCAGCACCGACGCGCTGGTGCGGCGCTTCTCCGAGACGCGTCGGCGGCATCCACTGTCGGGCGAAGCGTCGCCAGTGGCACCCGCAAGGCGGCGCGACGATATGGTCACGCAGGGGCAGCGACTGCTTGTTGAGGCCATTCGACTAGAGCGTCGGCTTCTGGCCGGGCTGCGCGACGTATCGACCGTCATTGACACCAGTCAGTTGCGCCCGGCCCAGTTGCGCCAGTGGATTCGCGAGCTCGTTAATGCCAGCGGGAGCCGCCTGACGCTGGCCTTCGAGTCGTTCGCGTTCAAGCACGGCGTGCCGCTGGACGCCGACTTCGTGTTCGACGTGCGCGTGCTGCCGAACCCGCACTACATCCGCGAGCTGCGCCCGCTGACCGGGCGCGACGCGTCCGTCGCCGCGTATCTGCAGGCGCAGCCCGAAGTCTGCGAGATGCTGGCGCAGATCGAGACCTTCCTCGAACGCTGGCTGCCCGCCTTCGTCGACGATCAGCGCAGCTACCTGACGGTGGCCATCGGCTGCACCGGCGGCCAGCACCGCTCGGTGTTCTTCGCCGAAGCGCTGGCGCGGCACTTCGCTCAGCACGCCGCCACGCTGGTGCGTCACCGCGAGCTGGACGCGCGCGATGGGTGAGGAACTGCCGCTGTTTCCACTGCGCAGCGTGCTGTTCCCGGGCGGGCTACTCGGCCTGAAGGTGTTCGAGGCGCGCTACCTCGACCTCGTCAGCACCTGCCTGCGCGAGCAGCGCGCGTTCGGCGTCGTCGCGCTGCGCCAGGGCGCCGAGGCGCGCAGCGCAGCGGGCGAGGCGGTCGAGTTCGAGAGCGTGGGTACGCGCGCCGAACTGCTCGACGTCGACAGCGCGCAGCCCGGCATCCTGCAGGTGCGCTGCCGCGGCACGCAGCGCTTCAAGGTCGATGCGACGCGTCAGCAGGCCGACGGTCTGTGGGTGGCCGAGGTCACGCCGGTACCCGACGACGAGGACACCTTGCCGACCGAAGAGATGATCGCCACCGCGCGCGGCCTCGCGACCGCGATGGCTGCGCTCAAGAAGCAGGGCACGCAGCCCTTCCTGGAGCCGTACCGGTTCGAGAGTGCGGGCTGGGTCGCGAACCGCTGGTGCGAGATCCTGCCGATCTCGCTCGTGGCCAAGCAAAAGCTCATGGAGCTGCCCGACGCGCTGGTCAGGCTGGGCCTGGTCGACGAGTTCCTGCGCGGCAAGGGCGTCGTTCAGTAGGGCGCGCCGGGCAGGCCGCTTCGAGCAGCCTGCGCAGCGGCGCCGGCAGCCCGGTGGCCAGCGCTTCGTCGAGCGCGAACCAGCGCCCGCGCGGCAGCACCGCGGTCACGTCGGCGCGAGCGCCGACGCCGGCGCGTGCGGGCAATGTCCAGCGCGTGGGATGCAGCGTCCAGTCGAGGTGCGTCAGCGTGTGCGTGAAGCTCGGCAGGGCTTCGCCGCCTCCGGGCCAGGCCGCTGCCAAACGGTCCAACTGAGCTGATGACGCGAACTCGGGCAGGCTCCACAGGCCGGCCCAGATGCCGCGCGCCGGGCGCGCTTCGAGCCAGACGCTGCCGCGCCATGACAGCCACAGCCAGGCGCTCTCGCGCTGCTTGCGCACCAGCCGGCGCGTCTTCACCGGGTAGCTCGCCTGCGCGCCGTCGCGCTCGGCGACGCACGCACCGCTCAGCGGGCAGCTCGCGCACGCCGGCTGGCGCGTGGTGCACAGCGTCGCGCCCAGGTCCATCAGGCCTTGCGTGTAGCGCGCGACGTCGCGCTCGGGCAGCAGTGCCGTGGCCTTTGCCCACAGCGCGCGCTCGGTAGCCGCGTCGGCCAGATCGCCGCCGAAGCCGAGCACCCTCGTCAACACGCGCTTGACGTTGCCGTCGAGGATGGCGACACGCTCGCCGAAGCAGAAGGCCGCGATCGCCGCCGCCGTCGAGCGGCCGATGCCGGGCAGTTGCATCAGCTCGGCGCTGCTGCGCGGAAAGGCGCCGCCGTGCTCGGCGACGACGACCTGCGCACATCGGTGCAGATTGCGCGCGCGGCTGTAGTAGCCGAGGCCGCTCCACAGCGCGAGCACGTCGTCCGCCGATGCTGTGGCCAGCGCGGTGACGCCGCCGAAGCGGCGCAGGAAGCGCTCGTAGTAGGGCAGAACGGTTGCCACCTGCGTCTGCTGCAGCATGATCTCCGACAGCCAAACGCGGTACGGATCGCGCGTGTTCTGCCACGGCAGGTCGTTGCGCCCGTGACGGCGTTGCCAGGCGACGACGCGCTCAGCGAAGGCCGGCGCCGCCGCAGCCAGGCTAGGCCTGCGCACGCTGGCCGGTGGCCTCGGAAAACTCGGGCCCGTCGAACGCGGTGACTTCCGGTGGCGCGGCCGTTCGCAGAGCCTCGGCATGCGCGCCCACGCGCAACAGGAGCTGCTGCAGGTTCGCCGCCTGCGCTTCGAGTTCGGTGATGCGCTTTTCGAGATCCCCGGTGGCGACCTGGATCCGCTCCAGCGACTCGCCGCGCCGCCGGTAGGTGCGCCGACGCTCGACGAGCTGGGAATCGATGCGGCCCGAGGCGGTCTTGTTCCACATCTCGATCTCGGCGCTGGCCGACTCGAACACCACGCGCAGTTTGGACAGCAACATGCGCCGGAACGATTCCATGAAGCGCGGCTGCGACAGGCGCAGCGCCTGCGTCAGGCCGAGGTACTGGAAGTAGCCGACCTCGATCAGCGAGAGTTCGCGCACGAAGCGCTGCAGGCTGGGCAGCGGCGCCAGCGACAG
>CAIKUF010000038.1 GCA_903830565.1 uncultured bacterium | reverse complement strand
CCTGGCAGGGGCCTGATCAAGTAAAAGCAGTCACACCGGCGGGTCGATAGACTGTCTCTTTTGACCAGATCAACTCGACCACCGAACAGCCTCACTTCACGCTCGCTTCAGGCTCATACCTGGATTGGAAAATACTGCGGGGCCGACAGCGCGGGGCCGCAGCCCGATCATGCGTCGCGGCCGCGTTCCGGGTCAGGCCTGCTCTGCGCGCCAGCGCTGCAGGCCGCCCGCAAGATCGGTGAGCGCAGTCATCGCCGTCACGCCCGGCACTGGCTTGCGTTGCAGCACCGGCGCCGAGCCGCCGGCCCAGATCTCCACCGATGCCGGCAGCTTCGCGCGCAACTCGGCCAGGCCCTCGGCGATCTGTTTCGCGTTCATGCAGCCGGTGAAGCTGAGCGCGAGCAGGTCGGCGCCGTAGGCCTGGGCGGCGAGCGCGAGGTCCCACACCGGCGTTTGCACGCCGAGCGAGAAGCACTGTGCGCCTTCGGACGCGAACAGCGCCTCGGCCATCAGCAGGCCGAGCCCGTGCGGTTCGCCAGGCAGCGTGCTCAAGACGACGCGCGGCCTCTGCTGCGCCCCCGCGTCGGGCAGGCTGTGGATGCCGGCGCGCAGCACGGCCTGCGCGATCTCGGTGTAGCTGTGTTCGTGGAAGATCTCGAGCTCGCCGCGCATCCAGGCGTCGCCCACCTGCGCATTGAGCGGCGCGATCACTTCCGTCACGAAGGTGGCCAGGCCCAGGCGCACGCTCGCCTGCCCGAGCTGCGCGCGCAGCCGCGCGACATCGTTGGCGCGCAGCAGATCGAGCAGCGAATGGAGATCCGACGTCGCGGCCGGCTCGGCCATGAAGCGCGCGCTGTCGCCGCTGAGACGGTGCAGCTCGACGATCGACATCGGCGCCAGGCGGCCGGGGCGGTGCCCCGCGTCCATCAGCCGCTTGACGACGCGCAGCTTCTCGATCTGCGCCAGCGAATAGGCGCGCTCGCCCAGCGCGTCGCGCTTCGGGGTGGGAAAGCCGTAGCGCCGCTCCCAGACGCGCAGCGTCTCCTTGCCGAGGCCGGTTTCCCTCTCGACGGCGGCGATGGACAAGGTCTGCACCTTGGGCGCGGCTTGCCGCGCGCGTGGCGCAGGCCGCAGGCCGGGTTCTCGATGTTCATTTTTGTCCATGACAAAGACGTGCAAAGTACGCAAAGTTGCGCTACTATGAGGCATGTTTGCATCTTTGTCCAATACAAACGCGGTGAGCCTGATGGCCGCCGCGCTGCCCAGATGACTGCCGCCCAGCACCGCGTCGCCGTCATCGGCTCGGGCATCTCGGGCCTGGCCGTCGCGCGCGAGCTCTCGGCGCATGCGCGCGTCACGCTGTTCGAGGCCGGCGAATATTTCGGCGGCCACACGAACACGGTCGACGTCACGCTCGCTGGGGTGACGCACGGCGTCGACACCGGCTTTCTGGTCTTCAACGAGCGCACCTACCCGAACCTGATCCGCCTGTTCGCCGAACTCGGCGTCGAGACCGCGCTGTCCGACATGTCGTTCTCCGTCCAGGCGCCGGGCGAAGGTGGGTCGGCGCCGCTGGAGTGGAGCGGGTCGGACCTGAACGGCGTTTTCGCGCAGCGCACCAACCTGCTGCGGCCGCGCTTCTGGCGCATGCTGCGCGACCTGCTGCGCTTCAACCGCGTGTGCACCGAACTCGCCCTGCGCCCGGCCGAGGCCGACCTCGTGCAGCCGATCGGCGACTTCCTGGCCCAGCACGGCTTCTCGCGCGAGTTTCAGGAGTGGTACTTCCTGCCGATGATCGCCTGCATCTGGTCGTGCCCGACCGAGCAGATGCTGCGCTTCCCGATCGCGACCATGATCCGCTTCTGCCACAACCACGGGCTGATCCAGGTCGCCGATCGGCCGCGCTGGTTCACGGTGCGCGGCGGCGCGCGCAACTATGTGCAGAAGATCGTCGCCGGGCTTACCGATGCTCGTCTGGCGACGCCAGTGCGCAGCGTTCGCCGCCTGCCGCCCACGGTGGGAGGCGGTGCGGTCGTTGTCGGCACCGACGCCGGCAGCGAGCGCTTCGACGACGTCGTCTTCGCCTGCCACAGCGACCAGTCGCTGGCCCTGCTCGAAGACCCCAGCGGCGACGAGCGCCGTGTGCTCGGCGCCCTCTCCTACCACCGCAACCGCGCCGTGCTGCACACCGACACCTCGGTGCTGCCCAAGCGTCGCCGCGCGTGGGCGGCGTGGAACTACGAACGCGCGGCCGACGGCTCGCGCGAGCAGACGGCGGTCTGCTTGCACTACCTGCTCAACAAGCTGCAGCCCTTGCCCTTCTCGACGCCGCTCATCGTCTCGCTCAACCCGGTGGTTGAACCGCGCGCCGAGACCGTGTTGCGCGAGTTCGACTACGAGCACCCGGTGTTCGATCTCTGCGCGATTGCCGCGCAAGCGCGCGTGCCTGAATTGCAAGGGCGTTCGCACACCTGGTACTGCGGCGCCTGGACGCGCTACGGCTTTCACGAGGACGGGCTGAGCTCGGGCCTGGCCGTCGCCGCCGGGCTGAAGGCGCAGTGGGCCCACGAAGACGGCGACGTTGCAAGGGCAGCGGCATGAGCGAGAGCCTTCCACGCCCGCTGCTGGGCATCGGCGTCGTTCGCCACACGCGGCTGCGCCCGGCGGTCAACCGCTTTGCTTACCCGACTTACTTCCTGCTGCTGCCGATGCGCAGCCTGCGCCAGCGCGCGCACGCGGCGCTGCACCGCAACGCGTTCGGCCTGATCGGCTTTCACGACCGCGACCATGGCGATGGCCGCGCCGACAGCCTGGCCTGGCTCGAAGAGCTGCTGGCCCGCGAAGGCATCGCCGACGCCACCGGCGAAGTCTGGCTGCACTGCTATCCGCGCGTGCTCGGATATGTGTTCAAGCCAGTCAGTTTCTGGTATTGCCACCGCGACGACGGCAGCCTGGCGGCGATCGTCGTCGAGGTCAACAACACCTTCGGCGAGCGCCATTGCTATCTGCTCACCGGACCGCAGATCGCCTACGGGCGCGAGGTGCAGGCGAGCAAGGTGTTTCACGTCTCGCCCTTCTGCCAGGTCGAGGGACGCTACCGTTTTCGCTTCATGCGCAGCGCACCGCAGGCCGGGCACCAGGGCCGAACCATCGCGCGCATCGATCACGACGATGCCGGCGGCGCGCTGTTGCAGACGAGCGTCTCCGGCGAGCTGCAGCCGCTCAGCGCCGCGAGTGCGCGGCGCGCCTTCTTTGGCATGCCGCTGATGACTTTGGTCGTTATCGTTCGCATCCACTGGCAGGCGCTCAAGTTGTTCGCGAAGCGCGTGCCCTTCGTCCCCAAGCCTGCACCCCCGTCCGCTTTCATCACCCGCTAGTTCGACGCCATGACCACCACCCGCAGCCTCGCCCTCAGCCTGCCGCCTTCGACACCCGCCGCGGCGCGTTCGGTGTTTCGCCTGTTGCCGCGCCTAGGCCACGGCACGCTGACATTGCAGCTGCCCGACGGCAGCACGGCGCACTTCGGAACCAAGCGCGACGGCGAGCCGCGCGCAGCCATGCGCCTGGCCAACTGGAACGTCTGCGCTGCCGCGCTGCGCTCGGGCGACATCGGCTTTGCCGAGAGCTTCATTGCCGGCGACTGGTCCACCCCCGATCTGACGGCGCTATTGACGCTCTTCGTCGCCAACCGCGACCACTTCGAGCGCGTCGTCTACGGCACCTGGTGGGGCTCGCTGCTGTACCGCGCGAAGCACTTGCTCAACCGCAACTCGCGCCAGGGCAGCCGCAAGAACATTCACGCCCACTACGACCTCGGCAACGACTTCTACCGCCTGTGGCTCGACGAGACGATGAGCTATTCGAGCGCCTGGTTCGAGGGCGATCGATCGCAGGACACTGCGGCCGCGCAGTGGGCCAAGGTGCGCCGCGCGCTGGGCGAGTGCGGCGTCAAGCCGGGCGAGCGCGTGCTCGAGATCGGCTGCGGCTGGGGTGGCCTGGCCGAATGTGCCGTGCGCGAGTTCGGCGCGCACGTCACCGGCGTCACGCTGTCGAGCGAGCAGCTCGTCTATGCGCAGCAGCGCCTGCGCGCTGCCGGGTTGGCGGGCGCCGCCGCGCTGCGCTATCAGGATTACCGCGAGCTCGGCCGCAGTGCGGCCGAAGGGCCGTTCGACGCCATCGCGTCGATCGAGATGTTCGAGGCCGTCGGCCGCGAGTACTGGCCCGCCTACTTCGAGACCATTCGCCGCTGCCTCAAGCCGGGCGGCAAGGCCTGCATCCAGAGCATCACGATCCGCGACGACCTGTTCGATCGCTACGTGCGCTCGACCGACTTCATCCAGCAGTACATCTTCCCCGGCGGCCTGCTGCCCAGCCCGAGCGAGTTCCGCAAGGCGGCTGCCAAGGCCGGGCTCGAGGTTGTGCGCGAGCTCGACTTCGGGCTCGACTACGCCGAGACCCTGCACCGCTGGCGCGAGCGTTTCCTCGGCGCCGAAGGCCCGGTGCGCCAGCTCGGCTTCGACACCCGCTTCATGCGCATCTGGGAGTTCTATCTCGCCTATTGCGAGGCCGCCTTCGCGACCGGCAACACGAGCGTCATGCAGTTCACGCTACAGCGAGCGCGCTGATGGACGCACACCCGCGACGCTGGTCTCGCCGCGCGCTGCTGGCCGGGCTCGCGGCGGCCTCGGTGCCGGCCTGGGCGACCATCGCCCCACGGCCGGAACTCGTGGCATGGCTGCCGGGAGCGCGGCTGCTGGGCGAGGGAAGGCTGAACTTCTACGGCCTGCGCGTCTACGACATTCGGCTCTGGGTGGGTGAGGGTTTCGTGTCCGAGCGTTTCGCGCAAAGCCCGCTAGCGCTCGAGATCGAGTACGCCCGGGCCCTGCCCGGCCGGCGGATCGCCGAACGTGCGCTGGCCGAAATGCAGCGCATCGCGCCGATCCCGTCCGCTCAAGGCGCCGCTTGGCTGGCAGCGATGCAGCAGGCGTTTCCAGACGTGAACGCGGGTGAGCGGCTGACCGGGCTGCTGCGGCCTGGCGAGGGCGTGCGCTTCTTACACAATGAGCGGTTGCGCGCCGACATCGTCGACGCCGCGTTCGCGAGCGCCTTCTTCGCCATCTGGCTCTCGCCTAAGACCTCCGAGCCGAAGCTGCGGCTGGCCTTGCTCGGCAACAGCGCGTGACTGCCGCGGTGCTGCCCACGCCCGCCTGGCACGGCGGCTGGCGCGACGGCTTTTCCTACGGCGGGCTCGGCCTGCCGCTGGCGTTCGTCGCGCTGCCGCTCTATGTCGTGCTGCCCAGCCACTACGCGACGGTGTACGGAATTCCGCTGGCGCTGCTCGGCGCGGTGCTGCTCGGCGCGCGGCTGCTCGATGCCGCGATCGACCCGTTGATCGGGCGTTGGGCCGACCGCCTGTTCTCGCATTCGCCGCCACGAGCCTGGGGCGCGCTCGCCGCTGCGGCCGTGCTGCTCGCGCTGGGTTTTCGGGCGCTGTTCTTCCCCGTTGTCGAAGGGACGACGGCGCTGCTGGCATGGTGCGCCGCTGGCCTCGCCGTCACCTATCTCGGCTTCAGCGTGGTCAGTGTGATCCACCAAACCTGGGGCGCCCGGCTCGGCGGGGACGAAGCGCAGCGCGCGCACATCGTGGCTTGGCGCGAGGGGCTTGCGCTGGCGGGCGTGCTGGTGGCGAGCGTGCTGCCTTCGCTGGCCGGGCTGAATGCGGTGACGCTGGCCTTTGCCGCTCTGCTGCTGGCGGCAACGCTGTTGCTGCGGCGGGCGCCGCTGCCGGCCGCGGTACGTCAAGCATCTTGCGCGCCCTCGCCCACCTTGCCCTGGGCCACGCCCGCGTTCAGGCGGCTGCTCGCGATCTACCTTTGCAACGGCATCGCGAGCGCGGTGCCGGCGACGCTGGTGCTGTTCTTCATCCGCGACCGCTTACAGGCGCCGAGCTTCGAGCCGCTGTTCCTGGTCAGCTACTTTGCGGCCGGCGCGCTGGCCATCCCCCTCTGGGTACGCGTGGTTGCGCGGCAGGGCCTTGCGCGTACCTGGCTGATCGCGATGGGGCTGGCGGTCGCCACCTTCGGCTGGGCGAGCCAGCTCGGGACGGGCGACGTGGCTGAGTTCACCGCCGTGTGCATCGCCAGCGGTGTGGCGCTGGGCGCGGACCTGACGCTGCCGAGCGCGCTGCTGACCGGCGTCATCCAGCGGGCTGGCCATGCCCAGCGCGCCGAGGGCGCCTACACAGGCTGGTGGAACTTCGCGAGCAAGCTCAACCTGGCGCTCGCCGCCGGCCTGGCGCTGCCGGCCCTGCAAGCCTTCGGCTATGCACCCGGCGGGCGCGATGAGGCTGCGCTGTCGGCGCTGACGACCGCCTACTGCCTGCTGCCGTGTGCGCTCAAGCTGATAGCCGCGGCGCTGCTGTACTTCACCTGGATTCGCAACGAGGATACTCACCCATGAACCGACGCTGGCTCGCTCTTCTCGCCGCCCTCGCCGCCGCCCTTCTGGTGGTCGCCTGCGCAGCGCCAATCCCGGCCGACTACGCAGCCGAAAAGCCCCTGCTCGACCTGCGCGAATACTTCAACGGCAACCTTGTCGCGCATGGCATCTTCACCGACCGGCAGGGCAAGGTCGTCAGGCGCTTCACGGTGCAACTCAAGGGCAGTTGGCAGGGCGATGAAGGCGTGCTCGACGAAGCGTTCACCTACAGCGACGGCAAGACCGAGAAGCGCGTCTGGCACCTCCGCAAGCTGCCCGACGCGAACGGGCAGGCCCGCTACAGCGGGCAGGCCGGCGACGTGGTCGGCACCGCCGAGGGCCAGGCCGCGGGCAACGCGCTGCGCTGGTCGTACACCTTGCGAATGCCGGTGGACGGGCGCGAGATCGACGTCCAGTTCGACGACTGGATGTATTTGATGGATGAACGCGTGATGCTGAACAAGGCGGTGATGAGCAAGTTCGGCGTGCGCCTGGGCGAAGTGACGCTCAGCTTTTACAAGCAGACCTAGCGTTATGCCTCTCAACCCTCGCCTCACCGACTGGACCGGCCGCGGCGCCTGGCTGGTCGGCGCGTCGACCGGCATCGGCCGCGCGACGGCGTCGCTGCTGCATGCGCGCGGTGCGCGCGTCGTCGTCTCGGCGCGTAGCGCGTCGGCGCTCGACGCCTTCGTCGCTGCACACCCGGGCAGCGTCGCCCTGCCTCTCGACGTGAACGATCGCACCGCCGTGGATGCGGCGGCACAGCGAGCCGTCGCCACCACCGGCTCGCTCGACCTCGTGCTTTACAGCGCCGGCCGCTACCAGGCCATGCGCGCAACGAACTTCGATCTGGACGAGGCGCTGCGCCACGTGCAGGTGAATCAGATCGGCGCGTTGAACGTCGTTGCCGCCGTGCTGCCGCACCTGATCGAGCAGCGCCGCGGCCACCTCAGCCTGGTCGCGAGCGTCGCCGGCTACCGCGGGCTGCCCAACGCCATCGCTTACGGGCCGACGAAGGCGGCGCTGATCAACCTGGCCGAGACGCTGTACCTCGACCTCGCGCCGCTGGGCATCGGTGTCTCGGTCATCAACCCCGGCTTCGTCGAGACGCCGATGACGGCGCAAAACGAGTTCACGATGCCGGCGCTGATAACGCCCGAGCAGGCTGCGCTCGCGATCGCGAGTGGCTGGGCCGCGGGCCGCTTCGAGATCGACTTCCCGAAGCGCTTCACGCTATGGTTGAAGGCGCTGCGGCTCCTGCCCGACGGCCTCTACTTTCGCGCCATCCGGCGCGCGACCGGGCTGTGAGCGCAGCGCAGCGCCACGCCGATGCACGCCTTGCGCGCATCGTCGACTTGTTCGAGCAGTTCACGCCGGCCGATGTAGCGCGCCTGGGCGAGTTCTACACCTCAGATGCGCGCTTCAAGGACCCGTTCAACGACGTGCAGGGCGTGGCGCAGGTGCAGCGCATCTTCGGCCACATGTTCGAGGCGCTGGACGAGCCGCGCTTCGTCGTCCACGACATCCTCGTGCAGGGCGAACAGTGCTTCCTGAGCTGGGATTTCGTTTTCCGCTTCCGGCGCTTCAGCCGCGAGTTGCAGACCGTGCATGGCAGCTCGCACCTGCGGCTCGCCGCCGACGGCCGCATCGCTGCGCACCGCGACTACTGGGATGCCGCCGAGGAGCTGTACGAAAAGCTGCCGCTCATCGGCGTGCTGATGCGCTGGTTGCGCAGGCGCGCCAATGGATGAGCGCCCCCAAGGCCGCCGCCTTGCGGCGACCGCCCACCCCCCCGAGGGGGAGCAAGGAATCTCCTGATTAGCAATGATCGTCAGCCAGGCTCACGTGGTGAGCCACTGGCGGTCTACCCTGCACTCCATCTCATCAAGAAGGAGTGCGCAATGGCGATGAATCGAATCCAATTTCAGCCGGGGCTGTCGATGCCCGAGTTCT
>CAIKUF010000037.1 GCA_903830565.1 uncultured bacterium | reverse complement strand
GGCGCGCCCGCATTCGTCGCTGGACAAGAAGACCCCTGACGAGTTCTACTTCGCGACGCTGCCGGCGATCGAACAGGCAGCATGAGCGGTGAACACGAGTTGCCCACCGCGTCGGTCGTGCGTTCGTCGCAAGCGACGCCAGCCCGCCGCCGTGGACAACTCTTCACCGAGGCCAAACCCGCAGGGATCCACTTATCGAAGCCGGTTCGGTGTTCAGACCAGCGGAGCCACCTCTGCCATCGACCCCGGGCGCGGCACGGCGCTTGAGCACCATGAACGCATCCCTGAGTGCTTGGACATTGATGTGATGCAGCAGCGCCGTGAACTTCTCCTTCTTCCGCTGCTTTGCAGCTTGCCGTACGCGCTCCAGCCCCGGTGACACGCTTGCTCGGCTCTGCGTCCGTCGCGTGTGCGGCTGGCCCGCGTTCCCCTTGGTCCCCGCCCTTGGCTCTGCCCGCTCCGCAGCCGCTGGCGCGGCCTTGTTCGCAGGCTTCACAGCTACTACGGCGAGGTCTGACTTCTCCAGCCCGTGCATCATCGGCTTCGGCTCTTCGCCTTCCCGATGCGGGCCGCCGGCCCATCTGGGCACCGACGGTCGGACTGGAGATCTCCCGGTTCCCGTGCAAGGAGCGTGCGCACATGCCAGGGTCTGCGACCACGCCGGGTCATCCGAGCGCTTGCGTTGACGCTCTCGGACATGTTGCCTTGCGCTACCTGAACAGCGTCGGCACCCGGGATATAACTATCGCGGCTCAATGGCTGGCCTGTGCGTACCCCTGTCAACGCTTCGCTTCGCACCTCGCGGCACGCCACGCATGACTCGGGGACAACATGACTCGCTACGTCTTTGTCGTGAGGGACTTGCACCCTTTACTCATTGCCGGTTTCGCCGGCGCACTCAGGTCTTTAATTTGAACCTCTCGGCCTGAATCCAGTTCGCGCCGCCTCGGCGCCGAGACTGCGGCGCGTCGATCAGTTGACCTACGCCAACTGATCGAGGATTGCGGGATTGTGGCTCCGGCCGGCGCTGCGCGCCTTAACTTCCGCTTGCGCGGAAGTTAGCCTGCGCCGGAATCCAGCGAGCGCCGTTCCGGCGCGCGGCTACGCCGCCTGGATCAGTTGGCCTCGGCCAACTGATCCAGTATCGCTGGATTCTCCAACGTCGAGGTGTCTTGGGTGATGGTCTCGCCCTTGGCCACCGAGCGCAGCAACCTGCGCATGATCTTGCCGCTGCGCGTCTTCGGCAGGTTGTCGCCGAAGCGGATGTCCTTCGGTTTCGCGATCGGGCCAATCTCCTTGCCGACCCAGTCGCGCAATTCCCTGGCGATAGCCTTGGCCTCGTCCCCGGTCGGGCGCGACCGCTTCAAGACGACGAACGCGCAGATCGCTTCGCCGGTCGTGTCGTCGGGCCGGCCCACCACCGCCGCTTCGGCGACGATCGGGTTAGCCACCAGGGCGCTTTCGATCTCCATCGTTCCCATGCGGTGGCCGGAGACGTTGAGCACGTCGTCGATGCGCCCGGTGATCGTGAAGTAGCCGCTCTTCGCGTCGCGGATCGCGCCGTCGCCGGCGAGGTAGTACTTGCCCTTGAAGTCGTCCGGGTAGTAGCTCTTGCGGTAGCGATCGGGGTCGCCCCAGATGGTGCGGATCATGCTCGGCCACGGGCGCTTGACGACCAGGATGCCGCCCTGCCCCCACGGCACTTCCTTGCCGGTCTCGTCGACCACCGCGGCCTGGATGCCGGGGAAGGGCAGCGTGCACGAACCGGGGATCAGCGGCGTCGCGCCGGGCAGCGGCGTGATCATGTGGCCGCCGGTCTCGGTCTGCCAGAAGGTGTCGACGATCGGGCAGCGGCCGCCGCCGATGTGCTCGTGATACCACTCCCACGCGGCCGGGTTGATCGGCTCGCCGACGGTGCCCAGGATGCGCAGGCTCGTCATGTCGTAGTTGCGCGGATGCGCGCTGGCCGTGCCCTCGGCCGCCTTGATGAGCGAGCGGATCGCCGTCGGCGCGGTGTAGAAGATCGTGACCTTGTGGTCCTGGATGTTCTTCCAGAAGCGCCCGGCGTCGGGGTAAGTCGGGATGCCTTCGAACACGACCTCGGTCGCGCCAAGAGCGAGCGGACCGTAGGCGATGTACGAGTGCCCGGTGACCCAGCCGATGTCGGCCGTGCACCAGAAGATGTCGTTCGGCTTGAGGTCGAAGGTCCACTTCATCGTCAGCGCGGCGAACAGCAGGTAGCCGCCGCTGCTGTGCTGAACGCCCTTGGGCTTGCCGGTCGAGCCCGAGGTGTAGAGCAGGAACAGCGGGTGCTCGGCGCCCACCCACTCGGGCTCGCAGGTTGCGGGCTGGTCGGCGGTCGCCTCGTGCAGCCACTGGTCGCGCGGCGCGTGCCAGGCGACCTTGCCGCCGGTGCGCTGGTAGACGATCACGTCCTTCACGCTCTCGCAGCCGCCGAGCGCGAGTGCCTCGTCGACGATCGACTTGAGCGGCAGTTGCTTGCCGCCGCGCAGTTGCTCATCGGCGGTGATCACCATCACCGCGCCGGCGTCGCTGATGCGGTCGCGCAGGCTTTGCGCCGAGAAGCCGCCGAAGACGACCGAATGCGTCGCGCCGACGCGCGCGCAGGCCTGCATCGCCGTCACGCCCTCGACCGACATCGACATGTAGATCACGACGCGGTCGCCCTTCTTGACGCCGCGCGCCTTCAGCGCGTTGGCAAGACGGCAGGTGCGCGCCAGCAGTTCGCTGTAGGTGACGCGGTTGACCTTGCCGTCGTCGGCCTCGAAGATGATCGCGACCTTGTCGCCCAGGCCCGCTTCGACCTGGCGGTCCAGGCAGTTGTACGAGACGTTGAGCGTGCCGTCCTCGAACCACTTGAAGAACGGCGCGTTGCTCTCGTCGAGCACCTTCGTGAACGGCGTCTTCCAGGTCACGAATTCGCGCGCGAGGCGGGCCCAGTAGCCCTCATAGTCGGCTTCGGCCTCGGCGCACAGTTTTTCGTAGGCCGCCATGCCCGAGATGTGCGCTCCAGCCACCGCGGAAGCCGGCGGCGGGTAGAGCTTGAGTTCGTGAGGGACGTGGGGCGCTTGCTCTGAGGACATTCGGGTCTCCTTGGAAAATGCTTGGCGCTTGCCGGCCCATCCGGCGTGCGCTCTTGTGAGGGCACTACTCTACGCCAGCGAGCCTCACTTCGGCGTACTTGAGTGCTTGGCGCTCCACGTAAAATCGCCTCCGCTTCGCGAACGACCCGCAAACGCCGCATGTCACAGACTCCTGCCTCCAGCCAAACTCAGGCCTCCAAACGCGTGCGGCCGCTTCCGCGCTTGATCTTCATGACGCGCTGGCTTCAGGTGCCGCTATATCTCGGTCTGATATTGGCGCAATGCGTCTACGTCTATCACTTCCTGATCGAACTGACGCACCTCATCGAAGCTGCGTTCGGCAACCAGAGGGCCGTCGAGACGCTGGTTGCGAGCGTCGGCTATATCGGCACGGTGGGGCCGCTGAACGAGACCATCATCATGCTCGTCGTCCTCGGCCTGATCGACGTGGTGATGATCTCCAACCTGCTCATCATGGTCACCGTCGGAGGGTACGAGACCTTCGTCTCGCGCATGAACCTGGAGAACCACCCCGACCAGCCAGAGTGGCTGGACCACGTCAATGCATCGGTACTCAAGGTCAAGCTCGCCACCGCCATCATCGGCATCAGCTCGATCCACCTGCTCAAGACCTTCATCAACGCCGATGCCTACAGCGAGAAAGTGCTGATTGCGCAGACAGCGATCCACATCACCTTCCTGTTTTCGGCGATGGCCATCGCGTTCACCGACCGCTTGATGGTGACCGCCCGGGCGGGCGATCACTGAGAGGGCGTCATTCATTTCGTCAACGCCCTCTGAGGCGCCATTCTGGCGCATCGACGCCCAAGGGCACCGCTGGCCGCTCCCAACGCGGCGGTGTGACCGACAACCGCCCCGCATGCCGCACAGCGGCGAGGCGACCGAAGCCGGAGGGGCCCTCCTCGATCAGGTCGGCGACGTCGTCGAACGTCGGGTCGTGCACGGTCGGTCCGTTGGGTACACGGCCGAGCCCACGCAGCCAGCGCCCGGTCTGCGCCAGCGAGACCCGAACGTGCCAGCTTGCGCCCTCGGCGGTACGCCTGAGCAGTGCTCGCTGGATGCCCAGCGCGAGCAGGTAGCCCGATGCGTGGTCCAGCGCCTGGGCGGGCAGCGGCCTCGGCAGGGCGGAGCCGCAGGCTGCGCCTTCGGCGACGTTGAAGCCGCTCGCCGTTTGCACCAGCGAGTCGAAACCGCGCCGATACGCCCAAGGGCCAGCGTGGCTGTAGGCGGACAACGACGCGACGACGATGCCGGGCCGCAACCGCGCCAACTCGCCCGGGCCGAAGCCTAACGCCGAAAGTCCGCCGGGCCGGTATCCTTGCACGAAGATGTCGGCGCCTTTCACCAGTGCGGCCAGCGCCCGCCGGCCGTCGGCGCCGCGCAGGTCAATCTGCGCCGAACGCTTGCCGCGCCCGGTGTCGATGACCAGCGGCGCAATCGCGGGCAGGTGCTTCGCTGTGATCAGCAGCACGTCGGCGCCCTGTGCGGCCAGCGTGCGCCCGGCCACCGGGCCGGCAATGATGCGCGTGAGGTCGAGCACGCGCAGGCCGGCGAGCACGGGTTCGCCGGCGCCGAGCGCGGGCAGCGGCTCGGGCGGCGCGCCCTCGCCCGCGGGCTCGATGCGGTCGATGCTCAGCACCGGCAGCGCGGCCATCGCCCTGCCCTGCGGGTGCGCGTCCCACTCATGGAAGCTGCGCAGTGCGGCGACGACCAGCCCGGCCTCGGCGGCGGCCGCCTCGAAGTCGAGCGCGGCCCAGCCTTCGAGCGCGCGTTGCACCGCGGCGCGCTCGTGGGTGCAGCCGAGCAGGCGCAGCACGCCGTCGCGGTGGTGCGCGAAGTTGGTGTGCAGGCGCACCCAGCCGCCGTCGCCGCAGCGGTAGATGCCGGCGATGCGATCCCACAGGTCCGGCGGCGCGGAGCCTTCGACGCGCAGATAGCGCTCGCTGCGAAACTCGGCCGCGGCATGGCGCATGTCGACGCTGACCTGTTGCGCGGGGCCGCCGCGCGCGCGGCCGATCTCGGCGCTGGCAAGCGTCGAAGCGGCGATCGCCACCTGTGCCGCGGTGCCGACCGCGAACGACGAAGGCAATGCCGGCTCGGCGCCGGTCAGCGTCACGGCGCCCAATGCCTCCGCGCTGCCGCCGGCCGCGGCCCACAACGCAGCCAGGGCCTCGCGCGGAGCGGTCGCTTCCTCGGCGCTGGCGGGCGCATTCTTCGGGTCGATGCCAGGTGCTTGCGCCATCAAGGTCATCCCTCGTCAGTCAGTAAACTCACAGTCTGCCCTGAACTCACCCACGAGAACCCGCCATGCCCACGATCATCAAGCACGCCGACTTCGTCGAGAGTATCGCCGCGGCGCTGCAGTACATCAGCTACTACCACCCGGCCGACTTCATCAGCCACCTGGCGCGAGCCTACGCGCTGGAGAAGAGCCCGGCGGCCAAGGACGCGATCGCGCAGATTCTGACCAACTCGAGGATGTGCGCCGAAGGCCACCGCCCGCTGTGCCAGGACACCGGCATCGTCAACGTGTTCCTGAGAATCGGCATGGACGTACGCTTCGAGGGCTTCGCCGGCAGCATCGTCGATGCCGTCAACGAAGGCGTGCGCCAAGCCTACAACGACCCGGACAACACGCTGCGCGCGTCCATCGTTGCCGACCCGCAGTTCGAGCGCAAGAACACCAAGGACAACACGCCCGCCGTGGTCCACATGGAGCTGGTGCCCGGCAACACGCTCGACGTGCAGGTCGCGGCCAAGGGCGGCGGCTCGGAGAACAAGAGCAAGTTCGTGATGCTCAACCCGAGCGACAACCTCGTGGACTGGGTGATGAAGACGGTGCCGACGATGGGAGCCGGCTGGTGCCCGCCGGGCATCCTCGGCATCGGCATCGGCGGCACGGCCGAAAAGGCGATGCTGATGGCCAAGGGCGCGCTGATGGAGACCATCGACATGTTCGACCTCAAGGCCCGCGGCGCTAAGAACAAGACCGAGGAGTTGCGCATCGAGCTGTGCGACAAGATCAATGCGCTCGGCATCGGGGCGCAGGGCTTGGGCGGGCTGACGACGGTGCTCGACGTGAAGATCGCGATGTACCCGACGCACGCCGCGAGCAAGCCGGTGGCGATGATCCCCAACTGCGCGGCGACGCGGCATGCGCATTTCGTCCTCGACGGCAGCGGCGCCGTTCACATCACGCCGCCCAGCCTCGACACCTGGCCCGACGTCGAGTGGGCGCCCGACTACATGAAGAGCCGCAAGGTCGACCTCGATACGCTGACGCGCGAGCAGGTCGCCGCGTGGAAGCCGGGCGAGACGCTGCTGCTGAGCGGCAAGATGCTGACCGGCCGCGACGCCGCGCACAAGCGCATCCAGGACATGCTGGCCCGCGGCGAGAAGTTGCCGGTGGACTTCACCAACCGCGTCATCTACTACGTTGGCCCGGTCGACCCCGTTCGCGACGAGGTGATGGGCCCGGCCGGCCCGACGACGGCGACGCGGATGGACAAGTTCACCGAGATGATGCTCGCCGAGACGGGGCTGATCGGCATGATCGGCAAGGCCGAGCGCGGGCCGGTCGCGATCGAGGCGATACGCAAGCACAAGTCGGCCTACCTGATGGCCGTCGGCGGCGCGGCCTACCTGGTCGCGAAGGCGATCAAGCACGCGCGCGTGGTGGGCTTTGCCGACCTCGGCATGGAAGCCATCTACGAGTTCGACGTGGCCGACATGCCGGTCACCGTGGCGGTGGACTCGCATGGCACCAGCGTGCACGAGACCGGGCCCAAGGAATGGCAGGCCAGGATCGCCGGCATACCGGTCGTCGTCGCCTGACCCGCCCCAGTTACAGAAGGCGAGGCCTGATCCCGGAACCGGAGGCGACATGTTCACTGGCATTGTTCAAGGCGTGGCGACGATCGCTTCGATCCGGGACGAGCAAGGGTTGCGTACCTTCGACCTCACCTTCCCGCCGGGCTTCGCCAATGGCCTGGCCATCGGGGCGAGCGTCGCTGTCGACGGCGTGTGCCTGACCGTGAGCACGCTGCTGCTGCCGCCCGACTCGGCCGAATTCGACGTCATGCTGCAAAGCCTCAATGTGACGACGCTCGGCAGCCTGATCGTCGGCTCGAGAGTGAACATCGAGCGCGCGGCGAAGGACGGCGCCGAGATCGGTGGCCACCCGCTCTCGGGGCACATCGACTTCGCGGCCCAGATTGAAAGCATCAGAGTCTCCGAGAACAATCGCGTCCTTCGGATCCAGGTGCCGGCGGCGTTTCGCAAGTACATCTTCGCCAAGGGCTACATCGCGATCAATGGCGCCAGCCTGACGATCTCCGAGGTCGACCGCGCGGCCGGCTGGTTCGAGGTTTGGCTGATCCCCGAAACGCTGCGCATAACGGTCTTCGACCAGAAGGACGCCGGCGACTGGCTGAACATCGAGATCGAGCGTGGAACGCAGGTCATGGTCGACACCGTGAGGGAGTCGGTCGACGAGGCGCTGGGTCGCCTCAAGCCCGCCATTGAGGCCTTCCTCGCCCAACAGGGCTTGGTGCTCGACGACGTCATCGCGCCGCTCGGCCTGCCGCGTTGAGCACGTCGGCGTTCGGTCGTCGAGCCAGCGGTCTCGACTTCGGCGTTTCTTGCCGCTGGCGTGATGAGATGCCTGCTCTAGCCTGCCGCCAAGAAGACTTCGCCGCGGCCCCATACCGACCGCTTCATCGATGACGCTGCTCCTGCTCGCCCTGCTGCCGTGGTTCGGCGCAACGATGGTCGCCTGCCTGCACGCCGATGCGCGCCGCACGGCCGCGTGGATCGCCGGCGTCGTCGCGCTGATCGGCACTGCGCTCGTGCTCGCGAGTGCGCCCGCCGTGTTCGGCGGCCAGGTGCTGCGCTTTGGCGTGCCGTGGGTCGCGTCGCTCGGCCTGGACTTCGGCTTTCGCATGGACGGCCTGGCGTGGCTGTTCGCGCTGCTCATCACCGGCATCGGCGCGCTGGTCGTCCTCTACGCCGCTTGGTACCTGGACGCGAGCGACCCGGCACCGCGCTTCTACGTCTACCTGCTGCTCTTCATGGGCGCGATGCTCGGCGTCGTGATGGCAAGCAACCTCGTGCTGCTGGCGGTGTTCTGGGAGCTGACGAGCGTGTCGTCGTTCCTGCTCATCGGCTTCTGGCACGGCCGGGCGGACGCACGCGAAGGCGCGCGCATGGCGCTCACCGTCACCGGCGCCGGCGGGCTGTGCCTGCTCGCCGGCGTGCTGCTGATCGGCCACATCGTCGGCAGCACCTCGCTCGACGTGGTGCTCGCCTCCGGGCCGACGATCCGTGCGCATCCGATGTACGAAACCGCGCTGGTGCTGGTGCTGCTCGGCGCGTTCACGAAGAGCGCGCAGTTCCCGTTCCACTTCTGGCTGCCGCACGCGATGGCGGCGCCGACGCCGGTGTCGAGCTACCTGCACTCGGCGACCATGGTCAAGGCCGGCGTGTTCCTGCTCGCGCGGCTGTACCCAGCACTGGGCGGCAGTGCGCCGTGGTTCTGGATCGTCTCGCTCACGGGCCTGGCGACACTGCTGCTCGGCGCCTACGTCGCGATCTTCAAGCACGACAGTATTTTCCAATCCAGGTATGAGCCTGAAGCGAGCGTGAAGTGAGGCTGTTCGGTGGTCGAGTTGATCTGGTCAAAAGAGACAGTCTATCGACCCGCCGGTGTGACTGCTTTTACTTGATCAGGCCCCTGCCAGG
>CAIKUF010000036.1 GCA_903830565.1 uncultured bacterium | reverse complement strand
GGCCTGGCAGGGGCCTGATCAAGTAAAAGCAGTCACACCGGCGGGTCGATAGACTGTCTCTTTTGACCAGATCAACTCGACCACCGAACAGCCTCACTTCACGCTCGCTTCAGGCTCATACCTGGATTGGAAAATACTGCCATAGCCATAGCCATCAGTGGAGCAAGGAAAGAAGAAGCTGCTCCAGGCGACGAGCGAAGCCAGGCCCGTCGCACAAGGTTGAAGCCTGCACACGTTGCCGCAACCGCGATCGCTCGGCCGCCAGGCTTGCTGCATCGCTGGCGACCTGGCGTGCTTTCTCGATGTAGGCCTGCAGCGTCTCGGCGGCCCATTGCGGTCGGCCGATCTGGTGCAGGATGCTGGTCGTCAACCGGCCCGCAGGGCGTTTGCCCGAACAGGTGATCACGGGCACGCCCATCCACAGCGCGTCGCATGTCGTGGCGCCGCCGCCATAGGGGAAGGTGTCCAGCGCGACATCGATCTCGTGGTAGGTCAGCAGGAAGTCAGCCGAGGCCGGCCTCAGCTCGAGCCGATCGCGCCCGATGCCGAAGGCCTCGAACATGCCCCTGACGTGCCCGCTCATGCCAGGGTCCACCAGGGCTTTCGTCTGCAGCAACAGGCGCGACCCGGGAACCACGTCCAACAGCGCCGCCCAGGTCTGGACGACGCCGAGATTGAGCTTGTCCAGGTTGTTCAGCGAACCAAACGTGATGCGGCCTGAACTCTGCGACGGCAGCGCATTCGCGTCCGGAACGTGCAGGTGCGGCCGATAGGCCATCATGCCGCCAGCAAGACGGAGCAGCTTCTCGGTGTGCTGGCTCTCCGTCAGGCCTGGCGGGTCGACCCAGGCATCTGTCAGGCGAAAGTCCATCGCCGGCAGGCCCGTCGTCCCCAGGTAGCCGAGCCAGGAGACCATGACCGGCGCGGGCTTGCTGGCCAGCGCATCAAGCCGCGTGCCCCGCGTATGGCCGATGCAATCGACGAGGATGTCGATCTCGTCGCTTCGGATTCTTGCCGCCAGCTCTTGATCGCCGAGCGTGTGGGTCCAGACCCATGCGTGGCCGTAGCCCATCAGGCGCCTCGTCGCTTCATCCGATATCGGGCTGTTGGCATAGCAGGTCAGCTCGACTCGGCTTCGATCGTGATGGGCAAGAGCGGGCTCGAGATAGTGGCGCATCGCGTGCTCTCGAAAGTCGGCAGACAAGTACCCGACGCGCATTGGCCGGTCCGCGGAGAGCGCCTTGACCTTGCGGGTCGATGCGGCGACCGGCGGGAAGGACAGTCCCCATGCGCGGTGCCGAGCGAGGATTTCGTGTTCGCCAACCTCGGGGTTCATCAGCAGGTTGAAGAGCTGGCCGCTGTAGAAGTTGTGCCTTGCTTCGGGAAAGTCGGGCCGCAGCTTGAGCGCACTGGAGAAGCAATCCGCCGCTTCGTCGCCCCGCCCCTGGGCCGACAGCGCCGTCCCCAGGTTGTTCCAGGCCTCGGGGAAGCCGGGCATCAGGCGCAATGCCGATCTGCACGCGGCCTCGGCTTCGCTGACCTGACCGGTGTCGCGCAAGGCATTGCCCAGGTTGGACAGCGCCGAGTGGTGGTCGGGCTTGAAGTACAAGGCCTTGCGATAGGAGGCGATGGCGGCCACGTTGTCGCCCCGGGCCAATATCGCATTGCCGCGGTTGTTGAACAGGAACGCAAGCTCTTCGGTCAGCACGGTTGTCTAGGCGGCGTCGCTCGCGGCCAGCGCACGGCCATGGGCGATCTGGACGACGACGATCAGGCTGTCGTAGGGCGCGATGAATTCCGGGTCGATCGCGATCGCGCGCCGAAACGCGCGCTCCGCATCCTGCAGCCGGGATGTGAGGCGCAGTGCCTCGCCGCAGTTGTGCCAATAGACGGCTTGCTGGGGATCGAGTTCGCACGCCCTCTCCAGCCGCTGTGCGGCCAACGCATGGCGCCCCGTGCTTCCGGCAATCATCCCGAGGCTGGCATGCAGCTCGGCGACGCCAGGGTTCGCGGGCAGCAATTGCGTCAGCGCCGCTTCGGCCTCCTGCGTGCGTCCGTGCGCCAGATGCTCCTGTGCACGCGAGAAGGCGTCGCCGTCCAAGGCTGAAGTCCGGGCGTCTACGCCGTGCCGCCGACGGTGATCTTGTCGATGCGCAGCGTCGGCTGGCCCACGCCCACCGGGACGCTCTGGCCATCCTTGCCGCACATGCCGATGCCGGAGTCGAGCGCCATGTCGTTGCCGATCATGGAGACGCGGGTCAGCGCGTCGGGCCCGTTGCCAATGATGGTCGCGCCCTTCACCGGATACTGGATGCGCCCGTTCTCGACCCAGAACGCCTCGCTCGCCGAGAACACGAACTTGCCGCTCGTGATGTCGACCTGCCCACCGCCGAAGTTGGTCGCGTAGAGGCCGCGCTTCAAGCCCGCGATGATCTCTTCCCTGGTCTTGTCGCCACCCAGCATGTAGGTGTTGGTCATGCGCGGCATCGGCACCGCGGCGTAACTCTCGCGGCGCGCGTTGCCGGTCGGGGCGACGCCCATCAGGCGCGCGTTCAGCGAGTCTTGCAGGTAGCCCTTGAGAATGCCGTCCTCGATCAGCACGTTGCGCTGCGAGGCATTGCCTTCGTCGTCGACGTTGAGCGAGCCGCGGCGGTCGGGCAGCGTGCCGTCGTCGAGCACGGTCACGCCCTTGGCCGCGACGCGCTGGCCGACACGGCCCGAGAACGCGCTCGAACCCTTGCGGTTGAAGTCGCCCTCCAGCCCATGGCCGATCGCCTCGTGCAGCAGCACGCCGGGCCAGCCCGGGCCGAGCACGACGCTCATCTGACCGGCCTTGAGCGGGCGCGACTCGAGGTTCGTGAGTGCCGCATTCACGGCGTCGTTCACATAGCCCTCGATCACGCCGTCCTGGAAGTAGCCGAGACCGAAACGCCCGCCGCCGCCACCGTTGCCCGACTCGCGCCGCACCTCGCCGCCCACCGTCTGCTCGGCGATCACCGTCACCGACATCCGCACCAGCGGTCGAACGTCGGCCGCGAGCGTGCCGTCGGCGCGCGCGATGAGCACCACGTCGTACTCGCTGGCCAGGCCCGCCATCACCTGCTTGACGCGCGGATCCTTGGCGCGGGCGAGCTTCTCGACCTTCTCCAGCAACGCCACCTTCTGCGTGCTGTCCAGCGTCGCGATGGGGTCGGTCGGCGCGTAGAGCACGCGCGACTTGGCGGCGTGGCGGCGGCCGCCCAACTTCACGCTGCGGCTGTGCCCGGCGGCGGCAATCGTGCGCACCGTGCGCGCGGCGTCCATCAACGCGGCCTCGGAGATGTCGTCCGAGTAGGCGAACGCCGTCTTCTCGCCCGCCACCGCGCGCACGCCGACGCCCTGGTCGATACCAAAGCTGCCCGACTTGACGATGCCCTCTTCCAGCCCCCAGCCTTCGCTGCGCGTGTACTGGAAGTACAGGTCGGCGTCGTCGATGCGGTGCGCGGCGATCATCTTCAAGGCCTGCGACAGCAAGGCATCGGTGAGGCCGAACGGTTCGAGCAGCAGCCCGCGCGCGATGGCCAGGCGTTCGATCGTGGGTTCGCGGGAGATCATGGCGGCGTCCTCGGGGTGGCGGGTCATTGTAGGAGTCGCGATACCCGCACTCAGGGCGCGGCGAGTGCGGTCACGAGGGCATCGAAGACGACTTTCAGCCGCGGCGTGCCGCGCAGCTCGCGATGGGTCGTGATCCACAGCGGCAGGTGCGGCACCTTCACCTCGGGCAGCACACGCACCAGATCGCCCGCATGCCCGCCGATACGCTGAAGGCCGATGCCGATGCCCAGGCCGGCCTGCACCGCGTGCCAGGCGACGATCTGGTTGTCGCAGCGAAAGGCAAAGAACTCGCGCGTCACGTCGAAGCCCGCGGCACGAAAGCCGCGCAGCATCTGGTCGGAGCGGTCGTAGCCCACCCAGTCGTGCAGGTGCATCGTCTTCGCGCTCGGGACGCCGCGCGCCTTCACGTAATCGCGCCGCGCGTACAAACCCAGCGGCAGGTCGGCCAGCTTGCGCGCGATGAGGCCGCTCTGCGTCGGCCGCAGCATGCGCAACGCGATGTCGGCCTCGCGTTCGAGCAGGTTTTCGAGCGTGTTGCTGGCGACGAGCTCGATCTGGATCTCCGGGTGCGCGCGGCGCAGCGCGCGCAGCACGTCCGGCAGCACATAGGCGCTGACCATCTCGCTCGCCGTCAGACGCACCGTTCCCTGCAGCGAGACCGCCCGCCCCGCCGCTTGCAGCGACCACTCGCGCGCGTGTTCCTGCATCCGCTCGGCCGGCAACCGCAAGGCCGCGCCGGCCTCGGTCAGGCGCAGGCCGCGCCGCGTGCGCTCGAACAGCGCGCTGCCGACCTGCGCTTCGAGCAGCGCCATCTGGCGCGACAGCGTCGGCTGGCTGCTGCCGATGTGCTGTGCTGCGCGGCTGAGCGAACCGTGTTGCGCGACCGCGAGAAAGACGCGCAGCAGCGCCCAGTCGGGTTCGACCGGCGAGCGCGCCGGTGCGCTCTTGATATTCATCCACGCATGATAGCTATGTAGTCATTCATCTTCTCACCGACCGCTGCAGCACGAACAATTCCGGCACTGCCCGCTGATTGCCGTTCGTGCGGCGGGGTCCACGCCAGCGAATCACTTTTCTCGGAGTCCTCATGACCCAAGCGATCAACGACCTTGGCGCCGCCGAACTCGCGGCAAAGATCCGTCAGCGCGATTTGAGCTCGCGCGCCGTCGTCGAAGCCTTCCTCGCGCACATCGACGCGCACAACCGCAAATACAACGCGATCGTCACCCTCAACGGCCAGCAAGCGCTCGCCGAAGCCGACCGCGCCGATCGCGATCTGGCCGCTGGAAAGCCCTGCGGCGCGCTGCACGGCGTGCCGATCACGATCAAGGACACCTATCGCGTGAACGGCTTGCGAACGACCTGTGGCTGTGTTCAGCTCAAGGACTACGTTCCCGATCAGGATGCGGTGGCCGTGCGGCTCCTGCGCGAGGCCGGCGCCATCGTCATCGGCAAGACCAACACGACCACGCTGGCGATGGACATGCAGACCGACAACCCGGTCTTCGGCAAGACCCACAACCCGTGGGACGTGACGCGAACGCCCGGCGGATCGAGCGGCGGGTGCGCAGCGGCGCTGGCCGCGGGGATGACGCCGCTTTCGATCGGCAGCGACCTGGCCGGCTCGATTCGCTTGCCGGCGAGCTTCTGCGGTGTGTACGGGCTCAAACCGACGCACGGTGTGGTCTCGATGGAAGGCCACATCCCGCCCCTTCCCGGGGAAATCAATGGCTTTCGCACGCTGGCCGTTCCCGGTCCGCTGGCACGTTCGGTGGCCGATCTCGCGCTGGCGCTGAGCATCCTGACCCGCCCCAATTCCCACGATCGCAAGGTGGCTCCGCTGCTTGCCGATGGCGGCCTTCCGGTTGCGGTTTCGAAGCTCAAGATCGCCTGGTCGGACGACTTCGGCGGCGTCCCGGTCAGCGGCGAGATCAAACGCAAGATGGCGCAGTTTCTGGACCGGCTCGCGCAGGCCGGAGCGACGGTCGTGAAGACCGAGCCCGCGGGAATGGACTACAACGAAATCTGGGAGTTGTGGGGCCAGTTCGTCGGCATGCAGACGAATTACCAGATGTCCAATCTCAAGCGCGCGATCGGCGACCTCTTTTCCCGCAACGCGGTCAAGGCCATCCCGATGCAGCGCAAGATCGTCGGCCCGATCTCGGTGCCGCAACTCATGCAAGCCCTTGACGTGCAAAGTCGCTACATCACCAAGCTCGACAACTTCCTGTCCGACTACGACGCCTGGATCTGCCCGGTCAGTTCGACCACCGCCTTCAAGCACCATGCGCACAGCAAGATGTTCGGCGACTTCAAGATCTACAACACCCCTTTGCAGGTCGATGGCAAGGACGTTCATTACTACGTCGCCACGCAGTCGTACACGACGGTCTTCGCGGCGACGGACAGCCCGGTGGTGTCGATGCCGATCGGCCTTGGCGAGTCCGGCCTGCCGGTCAACATCCAGGTCGTGGGCAGGCGCTACAGCGATCTGCGGCTGCTGGCGATTGCCGATGCGCTGGACCGGCACGCGGAGAAGCTCTCGTATCCGCTGATCAACGCCAGCGCTTGACCGGGGCCGCGGCCCGGTTCGTCGGCGGCAGGGTCGCTCTTGGTATTCATTCGTGAATGGAAGCTATTCAGGCATCCATCTTGCGCGCGGCCGCGCGCGCGCGAACAATGCCGCCATCCACCACCACAAGCAGGAGCTTCCCATGCCCTCCACGGTCCTCATCCTCGGCGCTGCCGGCCACATCGGGCAGGCGCTGGCCAGTGCTTTCGCCGATGCCGGCTCGCAGGTGCGCGCGCAATCGCGCAAGCCACTTCCGAACTCGCTGGCCGCGCGGCCGCAGGTGCGCACGGTGCGTTGCGAAGCGCTGGACGCGGCGGCGCTGGGCCAAGCCGCGACGGGCGCCGATGTCGTCGTCCACGCGCTCAACCCGCCGTACACCGAGTGGGACCGGCTCGCGCTGCCCCTCGCCGACGCCGCGATCGCCGCTGCGCGGGGCAGCGGCGCGTTGCTCATGCTGCCCGGCAACGTCTACAACTTCGGCAGCGACTTGCCGCCGCTGCTCAAGCCATCGACGCCCGAAGTCGGCAACACCCCCAAGGCGCGCATCCGCATCGAGGTCGAAAAGCGCATGGCGGCAACCCAGGGCCTGCGCAGCGTCGTCCTCCGCGCCGGTGATTTCTTCGGCGCCGCATCGCCGGGCACCTGGTTCGACCTCGCACTGGCGACCAAGCTCGGCGCCGGGCGCTTCGTCTACCCGGGGCCGACCGACGTCGCCCACGCCTGGGCCTACCTGCCCGATCTGGCGCAGGCCTTCGTTCGCGTGGCCGAGAAGCGCGCCGAGCTGGGCGGACATCATCGCCTGCACTTCGGCGGCCACACCGCGACCGGCGACGAGTTGCGGCAAGCCTTTGAAACCGCGGTCGGGCGCCCGCTGCGCACCGGCACGCTGCCGTGGGGGCTGATGCGTCTGATGTCGCCGCTGGTGCCGATCTGGCGCGAACTCCTCGCGATGCACTATCTGTGGGAGCGTCCGCACCGGCTCGACGACAGCGCGCTCGCCGCGTTGATCGGCCGCGTGCCGACCACGCCGCTGCAGCAGGCCGTGAACGCCGCGCTGGCCGATGCCGGTGCGCTGAAGAATGCGGCACACACCGTCACCGCCTGAAGTCAGGGCGCTGCGGCGTCCGCGTCCTTGAGCGCCAGCGCACGCGCGTACAAGGCATTGCGCGGCGCACCGGTGATCTGAACCGCGAGCGCAACCGCCTGCTTGAGCGGCAGCGCGGCGAGCAGCGGGCGCAGCATCGCGTCGTGGTCGTGCACGGCGGCCTGCGCTGCCGGCGGAGCGTGCAGCACGAGGACGAACTCGCCGCGCAAGCGGTTCGCGTCGGCGGCGAGCCAGGCCGCCAGTTCCGAAGCCGGCAAGGTGACCACGGTCTCGAACTGCTTGGTCAGCTCGCGGCACAGCGTGACGATGCGATCCGGGCAGGCGTCGGCAAGCGCGCGGCACAGCGACTCGATGCGATGCGGCGCCTCGAACAGCACTTGCGCGTCAGCTTGCGCGAGCAGTGTGGCGAGCGCCTGCGCGCGTTCGCCGGCCTTGGCAGGCAGAAAGCCCGCGAAGCGAAACGCCGTTGCATTGACATCACCAGCAACGCAGAGCGCAGCCAGCGCCGCGCTCGCGCCGGGGATCGGCAGCACGCGGTAGCCGGCGCCCCGCACCGCGGCCACCAGCGCCGCGCCGGGGTCGCTGAGGGCCGGCGTGCCGGCATCGCTCACATAGGCGACGCGCTCGCCGCGCGCCAGCCGCGCCAGCACGGCGGGGGCGGCGTCGCGCTCGTTGTGCTGGTGCACGGCAAGCAAGGGTTTGTCCAGCCCCAGGTGGTGCAGCAGCGGCGCGCTGTGGCGCGTGTCTTCGCAGGCGACGGCGTCGACCAGCGCCAGCACGTGCACCGCGCGCAAGCTCAAGTCGGCGAGGTTGCCGATCGGCGTTGCGACGACGTACAGCGCGCCTGCGGGATACTGCTGCGCACCTGCCAGTTCGGCAGCCGCTTGCAGCAGCGAAGAGTTGGCGATGGTCACGACGAAAAGCTCGGGTGATGAGGCGGAGGCGCGCGCTCTGGCGCACTTGCAGCGCCACGGCCTGGTTCTGGTGGCGCGCAATTATCGGGTCGCGGACGGGCCGCGCCGGCGCGGCGGCGAAATCGACCTCATCCTGCGCGATCGCGACGGCACGCTGGTGTTCGTCGAAGTGCGTCGGCGCGGCGGTGTTTCGCACGGCGGAGCGGCGGCAAGCATTGGCGCAGCCAAGCGGCGCAGCCTCATGCTCGCCGTACAGCACTACCTGCTGCGCTTTGCCGCGCCGCCGGCGTGCCGCTTCGACGTCGTCGCCATCGACGGCGACGAGCTTGTGTGGTTGCCGGCGGCGTTCGACGCAACTTAGACGTTAGAGCAGCACCACGCGCCGGGCTGCTGCCGCTGTTCGCGAACGTCGCGCCCGGCCAAGACCCTTCTCCTCAAGTCGGCCCCGCGGCAGGCCAGTTCACCTTGGCGCGAAACCCTTTGCGCCTGGGTCTGTCATATCATCCATGCCCATGCTCGAGCAACGCATTCAGCAGCAGTTCTTCGACAGCGCCGACCTGAAGTACGCCGCCGCCGAGACCCTGGCGCGGCCGATCGCCGACGGCGTGCGGGCGCTGGTCGATTGCCTCACCGCCGGCGGCAAGGTGCTGGCCTGCGGCAACGGTGGCTCGGCGGGCGATGCGCAGCACTTCGCAGCCGAGTTCGTCGGCCGCTTCGAGCGCGAGCGGCCGGGCCTCGCGGCCATCGCGCTGACCACCGACTCGTCGATCCTCACGGCGATCGGCAACGACTACGATTTCAACTCGATCTTCTCGAAGCAGGTGCAGGCGCTGGGCGCGCCGGGCGACGTGCTGCTGGCCATCAGCACCAGCGGCAACTCGGGCAACGTGCTCGCCGCCATCACCGCCGCGCAGGCGCGCGAGATGACCGTCGTCGCGCTCACCGGACGCAACGGCGGTCTGGTGCGCGAGGCGCTGACGGAAGCCGACGTCCACATCTGCGTCCCGCACGAACGCACGGCGCGCATCCAGGAGGTGCACCTGCTCGTTGTGCACTGCCTGTGCGACGCCGTCGATCTGCAATTGCTGGGCGAACAGGACAAACCATGAGCTTTCCCACACCGCTGCAGCGTCGGTCCGCCCTCGTCGTCTCACTCGCAATTGCATCGCTGCTCGGCGCCTGCGCGCCGATCATCATCGGCGGCGCCGCGGTCGGCAGCGCGATGGTGGTCTCAGACCGCCGCACCGCCGGCGCGCAGGTCGAGGACCAGGCCATCGAGCTGAAGGCCGGCAGCTCGGTCGGAGCGCTGATGGGCGACCGCGCGCACATCAACATCACGAGCTACAACCAGGTCGTGCTGCTGACCGGCGAGGTTCCGACCGAGGCCGACAAGGCTGCGGTCGAGAAGGCCGTCGCAAAGACCGAGCACGTGCGATCCGTCGTCAACGACCTGGCGGTGATGCCCAGCAGCTCGCTCAGCTCGCGCTCGAACGACACCTACATCACCGGCAAGGTCAAGGCCACCTTCGTCGACGCGAGCGACATCTCGGTCAACACGATCAAGGTCGTGACCGAGCGCGGCGTAGTCTTCCTGATGGGGCGCGTCACCGAGGCGGAGGCCAAGCGCGCGGTCGACCTGACGCGCAACGTGGGCGGCGTGCAAAAGGTGGTTCGCGTGTTCGAGATCCTGACGCCGGCCGAAGTGGCGGCGATCCAGCACAACGTGCCGGCACAGGCGCCGGCATCTGCGCCGGCAGCGAGCAAGCCGTAGCCGCGCCGCGCGCTACTTCAGGCGCGTGATCAGGCTCGAAGTATCCCAGCGGCGGCCGCCGGCTGCCTGCACATCGGCGTAGAACTGGTCGACCAGCGCGGTCACCGGCACGCGCGAACCGTTGCGGCGCGCTTCGTCGAGCACCAGTCCCAGGTCCTTGCGCATCCAGTCGACGGCGAAGCCGAAATCGAAGCTCGCATCGACCATCGTCGGCCCGCGCTGGTCCATCTGCCAGCTCTGCGCAGCGCCCTTGCCGATCACGCCGAGCACGGCCTTCATGTCCAGCCCCGCCTTCTGGCCGAACGCGATCGCTTCCGAGAGGCCTTGCAGCAAGCCGGCGATCGCGATCTGGTTGACCATCTTGGCCAACTGGCCGGCGCCGCTCGCCCCGAGCAGCGACACCGCCTTCGCATACGCCAGCATCATCGGCCGCGCACGCTCGAAAGCCGCACCATCGCCGCCGCACATGACTGTCAGCGCACCGTTGACGGCGCCCACGTTGCCGCCCGAGACCGGCGCGTCGACGAACTCGAAGCCGCGCTCGCGCGCCGCGGCAGCGAGCTCGCGCGCCACATTGGCCGAGGCCGTCGTGTGATCGACGAAGACCGTCCCCGGTCGCAGGCTCTGGAAGGCGCCGCCTGCTCCCGAGGTGACGGTGCGCAGGTCGTCGTCGTTACCGACGCAGGCGAACACAAGCTCGGCCTCGGCCGCGGCGACCTGCGGCGTCGGCGCCGATCGTCCGCCATATTCGGCGACCCACGCCTGCGCCTTGGCGGGCGTGCGGTTGTAGACCGTCACGTCATGCCCTGCACGCGCGAGATGGCCGGCCATCGGGTAGCCCATGACGCCGAGGCCAAGGAAGGCAACGCGGCGCGGCGGGACGGTTTCGTAGGTTCGTGGGTTCATCGACATGTTCAGAGGATGCTGAGGTGTTCGGTGCCGGCGGCGAGGTCAGGGCTGCGCGCGCGCTGGCTGTTCAGCTTGATCTGCAGCCGCAGGTCGTTGAGCGAATCGGCGTTGCGCAGCGCGTCGGCCATCGTCACGAGGTTGCCTTCGTAGAGATCGAACAGGGCCTGGTCGAAGGTTTGCATGCCGAGTTCGCGCGAGCGCTTCATGATCTCCTTGATCTCGACCACATCGCCCTTGAAGATCAGGTCGGCAATCAGCGGCGTGTTGAGCATGACCTCGACCGCCGCGATCCGGCCCTTGCCTTCCTGCAGCGGCAGCAGCCGTTGCGAGACGAGCGCCTTCAGGTTGAGCGAGAGGTCCATCAGGAGTTGCGTGCGGCGCTCTTCGGGGAAAAAATTGATGATGCGGTCCAGCGCCTGGTTGGCGCTGTTCGCGTGCAGCGTCGCCATGCACAGGTGGCCGGTCTCGGCGAACGCGACGGCGTGCTCCATCGTCTCGCGGTCGCGGATCTCGCCCATCAGGATCACGTCCGGCGCCTGGCGCAGCGTGTTCTTGAGCGCCTGTTCCCAGCCGTCGGTGTCGATGCCCACCTCGCGCTGCGTGATGATGCAGTTCTTGTGCGGATGGACGAACTCGACCGGGTCCTCGATGGTGATGATGTGGCCGAACGAGTTCTCGTTGCGGTAGTCCACCATCGCCGCCAGCGACGTGCTCTTGCCCGAGCCGGTCGCGCCGACGAAGATCACCATGCCGCGCTTGGTCAGCGCGACATCCTTGAGCACCGTCGGCAGGCGCAGCGAGTCGATCGACGGCAACGTCTTCGGGATCGTGCGCATCACCAGCCCGACATTGCCCTGCTGCATGAAGGCGTTGACCCGAAAGCGCCCGATGCCCTGCGGCGAGATCGCGAAATTGCTCTCCTTGCTGCGCTCGAAATCGGCCGCCTGCTTGTCGTTCATCACCGCCCGCGCCAGCGCCAGCGTGTGCTGGCCGGTCAGCGGCTGCGGCGAGACCTTGATGACCTTGCCGTCGACCTTGATCGCGGGCGGGAAGTCGGCCGTCAGGAACAGGTCGGACCCGTTGCGCGACACCATCAGCCGCAGCAGGTCGTTGACGAACTTGGATGCCTGGTCGCGTTCCATGCCGATCCCTTCCGATGATTGGGTGTCAACCTGGGAAGTTCTCGGGGAACTTGGCCTTGCTGCGCGCCTCGGCCGGCGCCACGAGGTTGCGCCGCACGAGCTCGGTCAGGTTCTGGTCCAGGGTCTGCATGCCCAGGCTGCTGCCGGTCTGGATCGACGAGTACATCTGCGCCACCTTGGACTCGCGGATCAGGTTGCGGATGGCCGCCGTGCCGAGCATGATCTCGTGCGCCGCGACGCGGCCCGCGCCGTCCTTGAGCTTGCACAGCGTCTGCGAGATCACGGCCACCATCGACTCCGAGACCATCGCGCGCACCATCTCTTTCTCGGCCGCGGGGAAGACGTCGACGATACGGTCGATGGTCTTCGCCGCCGAGCTCGTGTGCAGCGTGCCGAACACGAGGTGGCCCGTCTCGGCCGCGGTGAGCGCGAGGCGGATCGTCTCCAGGTCGCGCATTTCGCCGACCAGAATCGCGTCCGGGTCTTCGCGCAGCGCCGAGCGCAACGCGTTCGAGAACGAGAGCGTGTGCGGCCCGACCTCGCGCTGGTTGACCAGGCATTTCTTCGATTCGTGGACGAACTCGATCGGGTCTTCGACCGTCAGCACGTGGCCGTACTCGTTCTCGTTCAGGTGGTTCACCATCGCCGCCAGCGTGGTCGACTTGCCCGAGCCGGTCGGCCCGGTCACCAGCACCAGCCCGCGCGGCTTCAGTGCCAGCTCGGCGAAGACCTTGGGCGTGCCCAACTGCTCGAGCGTCAGAATCCTGCTCGGAATCGTGCGGAACACGCCACCGGCGCCGCGGTTCTGATTGAACGCATTGACCCGAAACCGCGCCAGGCCCTGGATTTCGAACGAGAAGTCGCACTCCAGCGTCTCCTCGTACATCTTGCGCTGGGCGTCGTTCATGATGTCGTAGATCATCCCGTGCACATCCTTGTGCTCGAGCGGTTCGACATTGATCCGCCGCACGTCGCCATGGACGCGAATCATCGGCGGCAGGCCGGCCGACAGGTGCAGGTCGGAGGCCTTGTTCTTGACCGAGAAGGCCAGCAGTTGGGTGATGTCCATGACGAAGTGTCGCTCGATTCGATGCACGGGAGGAGCATGACTTCGCGCCAGCCGCAGTGAGACATACTCTCGGCGCATTATGGCGACGATCGCTTCCCGGCTCCAGCAGGTTCGGCTTCGCATCGCCCGCGCGTGCGCGGCGGCGGGCCGGCCCATCGAGGACGTGACGCTGCTCGCGGTCAGCAAGACCTGCTCGGCGGCCAGCGTTCGGGAGGCCCACGCCGCTGGCCAGACCTGCTTCGGTGAGAACTACGTGCAGGAGGCGCTGGCCAAGATCGAGCAGTTGGCCGAGCTTCGCGGCGCCACCCGGTGGCACCTGATCGGCCCGTTGCAAAGCAACAAGGCGCGTCTGGTGGCCGAACACTTCGACTGGGTGCACAGCGTGGCCAGCGTCAAGCTTGCCGAGCGGCTGAGTGCACAGCGCCCGCCGCACCTCGCCGCGCTGCAGGTGTGTCTGCAAGTCAACATCGGCGCCGAAGCGAGCAAGAGCGGCCTCGCGCCCGCCGACGTGCCCGCCGTGGCGCATGCCGTCGCCCGCCTGCCGGGGCTGCGCCTGCGCGGGTTGATGGCCATTCCCGAGCCCGCGGGCGACCGGCAGGCCCAGCGCGCGCCGCATCGCGCGCTGCGCAAGCTGCTGCAGGCATTGCAACGCGACGGCCTGGCGCTGGACACGCTCTCGATGGGCATGAGCGCCGACCTCGAAGCCGCGATTGCCGAAGGCGCGACCATCGTGCGCGTGGGCACGGCGATCTTCGGCGCGCGCGCTGCGTAGCGCATCGCGAACGACGGCGGATGCCGGTCGGCGCAGCGGATCGCGCAAGACCGGCAACGCACTCGGCACGGATGAGAGCCAGGCAGCCCCTCTGCGCAACATCTACACTGAGCCGATGGAACCCCTCCTCGCGTTCATCGGCGGTGGCAACATGGCCAGCGCCATCATCGGCGGCCTCGTCGCGGCCGGCCGCAGTGGCGGCTCGATCCTCGTCGTCGAACCGTTCGAGGCGCAGCGCGAACGCATGCGAAACGAGCACGGCGTGGCCACGATCGCGACGGCCGACGCTTCGCTCGCCGAAGCCGCGCTCGTCGTCTGGGCCGTCAAGCCACAGCTCTTCAAGGAAGCTGCCGCGCCCGCCGGTGCGCACATCGGGCAGGCGCTGCAACTGAGCGTGATGGCCGGCATCCGCAGCCGCGCCATCGCCGCCGCGGCCGGTACCGAGCGCGTGGTGCGCGCGATGCCCAACACGCCAGCGTTGATCGGCCGCGGCATCGCAGGCCTCTTTGCCCGCCCGGCGGTCACCGCGCAAGAGCGCTCGCTGGTCGAGCAGGTGCTCGCGCCGACCGGGCAGACGCTGTGGGTTGCGCGCGAGAGCGACCTCGATGCGGTGACCGCGCTCTCGGGCTCGGGTCCGGCCTACGTGTTCTATTTCGTCGAGGCGATGATGCAGGCCGCGGCCGAGCTGGGTCTGCCCGCCGAGCAGGGTCGCCAGCTCGCGCTGGCGACCTTCGCCGGTGCAACCGAGCTGGCCCGCCGCTCGAGCGACCCGCCCGAGCTGCTGCGCGAGCGCGTCACGTCCAAGGGCGGCACGACCTATGCCGCGCTGACCACGCTCGAAGCGGCCGGTGTGAAGGCGGCCTTCATCGACGCATTGAAGGCGGCGCGCCGGCGTGCGGAGGAACTTGGCGACGAGTTCGGTTAAGGACTGTTCACGCGACGCCGAACGAATCCCTCGCCATCGCCCGATCGGAGATCCGCGCAGTATGGCGGTTAGCTCGCTCGCAGCAGGGCGTCGATCACCACCCCGGCGAAGACCGCGAAGCCCAGCCAGTGGTTGAGGCTGAAGGCCTTGAAGCAGCCCTCTCGCGCGCGGTTGCGGATCAGCGTGAAATGCCACAGCGCCAGGCCGGCAGCCGCCGTCAGCCCGACGAAGTAGGCCCAGCCAAAGCCCTGCCGCGCCCCGATGGCCGCCCACACGCAAAGATAGGCGGTGTAGAAGATCATCACTGCCGGCACGTCGAAGCGGCCGAGCGTGAGCGCCGAGGTACGGATGCCGATCTTCATGTCGTCGTCGCGATCGACCATCGCGTACTCGGTGTCGTAGGCGAGGACCCAGAACGCATTGCCGAACAGCAGCCACCAGGCCAGCGTCGGCACCGCGTCCAGCGCGGCAGCGATGTGCCAGGTGTCGCCTCCGTGGACGGCCGCGAAGGCCATCGGAATGCCGAAGCTGAAGGCTACGCCAAGCACCTCCTGCGGCACCGACAGGAAGCGCTTGGTGTAGGGGTAGACGAGCGTCACCGCAAGCGCTGCGAACGACCACATCACGGTCGTTGCATTGGTCGTGAGGACGAGTGCGAATGCGGCCAGGGCGAGCGCCGCGCCTACGGCCAGCGCCTCGCGCGGACTGACCGCGCCGCTCGTGACCGGGCGCTGCGCGGTGCGCTTGACGTGGCGGTCGAACTCGCGGTCGGCGACGTCGTTGATGCAGCAGCCGGCGCTGCGCATCAGGATCGTGCCGAGCGTGAACACGACCAGCGCGTGCCAGCCGGGAAAGCCGCCGGCGGCGATCCACAGCGCCGACAGCGTCGGCCACAGCAGCAGCAGCCAGCCCGCGGGGCGGTCCCAGCGGATCAGTTGCAGGTACAGGCTAAAGCGTTCGCGCATCGGTGCCCATTGTCGCCTGAGGGGATTGGCGCAACCGCGGCGCGACGGGCGCCGCGCGCGACGGGCCGCTCGTCGCTACAGTTCCAGACTGTCATGTGCTTCGCGAGCCATCCATGCGCCAGAATGCAATCGCCACCGAAACCGTATCCCGACCGCGCAAGGTCGAGCGCGTGGTCGCCGGCCAGGCCACGCACGACGGCGACGGCGTCAAGCTCACGCGCGTGCTGACGCAGACGATGCAGCGCCGCCTCGACCCCTTCCTGCTCCTCGACGCCTTCGGCAGCGACGTCGCCGAAGACTACGTCGGCGGCTTTCCGGGCCATCCGCACCGCGGCTTCGAGACCGTGACCTACATGCTCGCCGGCCGCATGCGCCACCGCGACAGCACCGGCAACGAAGGTCTGCTCGCCAGCGGCGGCGTGCAGTGGATGACCGCCGGGCGCGGCGTCTTCCACAGCGAGATGCCCGAGCAGGAGTCCGGCCGCATGGAGGGCTTCCAGCTCTGGCTCAACTTGCCCGCGAAAGACAAGATGGGCCCGCCTGCCTACCGCAACATCGAAAGCGATGCGATCCCGGAATTCAGCGTCGATGGCGTGACCGCACGCGTCGTCGCCGGCCACTCGCACGGTGTGGCCGGAGCGATTCAGCGCGAGCACACCGAGCCGCTGTACCTCGACCTGCACCTGGACGCCGGCGCCGCCTTCGCACAATCGATTCCGGCCGGCCACATCGCGTTCGTCTACATCTACCGTGGCACGGCCGCCATCGGCGAGACGACGCTGCCGCGCCAGCACATGGCGGTCCTTGCCAACACCGCCGGCAGCGACGGCGTGCAATTGCGCGCCGCCCACGATGGCCCGGCGCGCGCGCTGCTGATCGCCGGGCGACCGCTGAACGAGCCGATCGCGCAGTACGGCCCATTCGTGATGAACACGCACGCAGAGATCTTCCAGGCGGTAGAGGATTTTCAGGCGGGGCGAATGCGCTGAATTGTTCGCGAACCGGCGCGGCAAGCGGTTGGGTGTGGACGTGAAGCCTTGGGCCGAACAGCGAAAACGATCTTCAACGGCGCGCGTGCCGCCGACCTTCGCCTTACGACGTAAGCGGTGCTAGGATGAAAGTTGTCCACTTGGTTTGGGAACCCGCATGTCGACGCTCCTCGTCTCCTCGAAAGGCCAAATCGTGTTGCCCGCCGCTTTGCGGCGCCGGCTGGGTATGGGCGCAGGCGCCAGGATCGAAGTGATCGAAGAGTCGGACGGGCTTAAGCTGCGCGTCGTGCGTTCGGTCGCGACGGCCGACATTGCCGGGATGGCAGGCTTGGTGAAGGCGCCAGCGCGCGGCGTCCCACGTCGCCTGGAGGGCTTCGACCCGGCGTCGCTTCTCACCCGTTCGCGGCGCGGCAAGGCATGAAGGCCCTGGATACGAACGTCTTGGCGCGGTTCTTCGTCGATGATGCCGACGACGCACAGGCCGCCAAACAGCGGCCCGCGGCCATTGCGGCGCTCGCCGAACGAGCGTTCGTTTCGGTGACCGTGCTGCTGGAACTGGAGTGGGTCATGCGTGGGTTCTATGAACTGCCGACGAGGGACATTTCCCGCGTGTTGCGGGCGCTGGCGAGCATCGAGCACATCACGCTCGAAGATCGCGACGCGGTCTTGGTGGCGATCGATGCGTTCGACAAGGGTCTCGATTTCGCGGATGCCCTGCACCTGGCGCGCAGTTCGCGCGCTTCGGGGTTCGCGACCTTCGACCGACGGCTGGCGAAGCGGGCCAAGGCTCTGGCGCTGCCCTTGCCGGTGGAGTTGCTGGCCTGAAGCCACTGCAGCGGCGCCGATGGGTCGGGAGACGAGCGTGCGCGGCCAGAAGGCCCCGCACCGCAGCGATCGGGATCGGTTCACCGCGAAGGCGACAACAACCGTGCTTCGGCCCCGGGAGGCGAGCGCATGGGACCGGCCGGAGGGCCTCAAACTTCGGGAGCTATCCAGCCGGTAGCCTTGAGCGGCCGCAATGCAGCGGTTGCGGTCGGACGTAGGCGGTCATCGAACTCGCGGTCTGGGACTCATGGCAGCCGTTTAGGTGTGCAGGCGCGACTGCGCCACCTCCGGCCGCTACCAACGTACTGCTCCGATTTCTTCAATGCGACCGAACGAGATCCTTCAGCAGTGGGCGCGCGGCGGATACACTCCAAGCGGCATGAACACGCGCACAACATGAAGACGGCAGTCTCCCTCTTTTCTGGCTGCGGGGGATCAGATTCAGGCATCCTCCAAGCCGGCTTCACCGTCTTGATGGCCAATGACAAGCTGGCGTACGCAAAGGACGTGTACGAGGCGAATCACGCACAGACTGACTACTTGCTCGGGGACATTCAAAAGGTGAAGACGTTCCCATCCGCGGACCTGCTGGTCGGCTGTTACCCGTGCCAAGGGTTCAGCCAGGGCGGCGTGCGGGACCCTAGCCGTGGCATCAACACGTTGTACCTTGAGTTCGCGCGGGCGCTAGCACAGATGAAGCCGAAGGCCTTCATCGTCGAGAACGTGTCGGGCATGGTACGCACCAACTTCCGACACCTGTTGCTCGACCAGATCAAGGTGTTCTCTGAGATCGGCTACGACGTAAAGAGCGCGCTACTGAACGCAGCGGACTACGGCGTAGCGCAGGAGCGTAAGCGCATCCTCATCGTCGGCACACGAAATGACCTCGGTGCTGATTTTCAGTTTCCAGAGGCCACGCACGGCGAGGGCAAGCGCAAGCCGCACCAAACCATCAAGGATGCCTTGCGCTACATGCGTCACTGGCCCTCGGAGGATGAATACTACCGACGCGATTTCCACTGGTACTACCTATCCCGTGACCGGCGGCGCGGTTGGAACGAGGTGTCAAAGACCATCGTGGCTAACCCGCGCCACATGCCGTTGCATCCGATCAGCCCACCCCTGCGCAAGCTACGCCACAACGTGTGGGAGTTTGAGCATGACGGCCCCGCGAGACGGTTCACCTACCGCGAGGCAGCGCGGCTTCAGGGCTTCGCCTCCGACTTCACGTTTCCCAATACCAAGAACGGCAGCCTTGACATGCGCTACAAGGTCGTCGGGAATGCGGTGCCTCCGCCCCTGTTTGCTGCCGTTGCCAAGGCCCTGCCGAAGTCAATCTGGTAGACCGGCGCTAGTAGGTCAGTGCGAGGGCCTCAGTGACTGTGATCTTCGCCGTCACGCACCGATCGACCGAGCCGTAGAGCTTCGCCAGGCCGATTAGCCGAGAACGATCGATCACGATCGTTGAGGTGAGATTGGGCTTCTGCTGCCAGTCAATCTGAGTGCCCACGGCCTCAGTCAGGTCGTGGGGCATGAAATAGTACGCGGACCACGGGTGGTGCACACGCAGATGCCCGGCCAACTTCGCCGGCGCAGCCTCCAGCGATTTCATGCTCCAAGCGTCCCCGTCTGAGGTGCAGCCGCACTGGGCCAAGGCGATAGGCACGCCCTCACGTGTGTCGCCGGCCATCGGGTGCCATGCCACGAGGTCAAGGCCGCCGTCGCCCCGATCGTGCGGCTTGTAGTGACGCCGCTCAAGACCAAACGTGCCGCGGAGGTCTTTAGTGAGTGCCACCAGCTTGTCATACAGCAGGCCCTCGTACCGGCTCGCGCCCTTTGCACCAAAGCGGTGGACCTCCCACCCTAGAGGCATCAGCTGTTTGAATATCTCGTGTGACGTTTCTTCAAATGACTCCGTCAGCTCGTCGCGTCGGCGCTTCGGAACCAATCGGAGCGAGGCCGACATGAGCATCTGCACGTACAGCTCACGCACCTGCGAGTTAACCGGCAGTGCCTCCAGTTCCTGACTATCTCCGGACAACTTGAACGGGTAGGCGTCACCAAACAGCTTGGCCCGAAACGCCAGGTTGGCAAACCAGCTTGCGACGCGCATCTCGTAACGCGTGCCCAAGTGGCCCGACCCAGGAGGGGTACCGTCAGCAGCGTCTGAGTCATCGTCATCGAGACCTATGTCCACGATGCCACCGGAAGGGTTGACGACATCGGCGTCGGTCTGCTCGCCGTACATCTGCGCAGTGTCGTCCAGCAGTTCGTGCAGCCGTCCTCGCGATAGGCGACGATCCTTGTCAACCAAGCAGCGAAGTTCAATGTAATCACACCAAATGTACAGATCGCTTCCAGTAGGCCGACTCATCTTGCTGTCAAGGATTGGCTCAGCGGCTTTCAGCTTCTTGGGTAGGTGGACCATCAAGTCAGCCCCGTAACGGCTTCGCGGCGGAACGACGTTGCCTCCGGTATGCACCCTGGATCAGATCTTGGACCGCAGCTGCCGCCCCGCATATTCCTTCAGCAAGCTCTACGTGCTCCTCGCCAATCCCCGGCACCTTAGGGACTAGGCCCTGCGCCGTTTCGAGCTTACGCAGCGCGGTCTTTAACCCCTCCGCAAGTGCCTGCTCCGGACCACTGCTCAATTCGTAGGCCTGATCGAGATTGCCTGTTCTCCGCAGCTCCTTGACCGCGGTGGGTGACTTGACCACTGCCGCGAGCTTTCGCAGGTTTCTGGACTCCGTGACGATCGGCTTTGACCGACCCGCTGTCACGAACAACCAGTCAAACAGGTCCCTAAGGGAGCGCTCGTCCAGACCCTTCACGTTCAGGTCTGTTCGCGAGTCGAGCCCGAGAAAGTCAGTCAAGTTTGCGTAGCTGAGCGACGTACCAAGCAGAGAAAATTCAATCTGCTCTGGCTCGATCGGCAGACCAAAGAAGTTTTCCCTCTCCGCTCGGTCATACAACTCGAGCGCTGTGAGCATCTGTCCTACGGTGTCGCGCCGGCTTCCAGTCTCGCGAGCAAGCTGCCGTAGGCCCTCGTCCTCCGGCAGCTTCCGATACTTCTGGTACATCCTCGCGGCATAGCGAGCCTTCTGCAGGGCGCTCCAGGCCTTGATGCCCGTGATATGGCGAAAGCCGAGATACCGAAGAATCTCGTTCTCATCGTCGAAGACCAAACAGGGCACCTTCTCCGGGCGGTACTTGGCAGCCGCCACCGCCTCTTGAATCGAGGTTCGACCGCTGGGTGAGTCCAGCTCGCCCGCCAATAGCTTCAGTGCGGCGAGCCGCCGATTGCCCTCGACGACGCGGTAGTCGTCATCCCCGTCAGGGACGACCAGGAGGGGCTCACCCGGAAAGAAGCCATGATTGCCGATCGACTCGATGACCTCCAGCAGGCGCTCATCCCGGACGAAGCGCTGCAGTAGTTCTGTTATGGGGCCTTGGGCCACGTTCGGCGGAAATCGCGGGTTGTTCCGATCGAAGTGGAGGCGCTGGACCTGAAGCAACTCGCTCCTGGCGGCCGACTCCCGGACTATCGTTTCCATGTCTTTAGTTTTTGCCATCGAGCCTCACCTCGTTGATCGACACATGGTTCGGGCCCGTCTCCACGATCACTCCCGACTCGAAGGAGTTTACAGAACGATCTCAGGCGCCCGAGGCGCGACAATCGGCATCTCGTGGCTTTGGGTCGGCCGAAAGTGGCCGAGAACTGTCATTCAGCCGAGTCAATCGAGTGACCGCACCCAGTCTGGCGCTGTCGTCCGCTCGGCCACCGTGAATGTCGTCCGATGGCCGGCAACGCGAGTGCCGCAGGCAGAAGCGAGGGACCGCGGTATGGCGCGGTCGCGACGCCTCCCCTTGAAGGGTGGCCGATGGCCCCAGGCAGCCAGCCGACGCGCCTCGCCAACGGTGCGGTGAGCGTCTCGCACAGCAGCGCGGGCATCACGCCCCGCCCTCGGCACAGGGTGAGCCGGCGCGGCCGGGCCATCACGTAGCATTCGGGTTCTGGTCGAGACACCACTTGAGGCCAAGTGGGTCTGGGCCGCAACAACGCGCCGAAAGAACCCCATGCCCGCCAACATTCTTCAGCAACTCCCCGTCGGCGAACGCGTCGGCATC
>CAIKUF010000035.1 GCA_903830565.1 uncultured bacterium | reverse complement strand
TGTTGAACATGTCGAGCACCATGCCGCGGCTCTGGGTCTTGACGATCTCCAGCACGTCGGCGTCGACCAGCGTCACGAAGACGATCGGCCGTTTGCCCTCGACATCCGCAGCGTGATTGATCTCGCGCACGACCTGGTGTGCCTTGTCGGCGTTGTCTATGAAGGGGCGCCGAACATGGCGGGTCTTGGTGGCGAACTGGTTGAGGATGGAGTTGCCGAAGGTCTCCGCAGTGATGCCGGTGCTGTCGGAGACGAAGAAGACGGTTCGGTTGGGCATGTCGTGGCGCGCGCGGCGCAGGAGTTCAGCCTCGCATGATAGGCAGGAACCCCCGTAGAATGACTCTCGACTACCCGCTTCGCATCGCCAATGCAGCCCCGCCGCCGCCTTGCCATCCCCCGCCCGCGTGGCGGGGCGAGCCTCGCGCTGGAGCCCGCGTCCGTGTGGACGCCGCGCTCGCGCCAGCGGCTGCGGGAGACCCCCATTTTTCATCATCACGGAGTTCTCCCATGTCATCCTCCTTGCTGGCGACCGCCCTGGTCGTGCCGTTTGAACGTCTGAGAATGACCGATGTCGAGGCGGTCGGCGGCAAGAACGCCTCCCTCGGCGAAATGATCAGCCAGTTGGCCGACGCCGGTGTGCGCGTACCCGGTGGCTTCGCGACGACGGCGCACGCGTTTCGCGAGTTCCTCGGCCACCAGGGCTTAGCCGCGCGCATCGAGGCGCGGTTGGCGACGCTCGACACCGACGACGTGCGCGCCCTTGCCGACGTCGGCGCCGAGATCCGTGCCTGGATCGAGGCGACGCCGTTCCCGCCCGCGCTCGAGGCCGCGATCCGCACGTCGTTCGCCGGCCTGGAGGCCGGCAACGCCGGTGCGTCCTTCGCGGTGCGTTCGTCGGCCACCGCCGAAGACCTGCCCGACGCCAGCTTCGCCGGCCAGCAGGAGACTTTTCTCAACGTGGTCGGCATCGACGGCGTGCTGGCGCGGATGAAGGAGGTCTTCGCCTCGCTCTACAACGACCGTGCGATCAGCTACCGCGTCCACAAGGGCTTCGCGCACGCCGATGTGGCGCTGTCGGCCGGCGTGCAGCGCATGGTGCGCTCGGACCTAGGCGCGGCCGGCGTGATGTTCACCATCGACACCGAGAGCGGCTTCAAGGACGTCGTGTTCATCACCTCGAGCTACGGCCTGGGCGAGACGGTGGTGCAGGGCGCCGTCAACCCGGACGAGTTCTACGTCCACAAGCCCGCGCTGCGCGCCAGCAAGCTGCCCATCATCCGCCGCAACCTCGGCTCCAAGCTGATCAAGATGGAGTTCGCGTCCGACGCCGAGAAGGCCGCGAGCGGCAAGCTGGTGCGCACGGTGGACACCGCACCCGAACTGCGCAACCGGTTCTCGCTGACGGATGCCGAGGTGGCCGAACTCGCGGGCTATGCGCTCATCATCGAAGAGCACTACGGCCGGCCGATGGACATCGAGTGGGGCAAGGACGGCGCCGACGGCAAGCTCTACATCCTGCAGGCGCGGCCGGAGACGGTGAAGAGCCAAGCGGAGGGCAAGGTCGAGCACCGCTACAAGTTGAAGGGCGACCGCAGCAAGAACGTCGTTCTCGCCGAGGGCCGCGCGATCGGCCAGAAGATCGGCACCGGGCCGGTTCGCATCGTGCACAGCCTGGCCGAGATGGACCAGGTGCAGGCCGGCGACGTGCTCGTGACCGACATG
>CAIKUF010000034.1 GCA_903830565.1 uncultured bacterium | reverse complement strand
TTGTGCGCCATTCCATGCGCAAAAGCAATATCTTTTAGTGACTACATATCGAGGCCCAAAGAGGGGCCGAAAGGAACAAATTCGTGAGGCGTGACAAAGACTTGCCCGCGCCGCGCCTCATGTGAGGGCGCGGAACTTCAGGCTAGCGCTGGCTGCCGCCCTGAGGCGGGTCGTCATTCAGCCGGCTGACGAGCACCTTGTCGACGCGCTTGCCGTCGAGGTCGACGACCTCGAAGCGCCAGCCGTCCCAGTCGACGGTGTCGGCCGTCTGCGGCAGGCGGCCCAGCAGCAGCATCACCATCCCAGCCAGCGTGTTGTAGCGGCCGCGGTCTTCTTCCGGCAGCTCCTTCACGTCCAGTCGGTCCTTCAATTCGGGCACCGGGATCAGGCCGTCGAAGAGCCAGCTTCCGTCGGCGCGCTGCACGGCCCAGGTGCCCGCGTCGCTCGGGGTCGTGAACTCGCCGGTGATGGCTTCCAGCACGTCACGCACGGTGATCACGCCCTGCACCTCGCCGTACTCGTCGACCACGAACACGAGCTGCACGCTGGTCGCACGAAAGTGCTCCAGCAACTCCATGCCCGAGAGCGTCTCGGGAACGAACACCGCCGCCTGCAACTGCCCGGTAAGCGAGAGCGGCTCACCGCGCAGTGCCTGCTGCAACAGGCTTTGCGCGGTGACGATGCCGAGCACGTCGTTCAGGCCGCCGCGACACACCGGGTAGCGCGAATGCTCGGCTTCGCCGATCGCGCGCAGCACGGCCTCTTGCTCGGCGCCGACGTCGAGCCAGACGATCTCGTTGCGCGGGATCATCATCGAGCCGACCGGGCGGTCGTCGAGGCGGAACACGTTGCGCACCATCTGATGTTCCTGGGCCTCGATCACGCCGGCGTCCAGGCCCTCTTCCAGGCTGGCCGCGATCTCCTCCTCGGTCACGCTGCGGCTCGGCCCGCCGTGGATGCCGATCAGGCGCAGCGTCGCCTCGGTACACCACGAGAGCAGCTTCACCAGCGGCCGCGCGATCCACGACAGCCACTCCATCGGCTGCGCGACGACGCGCGCCACCGCCTCCGGGAACATCTGCCCGAGCCGCTTGGGAACGAGCTCGCCGAAGATGATCGTGAGCACGGTGATGATGAACACCACCATCGCGGTGGCGCTGATGGCCGCGGCCTTCGGGCTGATGTGAAACGTCGCCGCTGCCCAAGCGGCGAGCGGCTCGGAGAACGCGGCGTCGCCGACGATGCCATTGAGCACGCCGATCGAGGTGATGCCCACCTGCACGACGGAGAGGAACTTGGTTGGGTTCTCGTGCAGATCAAGCGCGGCGCGGGCCTTGCCGTCGCCAGACTCGATCAGCACCGTCAGCCGTGCCTTTCGGCTGGCCGTGAGCGCCATTTCCGACATGGCGAACAGGCCGTTGAGAACGATCAGGAAGGCGAGAAGGGCAACGTCCATTCAGTGCGCAAACCGGTGCGCGATTCCCTTGAACCAATGAGGGCGCAGAGCGTAGCAGAATCGGGCGATGGACTTTCTCATCGGTGACGTGCAAGGCTGCTGCGACGCGCTCGAACGGCTGTTCGATCAGATCGGCTTTTCGCCCTCGCGCGACCACGTCTGGGTGCTCGGCGATCTGGTCAACCGCGGCCCGCAGTCGCTGGCCACGCTGCGCCGGCTGAAGGACCTCGGCTCCGCGGCAGGCTGCCTGCTCGGCAACCACGACCTGCACCTGCTTGCCGTCGCCGAAGGCGCGCACAAGCACAAGCGCCAGGACACCCTCGCCGACATCCTCGACGCCGCCGACCGCGAGACGTTGCTCGACTGGCTGCGCCAGCAGCGCCTGGCCGCGTTCGACCACGGCTGGCTGCTGGTGCATGCCGGCGTCGCCCCGCAATGGGACCGCGAGACGACGCTCGCACTGGCGGCCGAGGTCGAGACCGAGTTGCGCGGCAGCGCGCGCGGCGAGTTCCTGCGCGCGATGTACGGCAATTCGCCGGCGCGCTGGAGCGAGCACTTGCGCGGCGCCGATCGGCTGCGCTTCGTCGTCAATGCGCTGACGCGCATGCGCTTTTGCGACGCCAAGGGCAGGCTCGAATTCGAGACCAAGGACGCCGCGGCGTCCGCGCTGCCCGGCTACATGCCCTGGTTCGAGGTGCCCGGCCGCCTGACCGCGGGCACGCCGATCGCGTTCGGCCACTGGTCCGTGCTCGGCCTGATCGACACGCCCGAGCTGCTGTCGCTCGACACCGGTTGCGTCTGGGGCGGCTCGCTCACCGCGGTGCGCGTCGACGGCGGCCGGCGCGAGGTGATGCAGGTGCGCTGCGCGCAGGCGCGCGTGCCGGGCCGTTGAGACGCAAGACTAGATTCCTTGACCAGAGTGAATTTGAACTGATTGAGTCAAGTTTTTCTACGCCGCGATGTGGGCCTTGTCGCACCATGAATTGACGGCGGCTTCGGCGGCATGGAATTGCCGTAGCGCATCGGACGAACCGGCTGGCGCGACAGGTACGACTGGGGCCATGCCCGGACGCAGGATTCGCGCGTATACGCGGGTGTAGAACAGCGCCGTTCTCAGTCCCTCGTCGGTCAGCCCATAGCGATGGGTCTTGGGCAACCGCTCGATCAGGCCGTGCAGGCGCAAGCGTCGCAACTCGTAGCTCATGCGCCCCGGGGAGAGCTCGTCGGCTCGCTTGCCGAGCAAGACGGCGAAGTGCTGGCGCAGTTCCTTGTTGGTGAAGCCGCGTGCGACGAAGACGAACATCAGCACCGCATTGAGCAAGGCCTGTGCATTGGCGTCACCGAAGCGCAGCGCGGGTACCCGCTGGCCTTGGTGCTGACGCGGTCGCTGCAACTGCTGCAAGGCGTCTTCGCCCAAGGCGCAGTCGTGACTGATCTGCTCGATCTCGAGCAGCCGCCGGTTGGCGGCAAAGCCGATGCGGCGCAACTCGGCCAGGTTCTTGAGCAGCCGCCCCACGCCGAAGTCGCGCGTGTCGTTGATGGTCGTCTCGGTCCGCAAGGCCTGGCCCTCCTTGTGGTACTGCTTGGATAGCGGAACGCTTGTAGTCCACATGCAGCGAGGGCGTGACGCCCTCGGTTATCACCCGGGTACGCATGCGTCCCGGGGTGCGCCGGGTGATCCGGCGATCAAAGATGAGTTGCACCTGGCCGGGCCGCCCGATGTCCAGGTTCTCGCGGATGACCTGCTCGAAGAAGATGCGCCCGGCAACAGGCCTGTCCAGCACCTGCGTGAGCGCGAACTCGGCTTGCAGGATCGACAGGTTGTAGCGGTAGCCGGCCCTGCGATCACGCCGATCGAAGGGATGGGGCAGCCGCGCCAGCCATTTGCGCAGCAGCCGGTCAATCTTCTTGGCGTCCAGGCCATCGCAGATGCGCTGCAGCGCCTTGGGGTCGGCGCAGGACAGCACGCCGTTGTCGAGTGCCTCGAACTCGATCCCGCGCTTGCGAAGCTGGCACTTGGCATACTCGTTGCCGTTGATGCACAGCTTGGCGTTGTAGGGGAAGTACGAGCAGAACTTGAGGAAGAACGGACCGAAGTCCTCGTCCAGGCAGTAGAAGTAGTAGTGATTGACCATCGCCGAGCCGTCGACCACCCACGGGTAGGTCATGCCGGTGGTGGCGTTGCGGCGACGTTCGGTGCGCACGACGCGGGCCCTCTCCTGCGCCCGCCCGACGTAGAGCACGCCTTCGTCGGCATCGAACTGCCGCAGGACCTGCTGGGTGACCTCGTCCTTGCGTTGGTGCTTGCCAAAGCTCACCATCTGCACGCCCTGCTCGGCGACGAAGCGCTCGACGTTGGCCACGAAGGCATCGCTCTTGGGTGCCACCCCAGCGGTCGAGGCAAAGCGCTGGCCGAGGTGGCCGCGCAGGTACCACACGACACCGCCGATGCGCTGCAACTGCGGCACGTAGACGTTGAGGTACATGCGGTCGATGCACTCGCTCTCGAGCGCGACGTGATCACGCAAGACTTCGCTGACGCTGTGTGGTAACTTCATGCGCGGCTCCGGTCGTCCTCGGGGTCTTCGGACCCCATTGAGCTTCGAGCTCCAATTACTTCTGGGCCTGGCCCAGACGGCTCGACCGGAGCCACCTTACACCGAAGCACCAACTGCCACGGTCGCACCGGTACCACTCGTCGGTCTGAGGCGCAGCCTCGTTAGAATTCGCGAGGCACTCGTTGCAGGCGTTCGCGCCCCGCAACGTCGTCATCGCACCGGAGGCATGGCAGAGTGGTCGATTGCACTTGACTTGAAATCAAGCATGCCCGCAAGGGCATCGTGGGTTCGAATCCTACTGCCTCCGCCAAGTTTGAGCATTACTTCGAATACGCCTTGCGCGAACGGTCCTCGAACACCTCGTCGTCGCGCAGCAGACGACCCCCGCGGTCCCAACTGCGCTCCCGGCTCGGGCGGCCGCGATCGTCGTAAGTCGTCTCCGACTGCAGGCCGCCGTCTTCGAAGAAGGTCTTTTGAACGCCGACGGCGCGCTCGCCGCCGCGCGCTTCCTTGACGTAGCGCCCTTCGCCGGCGAGCTTGCCGGTGTCGTAGTAGCGTCTGATGCGGCGCTCGCGCGCCTCGGGCTCGCCGCTGTACACCACCTGCCGGCGCAACTGGCCGCTGAGGTAGTAGTCGCTTTCGCTGACCGGTGCGCCGCCCTTCCAGCGCAGTTCGTTCGTTAGGGTTCCGCTGTCCGCGAAGCGTTGCTCCAACTCCACCTGCGTGCGCGTTCCGACGACGACGCTCTGCCCTTCGAACAGCTTCACCCCGGCCGCCGAGAAGCGCTGCTCGACGCGCTTGTCGCCCTGCAGCAGCACGATGCGCTGCGGCTTGCCGTTGTCGTAGAGGAATTCCTGCCGCACGCGAACGCCCTTCTCCAGCGTCAGGCGCGCACGCGGCGTCGCCGCGTTGCCGTACAGCTCGACCTGCGATGCGCCGCCAAAGCCGAACAGGCGCGCATCGTCGACGTCCGGCGCCAGGCGAGGCTCGCGGTCGCATCTCAGATCGGCCAGGCGGCCTTCTGCGGTGAACTCGGCAACCGCCAGTTCGCCTTCGCGTGCCGCCACGAATGCGATGCGCGACAGGCGACCGTTGGCACGAAACTGCCGACCGATGCCGACCCTGTCGCCGTTGTCGAAGGTCTCGTCGCGAAGCAGCTGCCCAGAGGGCGCGAATTCGCGCGCCCGCCCCTGCTTGTTGCCGCGCTCGTTGACCGAGAACTCCTTGACCAGCTTGCCGCCCTCATAGTAACGCTCGAGGCCGACGAACTTGCCGTTGCGAAGCTCCTGTTCCCGCACGAGCACGCCGCTGTCGCGATCGACGCAGCGCATCATGCCGGACTTGCCCTGCGTCGTGTTGCCGTTGGCCGGGTCGACCGCTGCGCCGCCGAGCTTGCAGTCCACAACCGCAAATGCTGCCATCGGCCAGCAGCAAGTCAGCGCCATCGCCGCCACTCGTTGCGATGCCTTGCGGCAGGTGCCTGCGAACGTGAACCCGGGCGGCGTCAATCCGCAACGACGCCACGGCGCTGCTTGCAGCAGCGCACTCATCCGCTCGTGCAGACGCCGCTGCCCTGCGGCACCGCCGAGCCTTCCTTCTTCTGCGTCAGCGCAACGCCGTTCTTCACGGCAACGATCTCGGCGAGGATGGAGACGGCGATCTCGGCCGGCGTCTTGCTGCCGAGGTCCAGGCCGATCGGGCCATGCAGGCGGCCGATCTCGGCCGGCGAAAGGTCGAACAGCGCGAGCCGCTCCTTGCGCTTGGCGGTGTTGCCGCGCGAGCCGAGCGCGCCGATGTAGAACGCGGGCGACTTCAGCGCTTCGAGCAGCACCATGTCGTCGAGCTTGGGGTCGTGCGTCAGCGCCACCACCGCGCAGTGCGGGTCGAGTTGCAATTCGAGCACCAGGTCGTCGGGCATGGCCTTGCTGAAGGTCGTGCCGGGCACGTCCCAGGTCAGGTGATATTCCTCGCGCGGGTCGCAGCACACGACTTCGAAATCGAGCGCCAGCGCCATGCCGGCGAGCACGCGAGAGAGCTGCCCGGCGCCGACGATCAGGAGGCGCCAGCGCGGCCCGAACAGTGCCCGCAATTGCTGGCCATCGAACTCGAACTTCTCGCTGCGCGACGCAGCCTCTACAGTGACCTCGCCGGTGGCGAGAACGAGCCTGCGTGCGACCAGTTCGTGCCGAGCCGTGCGCGTGAGCACGTCGTCTATCCAGCCCGCGCGCTTCAGCGGCTCCTGCAGCAGGCGCAGGTTGCCGCCGCACGGCAGGCCGAAGCGCGCCGCCTCTTCCTTCGTGATGCCGTAGGCGATCAGCGCCGGCGTATCGACGCGCTCGCCGTGGCGCACGCGGTCGATCAGATCGTCTTCGACGCAGCCCCCCGAGACCGAGCCGACGACGAGGCCGTCGCCGCGCAGCGCGAGCAATGCGCCGGGCGGCCGCGGCGCCGAGCCCCATGTCTCGATCACCGTGACCAGCCACACCTTGTCGCCTTGCACGAACCAATCGCGTGCCTGTTGCAGCACCTGCAGATCCAGACTGTCCATCTTCTGCTCCGATGCACTCACGGTGCGATGCGCTAGCGGGTGAGGAAATAGGCTGCGGCCAGCACGATGGCAGCGCCGACCATCCACCAGACCGCATTGTTGCGCGTAGCGGTCGGCGCCGGCTCGGGCGGCGGTGCGCCGGCCGCCACCGCCTGCAGGCGGGCCTCGAACGCGGTGAAGAAGTCTTCGGCGATCTTGCTCGAAGCGGCGTCGATCAGGCGCGAGCCGACCTGCGCCATCTTGCCGCCGACCTGCGCCCGCGCGACGTACTTGAGGCGCGTCTGCGCACCTTCGGGCGCGAGCACGACATCGGCCGAACCCTTGCCGAAACCGGCCACGCCGCCCTGGCCGTCGAAGTTGATCGTGTAGCTCGTCGGCGCCTGCACGTTGCTGAGCTTGAGGTTGCCCTTAAAGCGCGCGCTGACCGGGCCGACACGCACCGCGACGAGCACGCTGAAGCTGTCGTCGCCGGTGCGCTCCAGCGACTCGCAGCCGGCAATGCAGCCTTTGAGGATTTGGGGGTCGATCAGCGCCTGCCAGGTCGCATCCAGCGTGGCGGGGATCAGGCGTTCACCTTGAAGTTCCATGGCTTTGTCAGTGCAGAGTGATGGGGTCCAGAGCCGGTGCGCGCCAGGGCTTGTGCGCGCCGGAGCGGAGCGCGCGGCCGAGGTCGACCAGGCTGGCCAGGTTGTGCACCGGCAGGAAGCGGTCGACGTTGGGCATCAGCGCGCGCACGCCGGCGGCGCGGGCCTCGAAGCCTTCGAAGCGCAGCAAGGGGTTGAGCCAGACGATCTGATGCGCGAGGCGCCGCAGTTGCGCCGCCGAGCGGGCGAGTTCGCCCTGCTCGTCGCGATCGAGGCCGTCGCTGACCAGCAGCAGCGCCGCGTTTGCGCCCAGCAGGCGACGCGCCCAGCGGTGGTTGAATTCGTCCAGGCAATGCGCGATGCGCGTGCCGCCCTTCCAGTCGTGCACGTGCTCGTCGGCGAGCCTCAGCGCAACATCGGGGTCGCGGTGGCGCAGGCAGTGCGTGATGTTCGTCAGCCGCGTGCCGAAGGTCAGCGTGTGCACCTTCACGTAGCGCCGCGTCAGCCCGTGAACATAGTGCAGGAAGAGCCTCGAATAGCGATCCATCGAGCCCGAGATGTCGAGCAGCACGACGAGCGTCGGCAGCTCGCTGCGCGGCTGCGTGTAGACCGGCTGCAGCGTGTGCGGCTGGCGCGCCATGCGCTGCAGCGTCGCCCGCAGGTCGAGCCGGCTGCCGAGGCGCTTGCTCGTGGCCGCCTCGTGCCGGCGCCGACGCACCGGGTCGATGGGTAAGGGCAGCCTCTCGGCCAGCTTCTTCGCCAGCTCGTACTCGGCGGCGGTCATCGTCTCGAAGTCGGCCTGCGCAAGGCGTTCGCGGTCGGAGAAGGTGAACGTGGTGTCGAACTGAAGCTCTTCCTTCGCCGTCTCGTTGGCGGGGTTGTGCGGCGCGGGCGGGCGCGGCGCGGCCAGCGCTTCGGCGAGCCGGTTGGCGCGCGGCGGGCGTACCTTCTCGCCGCGGCCGCTGATCTTGGGTAGCAGCAAGTACATCAGTTGTTCGAGCAGCTTGGGGTCGCGCCAGAAGGCGTCGAATGCGGCGTCGAACAGCAGCTGCTGCTCGTAACGCGAGATCATCACCGCCGACAGCGCGGCGTGCACGTCGTCGCGCCGTTCCACGCCCACGGCCTCGACCGCCGCCATCGCCGCCAGCACGCGGTCCGGCCCGACGGTCAGGCCCGCGGTGCGCAGCACGCGCGCGAAGTGGACGATGTTCTCGGCGATCATGCGCGCCTCGTCATTCGAGAAGCGCGCGCGCCCGCAATTCATCGAGCAGCTTCGCGGTGTCGCCGCTTTGCATCCTGACGATGTCGTCCTGGTACTTGAGCAGCACGCCCAGCGTGTCGCTGACCGTCGCCGGGTCGAGGCGGATCGCGTTGAGCGCGAGCAGCGCGTTCGTCCAGTCGATGGTCTCGGCCACGCCAGGTGCCTTGAAGAGATCCAGCTTGCGCATGCGCTGCACGAACTCGACGACCTGGATCGCCAGCCGCTCGGGTGCACCGGGCGCCTTCAGGCGCACGATCTCGAGCTCGCGCTCGACTTCGGGGAAGTCGACCCAGTGGTAAAGGCAGCGGCGCTTCAAGGCATCGTGGATCTCGCGCGTGCGGTTGCTGGTGATGATGGTGATCGGCGGCGCGCTCGCCTTCACGGCGCCGAGCTCGGGGATCGTGATCTGGTTCTCGGCCAGCACTTCGAGCAGGAAGGCGTCGAAGGGTTCGTCGGCGCGGTCCAGCTCGTCGATCAGCAGGACGGGCGAAAGCGGCTGCGTCAGTGCCCGCAGCAGTGGGCGTTCGATCAGCATCGCGCGCGAGTACAAGCTGTGCGCGAGGCGCTCGCGGTCGCCTTCGTCGCCGATGGCGTGCGCGGCCTCGGCGAGGCGGATCTCGACCATTTGCCGCGCAACGTTCCACTCGTAGGCGGTCTGCGCCACGTCGAGACCTTCGTAGCACTGTACGCGCAGCAGCAGCGTCGAGAGGCACAGCGCGAGCGTCTTCGCGAGCTCGGTCTTGCCGACCCCCGGCTCGCCCTCGAGGAACAGCGGGCGCTGCAGCTTGAGGCTCAGGAACAGCGCGGTGGCGAGGCGCCGGTCGCAGACGTAGTTCTCGGCGGCGAGCAGCGCGATCACTGCGTCGACCGAATCGGGCAGCTTCAAGGGGGCGGCGTTCACGGCAGGCGGTTGCATGGTCGGGATCGATGAATCCGGCTATCTTCGCACCGGGAAGCACCGGGCGTGCGCGCCGCGCCAGGCGTCCGGCCGCTGCAGTCGGCCGGGCGCATCCTTTCAGCGCGCGTTCGCTGCTTCGACGGCGCGCGCCGCCATCACGCTGATCATCGCCGCGCGGTAGGCCGCCGAGGCGTGCAGGTCGCTGTTCACACCGTCGGCGCTGACCTTGACCGCGCGCGCCGCATCCGGCGTGAAGCTCGCGCTCAACGCGTCCTCGATCGCCTTCACTCGAAACACGCTGCCCTTGGCGCCGGTGACGGCAACCCGAACGCCGCCCGCGCCCTGGCTGACGAACACGCCGACCAGCGCGAAGCGCGACGCCGGCTGCTTGTGCTTCACGTACGCGGCCTTGGCCGCCGCCGGAAAGCTCACCGCGGTGATCAGCTCGCCCGGCTCGAGCGCCGTCTCGAAGAGGCCGGTGAAGAAGGCGTCGCCGGCGATCGTGCGCCGGTTGGTCTGCACGGTAGCCCCAAGGCCGAGCACCGCGGCCGGGTAGCACGCCGCGGGGTCGGCATTGGCGATCGAGCCGCCGAGGGTGCCCATGTTGCGCACCATCGGGTCGGCGATGTCGCCGGCCAGCTCGGCCAGCGCCGGAATCGCCTTGCGGACCTCGGCCGAGCGGGCCACCGCAGCGTGGGTCGTCATCGCGCCGATGACGACATTTGCGCCGTCGACGCGAATGCCCTTGAGCTCGGCAACCGCGCCGAGATCGACCAGGCGCTCGGACGACGACAGGCGCATCCGCATCGATTGCACGAGGCTCTGCCCGCCAGCGAGGTAACGCGCGTCGCCTTGCCAGGCCGCAGCCGCAGTGGCCGTGCTGGCCGGACGTTGATAGTCGAAGGTGTACATGTGTTGTGCTCCGTGTTCGGCTGCGCTCAGGCGAGCTTGTTGGCGGCGCGCCAGACGCGTTCGGCGGTGGCCGGCATCGCGATGTCGCGCACGCCGAGGGCGTCGGTCAATGCGTTAATGAAGGCCGGCGGCGAACCGATCGCCCCCGCCTCGCCGCAGCCCTTGACGCCGAGCGGGTTGTGCGTGCAGGCGGTGACGGTGTGGTCGACGGTGAAGCTCGGCAGGTCGTCGGCGCGCGGCATCGTGTAGTCCATGTACGAGCCGGTCAGCAACTGGCCCGACTCGGGGTCGTAGCGGCAGGCTTCCATCATTGCCTGCCCGAGGCCCTGCGCGATGCCGCCATGCACCTGGCCGGAGACGATCATCGGGTTGACGATGTTGCCGAAGTCGTCGACCGCGGTGAACTTTTCGACCCGCGTCTTGCCCGTTTCGGGGTCGACCTCGACCTCGCACACGTAGCTGCCGGCCGGATAGGTGAAGTTGGTCGGGTCGTAGAACGCGTTCTCGTTCAGCCCCGGCTCGAGCTTGTCCAGCGGGTAGTTGTGCGGCACGTAGGCCGTCAGCGCAACGGCGCCGAAAGGCACCTTCTTGTCGGTGCCCTTGACGCTGAACTCGCCGTTCTCGAACTCGATGTCGGTGTCTGCCGCTTCGAGCAGATGGGCGGCGATCTTCTTGCCCTTGGCGATGACCTTGTCGACCGCCTTCACGATCGCCGTTCCGCCGACACTCAAGCTGCGGCTGCCATAGGTGCCCATGCCGAAAGGCACGCGACCGGTGTCGCCGTGCACGATCTCGACCGCCTCGACGGCGATGCCGAGCTTGGCCGCGACGACCTGCGCGAAGGTCGTCTCGTGGCCCTGGCCATGGCTGTGCGAACCGGTGAAGACGGTCACCGTGCCGGTCGGGTGCACGCGCACTTCGCCGGCCTCGAAGAGCCCGGCGCGCGCGCCGAGCGCGCCGGCGATGTTGCTCGGCGCGAGGCCGCAAGCCTCGATGTAGCAGCTATACCCGAGGCCGCGCAGCTTGCCCCTAGCTGCCGACGCGGCCTTGCGCGCCGGAAAGCCTGCCACGTCGGCGATCGCGATCGCCTTCGCGAGGTGGGCTTCGTAGTTGCCGATGTCGTAGGTCAGGCCGACCGGAGTCGCGTACGGGAACTCGGTGATGAAGTTGCGGCGCCGGATCTCGGCCGGGTCGATCTTCATCTCGCGCGCCGCCGTCTCTACGAGGCGCTCGACGACGTAGGTCGCCTCGGGCCGCCCTGCGCCGCGGTAGGCGTCGACCGGCGCGGTGTTGGTGAATACCGCCTTCACCTCGGCGTAGATCGCCGGCGTCTTGTACTGGCCGGCGAGCAGCGTGGCGTAGAGGATGGTCGGCACGCTCGACGCGAAGGTCGACAGGTAGGCGCCCATGTTGGCGATGGTGTGCACGCGCATGGCGAGGAAGTGGCCGCCTTCGTCCAGCGCCAGCTCGGCGGTCGTCGCATGGTCGCGGCCGTGGGCGTCGGTGAGGAAGGATTCGCTGCGCTCGGCCGTCCACTTGATCGGCCGCCCGACGCGCTTGCTGGCCCAGACCAGCGCCGTCTCTTCGGCGTAGAGAAAGATCTTCGAGCCGAAGCCGCCGCCGACGTCGGGGGCGATCACGCGCACCTTCGACTCCGGCAGGCCGAGCACGAAGGCGCACATCAGCAGACGCTCGACGTGCGGGTTCTGGTTCGCGACGTACAGCGTGTAGGCCTCGTCGTGGCGCGTGTAGACGGCGTTCGCGGCGCGCGGCTCCATCGCGTTCGGGATCAGCCGGTTGTTGGCGAAGCTGAGCGTCGTCACGTGCGCGGCCTTCGCGAACGCGGCGTCCACCGCCTCTTTGCCGCCGTGGCCCCAGTCGTAGCAGACGTTGTCCGCCACCTCGTCGTGCACCGACGCGCCGGCCTTCTCGACCGACGTGATGTCGATCACCGGCGTCAGCACTTCGTAGTCGACTTCGATCAGCTCGGCGGCGTCCTTGGCCTGCAACACCGACTCGGCGACGATGAGCGCGACCTGGTCGCCGACGTGGCGCACCTTGCCCTGCGCGAGCACGGGATGCGGCGGCTCCTTCATCGGCGAGCCGTCCTTGCTGTGGATCAGCCAGCCGCAAGGCAGCCCGCCGACTTTGGCCTCGGCAAGATCGGCGCCGGTGAAGATGTGCACGACGCCGGGGGCCGCAGCGGCCTTGGAGAGGTCGATCGAATTGATGCGCGCATGCGCATACGGCGAACGCAGGAAGACGCCGTAGGTCTGGCCTGGCAGCACGACGTCGTCGGTGTACTGGCCGGCGCCGGTGAGGAAGCGGTAGTCCTCGCGGCGCAGCAGTGACTGGCCGATCAGGCTGGCGGGAGGAGTGGACAGGTCGGTCATCGCAGGCTCCTTCAGGCGGTGGCGCCGGCCTTGCCGCTCTGGCAAAGCTGGATCGACTTGACGATGTTGTGATAGCCCGTACAGCGGCAGAGGTTGCCGTCTAGGCCCTCGCGGATTTCCTGCTCGTTGGCGTTCGGCTTGTCGCTGAGCAACGCGAGCGCCGACATCACCATTCCGGGCGTGCAGAAACCACACTGCAGGCCATGGCTTTCGCGGAACGCGGCCTGCATCGGATGCAGCGCGCCGTCGGTGGCCAAGCCTTCGATGGTCGTGATCTCGGCGCCCTGCGCCTGCACGGCGAGCATCGAGCACGACTTCACGGCGCGGCCGTTCAGGTGCACCGTGCATGCGCCGCACTGCGCGGTGTCGCAGCCGACGTGGGTGCCCGTCAGTTGCAGATGCTCGCGGATGAACTGCACGAGCAGCGTGCGCGGGTCAACGCTGGCCCACACGGCCTTGCCGTTGACGGTAAGGGAAATGGCAACGCTCACGGTGGTCTCCTCGGTTGTCGTTCCCGGTCAGCGCAATCGCTTGCCGGGGAGCACCGATTCTTCGAGGTCGGCGCACGCCTGCAAAGCGGAGACCTTCCCTTATGAAGTTACTTGCATATTGACGTGCGAACGAAGGCGCCAATCAGCGCGCGGGATCCGACGCGCTCACGTGTTCAGGGCGCGGCAAACCCGTGCCGAGCCAGCATGGCCTGGCCGGGCGGCGAGAGCAGGAACTGGACGAAGCGGGCCGCGTCCGCCGATGCGCCGTTCATCAGCGTGACGCCATAGCTCGCGCTGACGTTCACGTCGGCCGGAATGTCGACGCTGCGCAGCGACGGCACCTCGCGCACGGCGACCACGCTGCCGGTGCAGTAGGTGATGAAGATGTCGGCCTGGCCGGCAGCCATCACCGCGCCGTAGACATTGCGGTCCGCCGGCGGCGGCGGCGAGTTCGGACCGCCGGTGAGCTGCAGCGCCTTGCCGCTGAGCACGGCGAATGCACCAGGGTTGCCGCGCTGCTCAATGCGCTCGAACATCATCCACGTGTAGTCGCCCGCCGGGTCGGCTTTCGGCGTCGAGGTGCCGAGCCGCACGGCCGGCTCAAGCATGCGCTTGACGAGCATGGCCGACGCGACATCCACGCCCGGCGCCACCAGCGCGCAGAGCTGGTTGCGCGCGAACACCTTGGGCGCGGCGGCGCGGCCGGCCGTCGCCAGCGCCTGCGGGTGCTCGACGTTGGCCGACGCGAACACGTCGGCGCGCTCGCCGCCGGCAAGCCGGTCCTTGAGCAGGCCCGACGCGGCGAACGTGAACTTGACCTTGGCGTTAGGCTCGCCGGCCTGCCAGGCCTGAGCGACCTCGGTCAGCGCGCCGCGCAAGCTGCCGGCGGCGAAGACGACGACTTCGGCGGGCTGCGCCTGAAGCGCGGAGACGAACCCAAGGCTCGCCGCGAGAACGCAGAGAAAACGAAGGCCGCGTCGCATCGCGTCACCGCTTCTCGGCGTTGGGGAAGAAGAGCTGCTCGCCGCCGATCTTGTAGCTCGCGATCGTGGCCTGGCCGTCGGCCGAGAGTACCCAGTCGGCGAAGGCCTGCGCGAGATCGACCTTCACGTGCGGGTGCTTGGCCGGGTTGACGACGATCACGCCGTACTGGTTGAAGAGCCGCGTGTCGCCCTCGACGAGCACCGCCAAATCACCGCGGTTCTTGAACGACAGCCAGGTGCCGCGATCGGCGAGCACGTAGGCGTTGGTCGACGCCGCCATGTTGAGCGCCGGCCCCATGCCGCAGCCGCACTCCTTGTAGCCGGCAACCTTGCCGACCGGCGTGTCGACGCCGGCGGCCTTCCAGTAGCGCAGCTCGGCGGCGTGTGTTCCGCTCTTGTCGCCGCGCGAGATGAAGGCTTGCTGCGATGCGGCGAGTTTCTTCATTGCTTCGACCACGTCCTTGCCTTTCACGCCGGCGGGGTCGCTCTTCGGACCGACGATGACGAAGTCGTTGTACATCACCGGGCTGCGCTTGATGCCGAAGCCCTCGGCGACGAGCTTTTCCTCGGCCGGCTGGTCGTGCACGAACAGCACGTCGGCGTCGCCGCGGCGGCCCATGTCGAGCGCCTGCCCGGTGCCGACGGCGACCACGCGCACGTCGATGCCGGTCGCCTTCTTGAATGCCGGCAGCAGGTGCGCGAACAGGCCCGATTGCTCGGTGCTGGTCGTCGATGCCATGACGATGAACTTGTCTTGCGCCCATGCGGGAAGCGCCGCCGCGAAGGCGACGCCGGCCAGGACCAGTGAGAGCGCCGCGCGCCGCGCGAGGGTCGAATTCATGCTTGCCATTCCATTTCTCCTTTGAGGAATTGTTCGGACCGTGCATCGAGGCGCGCGTTGAAGAACGCTTCGGTGGGTAGGTCGAGGTGGATCTCGCCCGCGTCGAGATAGATCACGCGCTTGGCCAGCCGCTTGGCCTGGCCGAGGTTGTGGGTGCTCATCACGAGCGTCATGCCGTCGGCGGCGAAGCCCGTCAGCAGCGCTTCGACTTCCTTCTTCGCCGAGGGGTCGAGGCTAGCCGTCGGCTCGTCGAGAAACAGGATTCGCGGCTGCACCGCCCAGGCGCGCGCCAGCGCGAGCCGCTGCTGCTGCCCACCCGAGAGCGCCCGCGCCGGCCGTTCGCCGAGTTCGGCCATGCCGACGCGACGCAACGCGAGCGCAATGCGTTCGCTCCATTCGGCACGCGGCACGCGGGCCAGCAACAGCGCCAGACGCAAGTTGTTGGCCGCCGTGAGGCGCATCATGAACGGCCGCTGGAAGACCATCGCCTGCGCGAGCGTCGGCTCCGCCAGCACGCGCTCGCCCGAGAGCCTGAGCAGGCCGTGCAACGCGCGCAGAAGCGTCGTCTTGCCGCAGCCGTTGGGGCCGACGAGCGCGATGAAGTCGCCGCGCCGCACGTCCACCGAGACGCGCTTGAGTGCGGCGACCTCACCGAACCGCACCGAGACATCGCGCAGGCTCACCAGCGGCGCTGCGGCCATGCCCTGAAGGCCGCTCATCTCACCCCCGCCAGTGCAGACCCATGACCGCGCTGCGCAAGGCCTATGCCCACATTCACGACGCCCACGACCGCCAGCAGGACGATGCCCAGCGCCATCGCGAGCGGCAGGTCGCCCTTGCTCGTCTCGAGCGCGATCGAGGTCGTCATCACGCGCGTGACGCCGGCGATGTTGCCGCCGACCACCATCACTGCGCCGACCTCGGCGATGGCACGCCCGAAGGCGGCGATCAGCACCGTCAGCACCGCCCAGCGGTCGTGCACGAGCATCAACAGCGCGCAGACCAGCGGCCCGGCGCCCATCGAGCGCAACTGGTCGCCGCCGTCGCGCAGCGAGTCGCCAACGATCTGGCGCGTCAGCGCGGCAACGACCGGCAGCACGAGGATGGTCTGCGCGATCACCATCGCCGTCGGCGTGAAGAGGATGCCCCAGTCGCCTAGCGGACCGCTGCGCGACAGCAGCAGGTAGACGACGAGCCCGACCACGACCGACGGCAGCGCAAGCAGTGTGTTGAGCATCAGCACGAGCGCGCGATGGCCGGGAAAGTGGGCGACCGCGAGCCACGCGCCAAGCGCCAGCCCGAGACCGGCGGCGCACAACGTCGCCGTGCCGCTGACCGACAGCGAAAGCCCGACGGTGTGCAGCAGAACGGGGTCGGCATGGACGATCAGGTCAAAGGCAGTGCGAAAACTCTCGGCGAAGGCGGTCATCGGATCCCCCACGGTCGCTTCGCTCCCTGCCCCCCAAGGGGGCGCTCGCCCGCCTTGAGGCGGCTCTGCGCCGGGCTCATCCAACATCTCTCATACTCGGCACATTCTCACCGCCAGTTGCCGACTCTGCCGATATGAACTGCCATGCATAGAGTTCACCTCACCTACACGCTCCAGGGGCGCGAAGACGGCCAGCGCGACCTTCATCACCCGTTGATGGCGCTGCTCGCGGCGGTGCATGACCAAGGCTCGATCAGCGCCGCCGCACGCGCCCTGTCGCTGTCGTATCGCCACGTCTGGGGCGAACTCAAGCGCTGGGAGATCGAGTTCGACCAGACGCTGGTGTCGTGGGTCAAGGGCCAGCCGGCCGTGCTCTCGCCGTTCGGCGAGAAGCTGCTCTGGGCCGAACGCCGCGCGCAGGCGCGCCTGGCGCCGCAGGTCGAGGCGCTGCGCAGCGAGCTCGAGCAGGCGTTTGCAATCGCCTTCGACGACAGCGCGGGCGTGATCACGCTCTCGGCGAGTCACGACGACGCGCTGCCGCTGTTGCGCCAGTTGGCGCAGCGCGAGCGCGGGCTGCACCTGGACATTCAGTTCACCGGCAGCGTGAACGCGCTGGCCGCGCTGAACGAAGGGCGCTGCCTGCTGGCCGGCTTTCACGCGCTGACCGAATCGCCGCCGCGCTCGCCGACCGCGCGCACCTACCGTCCGCTGCTGAGGCCCGGCCGCCACAAGCTGATCAGCTTCGCGCAGCGCACACAGGGCTTGATCGTCGCCGCGGGCAATCCGTTGCAGATCAACGCGCTGACCGACCTGAAGCGTCGCGGGCTGCGTTTCGTACAGCGCGACCGCGGCGCCGGAACGCGCGTGGTGCTGGAGGAGTTGCTGGTCGCGCAGAAGATTTCCCCGGCCTCGATCGCCGCGCTGGAACGCAGCGAGCCGTCGCACCGCGCAGCCGCCGAGGCGGTGGCCAGCGGCGGTGCGGACGCCACCTTCGGCATCGAGGCGGCAGCCAACACGCGCGGTCTCGGGTTCGTTCCACTCGCGCGCGAGCACTACTTCCTCGTCGCATTGCAGCCGTCGCTCGAGCACCCCCATGTGCGGGCCTTGCTCGACCTGCTGCGCAGCCCGGCCTGGCGGGCCCAGCTCAATGCCCTGCCCGGTTACTGCGCGAACCGCAGCGGCGAAGTGTTATCGCTGCGCCGAGTCCTGCCGTGGTGGAGCTACCGCACGCCGAAGGGCTAGAACCTATCCGCAAATAGGACGGCCCTGCGCCGACGGCGGATCGGGCACAGGCGTAGGAGCGAGGCGCACCGTGGTGCCGCCCACCACAAGCGGCTCGCGACGCCCGCCTGTGCCCGATCCGGCGCCGGCACGAAGGGTTGCGACGACAAAGCGCGTCTGCGGCGTTGCAAGCCTTGCCCAGGGGCCGACCCTGGGCGGCGGCTTGCGCCTTGCATCCATCGCCTTGTCGTCACAACGCAGGGCCGTCCTATTTGCGGATAGGTTCTAAGCCCTACCCCCCACCCCGCTGCGTGTAAAGGTCGAAGTAGCGCATGAAGCGCCACCGCGCGGCCTCGTCCAGGCCGTCGAAGCGGAACTCCACGGCCAGCCGTGGCAGGCGTGCCAGGGCGATTTGCCTCGGCGACAGCGCCTGCCAGCGCAACTGCAGGTGGCCCGCTCCGATATCGACGGTGGCCCGCCTAACGTCGATGGTCAGCGGATGATCGCCTACCGCGCCGGGAAGCCACGACAGCCACTCGACCTCGGTGCAACCCATCTCGCGGTCGAAGCTTGCGGCGTAGTGCGACTGCACTCGGCGTGGCTCAGCCGCCCGCGATCGGCGGCCAGATGGCCAGCACGTCGCCCTCCACCAGCGCGTGGCCGGCGCGCGCATCCGGCGGAATGTAGACACCATTGACGAGCACCAAGTGAACCAGCTTCATCGGCAGCCCGAACGGCGCGATCGCCTCCAATATCGTCGTGTCTTCGGGCAGGACGAGCGGCATCATATTGCCGACCCGCACGTCGGGCGGCAGGTGCTCTGTCAGGCTGGCGTAGAGCTTGAACGTGATCTGCATCGTCACACGTGCGCGTGCGCCTCCTGCCCTTGGGCGCAGGCGAGATACGCCTCCATCAGCCGGGTCGGGTCCGCGAGCAGCGTCTCCTTCCACGGCCCAAGGCGCACCTGCCCCTCGACCAGTCCGCGCATCACGCCGACGTGCTCGGTCCAGCCGACGCTGTTGCAGCCCACCATCACATCGCCGTCGAAATGCAGACTCAGGTGACGCCCCTTTCCGCCATCGGCCGAGCGGTCGGTCAGCTCGACGTGCTGGCCGCCGGGAACACCCCGCCAGTCGCCGAAGCTCGTCGAAACGAGGCCCAAGGTATCGAGCACGTTGATCTGCGTGACGCCCTTCAGACGCCTCTTGCGGCCGACCATGTTCATCGCCGCGACGACTGCCTGCTCGGCGGCGTTGGGCTGGATCGCGCTGACGATGGTCTTTCCGCTGGCGATGTCCAGCGCCTCGGCGCAGTCGCCCGCGGCGTAGATGCCGGCCACGCTGGTCTGCATGTGCTCGTCGGTCAGCACGCCCTGCAGGCAGGTGATGCCCGAGGTCTCGAGAAAGCCGATGTTCGGTTGCACGCCGGTCGCGCTGATGACGAGGTCGGCCGGCACGTGGCTGCCGTTGGACAGGCGCACGCTCAGCGGCGCTTGCGCCTCGATGGACTCGACCCGTGTTCCGGTGTACACGGTCACGCCCCGCGCTTCGCACCAGGCGCGGATCATGCCGCCGGCCGTCGGCCCCATCATGCGCGGCACCATGCGGTCGCCCATCTCGACCACGGTGAGTTGCACGCCGCGCGCGGCCAGCGCCTCCATGATGATGCAGCCGATGAAGCCGGCGCCCATTTGCAGCACGCGCGCGCCCTTGACGGCGAGTTGCATGATGGCGCGCGCGTCCTTGAGCGTCCAGCACGGGTGCACGCCGACGAGGGCTATGCCCGGCACCGGCGGGCGCACCGGGCTCGACCCGGTGGCGATCAAGAGCTGGTCGAACGCGAGCGGGCCGCCATCCGTCAGCTTGACGCAGCGCTGCTCGATGTCGACCTCGGTCGCACGCGCGCGCCGCACGTCGATGCGCAGCTTCTCGAAGTGCCCTGCGCCGTGGCGCAACTGCGTTCCGGCCTCGCCGATGTGGCCCATCAGCAGATACGGAATCGCCATCCGCGAATACGGCGGCTCGGGCTCGTCGCCGACGATCACGATCTCGTCGTTTGCCGCGTACTTGCGTATCGTTTCGGCCGCGATCACGCCGGCCGGGCCGGCGCCCAGGATCACGTGTCTCATCGTCTTTGCTCCTCGAAAAAGAGCAAAGCGGTCCGAAAACCGCCTTGCGTCACCGGGCTGGCCAGACCTACAGGCCCAGGCGCGCGCGCGTCGCGGCCGTGGGCCGGCCTTCGGTGTCCCAGCCGCGCGCTTCGTAGTATTTGGGCAGCATCTCGGGCAGCTTGCTCACCAGGCCCTTGGCCGGGCCGCTCTTCGCCGGCTCGGTCAGCAGGCGCTTGGGCAGCGTGTCGTCTTTGGCGGTGAAGCCGGCGCGGTTGTTGAACTCGCGCTCCATGTTCCAGATGCGCTCGCCGATCAGCGCCAGGTTCTCGAGCGTGAACTCTTCGCCACACGCCGCCGCCACCTGCGGTGCCAGGTCGGGCAGGCTCCAGGCGAAGGTCGTGAAGATGCACAGGCCCGACGAATCGAAGGCCGCCGTCGCGTCCTGGAAGGCCTTCACGAGATCGGGCTTGCCCTCGGAGACCAGCGGGTCGGTCTTGATCGGGATGCCCAGCACTTCGCTCGCCACGGTGTAGCCACGCAGATGGCAGGCGCCGCGGTTGCTCGTTGCGTAGGCCAGGCCCATGCCCTGGATGCCGCGCGAGTCGTAGGCCGGGAATTCCTGCCCCTTGACCGTCATCGACAGATCCGGGTGGCCGTACTTGGCGGTCAGGCGCTTGGAACCCTGGCCGATCTCTTTGCCGAAGCCCTCGCCCTTGGCCGTGATCTCGGCGAAGTGCGCCAGCGCCTGCGCCGAGCCGAACTGGGCGTCGATGCCGAGCTGCTCCTTGCTGAGCACGCCCATGCCGTAGAGCTCCATCACCGCACCGATGGTTGCGCCGAACGAGATCGGGTCCATGCCGTGCTCGTTGCACAGGAGGTTGGCGTACTGCAATGCGTCGAGATCGTCGACGCCGTTGGCGGCGCCCAGCGCCCACGCGGCCTCGTATTCGAGGCCGCCCGACGCGCCCCAGTACTGCGGCTTGTTGTCGACCGTGAAGTGCCCCTTGTCGATCGCCTGCACGCGCCCGCAGGCGATGGTGCAGCCGAAGCACGCCTGGTTGGCGACCAGCGGCTTCTTGCCATCGGTCTTGCGCGGTGTCGCCATCGCCTCGGCGCCGATGTCCTTCGCGCCTTCGAACTGGCTGTCGCGGTGGTTGCGCGTGGGCAGCGCGCCCATCTCGTTGATCACGCTCATCAGCACCTGGGTGCCGAAGGTCGGCAAACCCTGCCCGGTGACGGCGTTGTCGGCGAGGATCTTCTTCTTCTCGGCGACGACCTTCATGAACTCCTTCGGGTTCACGATGTTGCCGACGCCCTTGGTGCCGCGAACCGCGATCGCCTTCAGGTTCTTCGATCCCATCACCGCGCCGACGCCCGAGCGCCCCGCCGCACGGTGAAGGTCGTTCACGACCGCGGCATAGAGCACCTGGTTCTCGCCCGCGCCGCCGATGCTCGACACGCGGACCTGCGGGTCCTGCAACTGCTTCTTCAGTGTGGCCTCGGTCTCCCACACCGTCTTGCCCCACAGGTGCGCGGCGTCGCGAAGCTCTGCCACGTCATCCTGGATGAACAAGTACACCGGCGTCGGCGACTTGCCTTCGAAGATGACCATGTCCCATCCCGCCATCTTGAGCTCGGCGCCCCAATAACCGCCCGAGTTGGAGCAGGCGATGGCGCCGGTCAGCGGGCCCTTGGTGACGACCGTGTAGCGCCCGCCGGTGGAAGCCATCGTTCCCGTCAACGGGCCAGTGGCCCAGACGATCTTGTTGGCGGGCGACAGCGGGTCGACCTTGGGGTCCATCTCCTCGACCAGGTACTTGGTGGCCAGGCCGCGCGAGCCGAGATACTGGCGCGCCCACTCCATGTTCAGCGGCTCCGACGTGACGGTGCCGGCGGTGAGGTTGACTCTGAGAATCTTTCCAGCCCAAGACATGTGAGGCTCCTTATGCGGCGGCGGGTTGCGTGGTCGGCTGATTGCCGAGCTTGTCGGCCCAAGCGGCCATCTTGCCCAGACCGGTCCAATTCGCGTCGACGTAGGTGATGGCACCCGTCGGGCAGGCCTCGGCGCACGCCGGCTCACCGCCGCAGAGGTCGCACTTCTGCACCTTGCCGGTTTCCTGCACGTAGTTCACGGTACCGAACGGGCAGGCGATGGTGCACACCTTGCAGCCGACGCAGGTGGTCTCGTTGACCACCTTGGCGCCGGTCAGTGCATCGAGCGTGATCGCCTCGACCGGGCAGGCGTGCAGGCACCAAGCCTCATCGCACTGCGTGCACGTGTAGGGCACCTTGCGCCCGGTGTGATGAAAGTCGAACACCTTGATGCGCGAGCGCGCCGGCGCGAAGGTGGCGTAGTTCTCGAATGAGCACGCCATCTCGCACTGCAGGCAGCCAGTGCATTTCTCGGGGTCGATGTGCAGCGATTTCTGCATGTTGGTGTTCCCATCGGGGGTTGATTGAGGCAAAGCGCCGGGCCGGTGAGGCCAAGCACGGAGCCCAGCGGGCAAGTGCCTATGATGTCCTGTACATAGGCACTCGCGAACCTAGGCAATACCCTAACCCAAGTTTGTCAGTTCTCGGTCCGTTTTCCGAAATCGCCGGCCGCACACCCGCATGGATGCTGGAGGTTGGTTGCATGCCTATCCGGTTGCTTGCCAAACCGTCACACGCGCGGATGAACCCACATCCCGGAATACAACTGCTCGTAGGTTGGTGGCAGTGCGTCTATATCCAGGCCGAGCACTGAATTGAACGCCGTCATCGGGTAGAAGCGCCGATTGAAGCGGAAGACG
>CAIKUF010000033.1 GCA_903830565.1 uncultured bacterium | reverse complement strand
GTGCGTAGTAGGCCCAGTCGCTGCGCGGCATCACGCTGAACCAGGCGGCGGCGATCCAGGCGAAGAGCGGCGGGTGGCTGTCGTACCCGGCTTGCCAGCCCATGCCCCAGACGTAGTTCTCGACCATGTCGCCCGGCATGTCGAGGTTGCCGCGCGAGAGCCATGCTGCCAGGGTCCACACCACGGCGTGAACGGCCAGCAGCGTGGGCCAGCGCGGCCTCCCGCTTGCCTGCAAATCGACGGTGTCGGCGCTGGGCATGGAGGGTCTCGACTAGCGCGCCGACCAGGTGCTGCGCGACGCAAGCGCGAATGCATGTCGAAGGCGCATAGCGCCCAGCCCACCCAACGCGAGGTGGGCCCAAGAACGCCATCGGTCGCGGCCTGTCGGCGGCTGGTCGTGCGCCTTGGAGCCGGGCAGTCCCGCGGCCGGCGTGCGTTCGAGAGGAGCGACTGCGCGCGGGCTGATTTTAGCGGCGCGGGTGATGCCGCCATGAGCACCGGGAGCGACGACCGGACTCAGGCGGGTCGCTTCCTTAGCCTTCGGCGAAGCCTGTCCGGCCGAGGCTGGGAAGGTCGGATAATCCGCGACACGATGAACGAATCGAGCAAGACCTGCCTTCACCTGACAGCCGCCGAACGGGCGCTTCTGCGGGGCCGCGTGCTGGACATCGGAGCGGGTGACGACCCGGTGACGCCCGATGCCGTTGTCTTCGACCTTAACCAAGGCGACGCGAACCACATCACCGCGTTCGAGCCGGCAAGCTTCGATGCCGTGTACTCGTCGCACTGCCTGGAGCACATGCACGATCCAGTCGCCAGCCTGCACAACTGGTGGTCGCTGGTGAGTCATGGCGGTCACCTGATGCTGATCGTTCCGGATGAGGATTTTTATGAGCAGGGTCTCTTCCCAAGCCGCTACAACGGCGACCACAAGGCCACCTTCACGATAGCCAAGAAGCAGAGCTGGTCGCCACGCTCGTTCAACGTACTCGACCTTTGCCTCGCCTTGCCGGGTGCGCAGGTGCTCAGCGTCAGCCTTAACGACATAGGCTACGACCGTGCGATGGCGCATCATGGTCCGCTGGATCGCGGACCGCTCAACCGCCTCGCCGCCCGGCTGTACCGCAGCCTGCGCAAGCGCGGCGCAGTGAGCCGAAGTGCCGCCCTCGACCGCCTGCTGTCCGCCACGCAGGGCATTGATCAGAGCCATGGTGTGGCGCTGGCGCAGATCGAAGCGGTTGTTCGCAAAGCGTTCTGAGTCTCGTCTGGGAACACCGCCTGCAGCCACTCGTCGGCGACACGCAGCGGCCCCAAACTGCCAATCGCGCCGTCGGCGCTGAGGCTGCGCAGGCGTGTGCCGGACAGCAGCCGCATCGCCGGATCGATCTCGGCGAACAAGGCCAGGCCAGGCAGGTCGCAGGCGACGGCAAGGTGCATCAGGCCGCCGTCGGCGCCGAGGAACGCGTCGCACTCGTGCATGCACCGAACGACCTCGGGCAGAGCCAGACGGTCGATCTCGACCCGGCAATGCGTTGCCACCAGCTCTGGAGGGAAACGCGCCAGGTCCTCGTGCCCGGTGCGGTTGCCGAGCAGCACGAACTCGGGCGGCGCACGATCCGCAGGCCATTGCGCCAGCAAGGCTTGCAGCACTTCAGGCCAACGGCGGTACCAGCGCCTCGGGTCCTTCGCTCCAAGGCCGACGGCGATGCGCGTTCGCGCAGCGTCGCGCTCGGGGCGCGGGCCGAGCGCCAGCCACTGCGGGGCCGGATCGCCGACGGGCAGCCCGAACAACTGCTCGAAGCGCCGCTGCGCGAAGCTCATGCGGTCGAACTGCTCGCCGCGCAGGTGCCCGAATACGGTCGCGAAGGGCGCGCGCGGCGCGGCCTTGATCTTCATGCGCACGCAGCGGGAGTTGAATTCCTGCATGACGACGAAGTCGTAAGGGCCGGCGCAGTCCTCGATGCGCGTGTAGATGTGCTCGAAGCGCGGGTCGCCCGCGAACATCGGCGCCAGCCACTCGGCGATGTAGAGGTCGATGCGCACGTGCGCCGGCACGGCGCGGCGTACCGCGAGGTCCATCAGCGAGTCGCCGATCGTCGTCCAGTTGTAGACCCACAGCATGCGCGACGTGGCCTGCGGCGCGCGGGCAACGCGTCGCCCGGTCTGCCCGAGCAGCAGCAGGTATGCCTCCCGCTGCGCGACCTTGCGCAGCGCCGCGGCACGGTCGCGCAGCGGTAGCCGCTCGTACTCGAAGCGCAGGCGGTTGCGGATTGGGGAGTCGAACGGCAGGCCGTGTATCGGGTGGCGTCGCGGGGGCTTGGGCATATTCTCGGGGGGCGAATCAGGCGATTCGGGAGAGTGTGCCATCGCGCAGTGCGGCGAGCACGGCGTCGGCGACGGCCTGCGGCGCGATGCCGTCCAGCGCCTGCGATGGCGAGACGATGCTGGGGCCACGCCCATTCAGCGGCAGGCGCCACTGCGGCGCAATCGCCGAAGTGAACAGGGCGACGACCGGCGTCGGCGTGGCCAGCGCGATGTGCATGAGCCCGCCGTCGGCGCAGGCGGCGACCCGGGACTGGGCGAACAGCGCATGCGCCTGGTGCAGGTCGGTGCGCCCAACCCTGTCCTGCACCGCGATGCGCCCGTCAACAGCGGCAACGAGGGCGTTGGCCAGCGCGCGTGCGTTGGCCGCACCGAGCAACAGCAGTTGGCGCACGCCGCCGCGCACGAGGTGCTCTGCAACTTCAGGCCAGCGGTGATACGTGCGCTCGGCATGCACGCCGCCCAGCGCGAGGGCGACGCTGGGCACGCCGCCGGTGCACTCGGCAGCGCAGGCCGCGGCCGCGGGGTCCAGGCGCAGCTTCTGCGCCGAGTGGGCGACGTATGCGTCCTCAGCCAGCGCCGAGCCCAGAAGGTCGGCCAGCCGCCGCGTTGCGAAGCGAGCACGGTGGAAGTCCGGCCCGCCGTAATAGCCCTGCAGCGAGACCCAGGGCAGGCCGGCAAGACGCTCGCGCTTCACGCGCAAGGACTTGCGGTCATTGCCGAGTGCGATCACGAAGTCGTAGTCGTCGGCGCGCAGCCCTGCAGCGTCGCAGGTCACGCGGCGCAGCCACGGATCGCCCTCGAACAGCGCGGCGATGTGCGGCGCGGCGAACAGATCGACGGACAGGCCACGCTCGGCAAGCAGGCTGCGCGGCGCGAGGTCCATCATCGCGTCGCCGATCTGCGGCATGCCCTCGTGAACCCACAGCGCGCGCCGCCACGCCGGGGCGATGCGCGAATGCAGCAACGGCCGCTGCCCACTCAGCGCGAGCGTCAACTGCCGGCGCGCGCTGCGCACGGCCAGCCTGAGGTTGCCTTTGCGCGCGGCGAACGCGGCGTCGTTGGCCGGCACCGGCTGCGACAGCGGCTGGCTCACGCAGGCCTGCGTGAGCGCACTCCATCCCCAATCGCAGGCCTGGGCGCCCACCGGCGTTCAGGCCCGCGGCAGGCGACCCATGAGGTAGAACTCCTCGTTGGGGCGCATCGAGGTCAGGTTGGCCATCCGGTTGGAGAGGCCGAACAGGGCCGTGATCGCGCCGATGTCCCACGCGTCTTCGTCGCTGAAGCCGTGGCCGCGCAGCGCCGCGAAGTCGTCGTCGCCGATCGACGCCGAGTCGAGGCAGACCTTCATCGCGAAGTCGAGCATTGCGCGCTGGCGCGGCGTGATGTCGGCTTTGCGATGGTTCACCGCGACCTGGTCGGCGATGTGCGGTTTCTTCTCGTAGATACGCAGGATGGCGCCATGGGCGACGACGCAGTACAGGCAATGGTTGGCGCCGCTGGTGGCGACGACGATCATCTCCTTCTCGCCCTTGCTGAGGCCCGAGGGGCGAAGCATCAGCGCGTCGTGGTAGGCGAAGAAGGCGCGGAACTCGTCGGGGCGATGCGAGAAGGCGAGGAACACGTTGGGCACGAAGCCGGACTTCGCCTGCACCTCCAGGATGCGCTGGCGCAGATCGTCGGGCAGGCCTTCGAGGGCGGGGACGGGGTAGCGGCTGATCGGCATGGTCATGGTGTGCTCCGGGTGTGTGGGTCTGGGGCGGTCCGCGCCGCCGCAGGGGCAACGAAGACATAGCGTTCCAGCGCATCGAGCCGAGGCATGCGCCCAGGGGCCGTCTGCAGCGCAAGGGCCACGTGCTCGACGGTCAGGGCGTCCATGCACTCGCAGGCGCCATTCTGGCAGCGTTGCCCACTCGGGCAGCGGCGGTGCGCCTGAACGCTGACCGCGGCACTGCCCAGCGCCGCCCAGCGATCGAGCGCAACACCTTTGCGCGGGGCAAAAAGCCCGAGCGTCGGCGTACCGAGCGCGGCTGCCAGATGCAAAGGCCCGGTGCTCGATGCGACAACTGCCCGCGCGCGATGGAGCAGCACGCTCAGTTGCGCAAGGTCGAGCCGGCCGCACGCATCGACGATACCGGCCGGCCTGAGCGCCTGCGGCCAGGCGGCGGCCAAGCGCTCTCGTTCGGCAGCAGAGCCCGTGAACACGACCGCGCCGCCGGCGGCCAGGCGGCGCGCAAGTGCGATCCAGTGCCCAAGCGGCCACTCGCGACCATGTCCCATCGAGAACGGGTGCAGCACCGTGTGGCCAGCGCCGGGCAGATCTCCCGGAAGCACTGCCGCGACGGGGGCGAGGCGTCCCTCGCGCAGCAACTCGCCGGCCGTGGCGGGCTGGCCCTGGCCGAACGGGAGCAGCAGGCGCAGGTTGCGCTGCGCTTCGTGCCGAGGCCAACCCAAGCGGCTCGCATGAACGAGGTGGTTGAACCATCGCGGGCGCGCGCGCGCCGCGGCGCGACCGATGCGCACCGGCACGGGCGCGACCTGCTCGATGCCGCCGAAGAGATCGGCGCCGACATCGGCAAACGCGATGATGGCGCCGAACCCCTGCGTAGCGATGCCTGCCGGCGCGTCTGTGGCCACGTAGGCGTGCACTCCCATCGGCTCGGCCAGGGGCCGCAAGGCTTCGCGGCCGGCCCAGGTGACGCGGGTGGCCGGTGCCGCGCGCAGGATGCGGCGAAGCGCAGGCAGTGCCACCACGGTGTCGCCCAGGCCCGCCGGGCCGATGATCAGCAGCTTCTCGGGCCAGGGCAGGGGGCGCCGCGCGCGATCGAGCGCTTCGAGCAGGCCCCAGCGCGCGACCGAGGCCATCATGCGCCTCAGGCGCGGAACTGCAGCGAGTGCAGGCGGGCGTAGAGCCCGCCGCGGGCGAGCAGGTCGGCATGCGTGCCCTGCTCGACAACGCGCCCGGCGTCGAGCGCCACGATGCGGTCGGCGCCTTCGATGGTGGACAAGCGGTGCGCGATGACGAGCGATGTCCGGCCACGCATCAGCACCTCGAGCGCGGCCTGCACCTGGCGTTCGGACTCGGAATCCAGCGCCGAGGTGGCTTCGTCGAGGATCAGGATCGGCGCGTCCTTGTAGATCGCACGCGCGATCGCCAGGCGCTGGCGCTGGCCGCCCGAGAGTTCGCTGCCGTTGTGGCCGATCACCGAGTCCATGCCTTGCGGCAGCGTGGCGACGAAGTCGCTCAGGTGGGCGCCACGCAGCGCCGCGGCGACGCGCTCGCGGTCGAGCGGCGCGCCCAGGCAGATGTTCGCGGCGACGCTGTCGTTGAAGAGCACCACATCTTGACTCACGAGCGCGAACTGGCGGCGCAGCGCGCGCACGTCCCAATCGGTCAGCGGGTGGCCGTCCAGCCAAAGCGAACCCGAAGTCGGGTCGAGAAAGCGTGGCAGCAGGTTGACGAAGGTCGACTTGCCGGCCCCCGAAGGCCCGACCAGCGCCACTGCCTCGCCGGCGTGCAGCGTGAGGCTGACGTCGTCGAGCGCCGCCGCCTGATCATCGCGGTAGCGCAGCGTCACCTGGCGAAGCTCGAGGTCGCCGCTCGAGCGGCCGGGGTCGAAGCTGCCGCCTTCTTCGAGCGGGCTGTCATCGATCAGCGCCACGCCCCGTTCGAGCGCCGCGAGGCCGCGCGTGAGCGGGCCGGTCACGTCCGACAAGCTCTTGATCGGCGAGATGAGCATCAGCATCGCGGTGATGAACGAGGCGAAGCCGCCCACCGTGCCGCCCGATGTCGTGCTCTGCCACAGCGCGAAGACGAGAACCGCCGAGAGCGCGCACGCGAAGAGCAATTGCGTCACCGGCGTCATCGTGGAACTGGCGGCCGCGGTCTTCAGGGCGAGCCTGCGCAGCGTGTTGCTGCGATCCTCGAAGCGCCTGGCCTCGCTGTCCTGTGCGCCGTGAAGGCGAACGATGCGCCATGCCAGCACGTTCTCCTCGACGATGTAGGCGAGCTTGTCGGTGGCCGACTGCCCGGCCACCGCCAGCCTGTGCAGCCGCTTGCTGACCGCGCGCATCGTGAACCCGACCGCGGGCAGCAGTACCGCAACGAACACGGTCAGTTGCCAGTTCAGCCACAGCAGCGTGGAGAGCAGGGCGATCAGCGACAGGCTGTCCTTGATCAGCGCGAGCAGCGATCCAACGATCTGGCCGGCACCGTTCTGCACTTCGTAGACCAGCGTGTTGGTCAGGTTGCTCGCCGAATGGCGGCTGAACACGCCAGCCTGCGCCGTCATCAGGTGCTCGAACATCGCACGGCGCATCTCCAGCACGCCGCGGTTGGCCGTCCACGACAGCGCGTACTGCGCCACCCAGCCAGCTGCGCCGCGCAACGCGAACAGGCCGACGATCACCAGCGGGACCAGCCACAGGGGTATGCCGCCGGCTTGAAAGCCCTTGTCGAGCAAGGGCTTCATCAGCAAGGGCAGCACGGGTTCGGTCGCCGAGCCGATCAGCGAACCGATGAACGCCACCGCGAGGCCGGCGCGGCCGGTCTTGAAGTAGGGCGCGATGCGGGCCAGACGGCGCGACAGCGGGGCGGTAGCAGCAGGCATCGGGGCGCGATTATCCCATGCGCCCGCCGCCTACAATCGCCCCGCAATGCCGACCGTGACCGCCTATGTGATCGCCTACAACGAAGCTGAGAAGATCCGCGACGCGCTGTCTTCGGTGCTCTGGGCCGATGAGTTGTTGCTGATCGACTCGAACAGCACCGACGGCACGCAGGACATTGCCGCCGCGTTCGGCGCCCGCGTCGTGCAAGTCGAGTTCCGCGGCTTCGGCGACCTGCGCAACCGGGCCATCGCGCAGTGCACGGGCGATTGGATCTTCAGCCTCGATTCCGACGAGCGCTGCACACCCGAGGTGCGCGACGAGGTGCTCTCGACCATCGCCGCCCCAGGAGCGCTGGACGCCTACCTCGTGCCGCGGCGCAATTACTTCATGGGGCGCTGGATTCGGCATTCGGGGTGGTATCCGAACTTTCGCCAGCCGCAGCTCTTCAGGCGCGGCGCGATGGCCTACACGCCCGAGCCCGTGCACGAGGGCTATCGCCTGCTGACCGACAAGCCTGTGGGCCGCTTGCACAGCGCGATCTGGCAGTTCCCGTTCAGGAACCTGGACGAAGTCGTGCGCAAGTTCAACCGTTACTCCACGCTCGGCGCGGCCAAGGTCGCACCGGGACGCGCATCGATGCCGCGAGCGCTCGCAAGCGCGTGTTGGGCGTTCGCCAAACACCTGGTGTTCAAGCGCGGCGCTTTGGACGGCTGGGCGGGGTTCGTGATCGCGCTGGCCTACGCCGAGCAAACCTTCTACCGATACGCAAAGCGCTTCGAACAAGACTGCGCGTGGACGCCGCCGACGCAGCCGCCGGTGCGGCGCGAGGCCGGTGCCGACGCGGTCGATAGCCCAGCCGGGAGGAGCCCTGCATGTTGAAGAGACGAAGCTTGATCGCCTGCGGTTTGGTCTTGCCGCTGGCGCCCGTTCGAGCGCAGTTCCGGGTCGAGATCTCAGGCGTCGGCGGCACCCAGTTGCCGCTGGCGATCGCGAAGTTCAGGGACGAGGACAAGGCGCCGCAATCGGTCTCGTCCATCGTCCGCGCCGACCTCGAACGCAGCGGCTTGTTCCGCATCATCGAGACGCCCGAGGTCATCGACGAGACCGCCCGCCCGGTGATGAGCGACTGGCGTGCGCGCGGCGCCGACGCGCTGCTGGCCGGCTCGGTGTCGCGCCTGGCCGATGGGCGCTTCGACGTGCGCGACCGGTTGTGGGACGTGGTCAAAGGCCAGCCGCTGCTCGCGCAAAGCACGGCCGTGCCGGCGGCTGACCTGCGCCTGGCGGCGCACCGCGTGGCCGACAGCGTCTACGAGAAGCTCACCGGCGACAAGGGCGTGTTCTCGACCCGCATCGCCTACGTGACGAAGGCCGGCAACCGCTATGCGCTGCGCATCGCCGACGCCGACGGCGAGGGTGGGCAGGTGGCGCTGGCGAGCCCCGAGCCGATCATCTCGCCGGCGTGGTCGCCCGACGGGCGCGAGCTCGCCTACGTGTCGTTCGAAAGCCAAAAGGCCGTTGTCTGGGTGCAGGACGTCGCCTCCGGCAAGCGCCAGGCGGTGGCGAACTTTCGCGGCTCTAACTCCGCACCTGCGTGGTCACCCGACGGCAAGCAGCTCGCCGTCACGCTCTCGCGCGACAGCGGCTCGCAGATCTACCTGATGGACCGCGACGGCAGCAACCTGCGCCGGCTGACGAACAGCACCGCGATCGACACCGAGCCGGCGTTCTCGCCCGACGGGCGCAGCCTCTTCTTCGTCAGCGACCGCGGCGGCGGACCGCAGATCTACCGCATGCCGGTGGGTGGCGGCGCGGCCGAGCGCGTGACCTTCGTCGGCGCCTACAACATCAGCCCCGCGATCAGCCCCGACGGGCGCAACCTGGCCTACATTGCGCGCCAGGGCGGCGCCTACCGGCTGGTGGTGCAGGAACTTGGCAGCAGCGCGCCGCCGCGCAACCTCACCGACACCGGCAGCGACGAGCGGCCGAGCTTCTCGCCGAACGGCCGCTTGATCGTGTATGCGACGCAGTCCCAGGGCCGCGACGTGCTGACGACGACGACGCTCGATGGCAAGATCAAGGCCAGCCTGGCGGTATCGCAGACCGATGTTCGAGAACCGGTCTGGGGGCCGTTCGGCCGCTGATGCCACACTGTGGCCTCTTTCCAAGGAGAAACCTTCGATGAAGACGATGCGAATGAGTGCCCCCAAGGCCGCCGCCGCGCGGCGTCCGCCCCCCCAAGGGGGAGCAAGGAAACTTGGGGCGGCCCGGCGTTTCCTTGAGAGCTGGAGTGTTTGGGCTGCTGTGGCGCTGCTCGCCGGTTGCGCATCGGGCGTCAAGCTCGACGATGCGGCGCCGGTGGAAACGCGCACGCTGGCCACCACGGGTGCCGGCGGCGCGGCGGGGAGCGGAACCTCGCAAACGACGGTGACCTCGGTCGACCTGACCAACAAGGGCGGCAGCGCTGCCATCAACGCGCTGCCCAAAATCGTCTACTTCGACTTCGACAGCTTCGTCGTCAAGGACGAGTTCCGCCCGACGATCGAGGCCAACGCGAAGGCGCTTACCGCGGACCGCAAGCAGCGCGTTGTGATCGAGGGCCATACCGACGAGCGCGGCGGGCGCGAATACAACCTTGCGCTCGGGCAGAAGCGCGCAGAGTCGGTGCAAAAGGCGCTGGTGCTGCTCGGCGCGTCCGACGGCCAGGTCGAGGCCGTGAGCTTCGGCAAGGAGCGCTCCGCGGCGCAGGGCAGCGATGAAGCGGCGATGGCCAAGAACCGCCGCGCCGAGCTGAAGTACCGCTGATGCAGGCGCGCGTGCGGGCGAGGCGCTGGGGCAGGGCGCTCAAGCCGGGGCTTGCGCTGTGCATGCTCGGTGCAGCCTTGCTGGCATCCCCGGCGCGCGCGGCGCTGTTCGAGGATGACGAGGCGCGCAAGGCCATCCTCGACCTGCGCCAGCGCGTCGACCAGAACAACGAGCAGCTCAAGGCGCGCCTGGCCGAGCAGGTGGATCAGTTGCGGCGCAGCCTGCTCGACCTGAGCAACCAGGTCGAGGCCCTGCGCGGCGAGACGGCCAAGCTGCGTGGCCAGAACGAACAGCTTGCGCGCGATGTGGCCGAACTGCAGCGCCAGCAGAAGGACCTGAAGCAGGGCGTCGACGAGCGAATGGGCAAGTTCGAGCCGCAGAAGGTGACCGTCGACGGCAAGGAGTTCGTCGTCGAGCCCGACGAACGGCGCCTCTACGACGAAGCGATGGCAACGCTGCGCAAGGGCGACTTCGCCGCCGCCGCGAGCGCGTTCACGGCTTTCCAGAAGCGCTATCCGAAGAGCGGCTACTCCGAGTCCGTTCTGTTCTGGCTCGGCAATGCGCAATACGGCAAGCGCGAGTACCGCGAGGCGATGGCGTCGTTCCGCTCGCTGCTCGCCGCCGCGCCGGACAGCCCGCGTGCACCCGAGGCCATGTTGTCGCTGGCCAATTGCCAGGTGGAGCTCAAGGACGCGAAGAGCGCTCGAAAGACGCTGGACGACTTGATCAAGGCTTATCCGAAATCGGAAGCCGCGCAGGCCGCGCGCGAGCGCCTGGCAGCGATGAAGTGAACCTCGCCGACGCCGATCTGGAACGCCGCTTCGGCGGCTTGCGACGGCTCTACGGCGAAGCGGCCTACGCCCGCATTCGCGCGGCGCGCATCGCCGTCGTCGGACTCGGCGGCGTCGGGTCGTGGGCCGCCGAGGCGCTGGCGCGCAGCGGCGTCGCCGCGCTGGCCTTGATCGACCTCGACCACGTGGCCGAATCGAACATCAACCGCCAGGTGCAGGCTCTCGGCTCAACGCTGGGCATGGCCAAGGCGGAGGCGCTGCGCCGGCGCGTGGCCGACATCCACCCCGGCTGCAGCGTGACCGCGATCGAGGAATTCGTCTCGGCAGACAACTGGCCTGCGCTGCTGGCGACGCCGGTCGATGCGGTGATCGACGCCTGCGACCAGGTGCGCGCCAAGCTGGCGCTCGCGGTCTGGGCGCGTGCGACCGGCACGCCGCTCGTCGTCGCCGGCGCCGCGGGCGGCAAGCGGCTGCCGCAGGCGGTGGCGGTGAACGATCTTGCCGATGTAACGCACGACCCGTTGCTCGCCTCGCTGCGCCAGCGCTTGCGCAAAGAGGCGGCAGCGCCGCGCAGCGGCAAGCTGGGTCTGGTCTGCGTCTACTCGACGGAAGCAGTGCACAGGCCGCTGCTTGGAGCCGAAGAATGCGCCACCGACGGCAGCCTCAACTGCCACGGCTACGGCTCCAGCGTCGGCGTCACGGCCACCTTCGGCATGGTCGCGGCGAGCGAGG
>CAIKUF010000032.1 GCA_903830565.1 uncultured bacterium | reverse complement strand
CTGCCGCAGCGAGGTAAAGGAGGAGGGACGGGCGAAGCCCGGCCCGGGGGACACGAGCAGCGGCGGGCACCCATCGTCCATGGCCCACGTCGAACCGTGTACGAGGAACGACTGCAACGGGCCGCTAGCCGAACCCCGTATCAAGCCGGCGTTTCATGCACGGCAATGATCCCGCACCATGCTCTGGATTGCCCTCCATTTGCCGCTGCTGTCGCTGGAAACGCTGACTGCGACGCTGCCGCCCGAGTTGCGGCTGATGCCGTTGGCGCTGGTCGAGGCGCGCCAGATCACGCATGCCAACGCCAGCGCGCAGGCGCTCGGCGTGAAGCCGGGCTGCAAGCGCGCCACCGCGCTTGGCTTGGCGCCGCAGCTCATCGCCGCCCCGGCCGACCCGCTGCGGGATGCCGAGGCGCTGCAGGCCGTGTTGCACGCGTGCCTCGCCTTCACGCCCGCGGTCACGGCTGAGCCGCCGTTCCAGGCGCTGCTGGAGGTGCAGGCCAGCCTGCGCTACTTCGGCGGCTTCGAGTCGCTGCTGCAACGCCTTCAGGCGGCCCTGGCGCCGCTCGCGCATGAGACGCGCTACGCCAGCGCGCCCACGGCCCAGGGCGCGGCCCTGCTGGCCCGGATGGCCGGCCCGCGGAGCCTGCATTGCCCCGACCTGCGCTCGCTGCGGCGCGCGCTGGACGCCGCCCCGGTCTCGCTGCTGGCCTGCGTCGGCGAGCACAGCGAAGCCTTGCAGGGCATGGGCCTGCGCACCCTCGCCGACCTGCGCGGCCTGCCGCGCGCGGGGCTGGCGCGGCGCTTCGGTGAAGCGCTGCTGGACGAGATCGACCGCGCCTTCGGCGAGCGCGCCGACCCGCGCCTGCGGGTCAGCCTGGCACCGAGCTTCGAGACCCGGCTCGAGCTCTTCGCCCGCGCCGACACCAGCGAGCAGGTGCTGCACGGCGCGGGCGTGTTGTTGACGCGCCTTGTGGCTTGGCTGTCGGCCCAGCATGCCTTCGTGCGCCGCTTCACGCTGCAACTGCAGCATGAGGCGCGCTGGCGGCGCGGCGACACCCCGCCTGACACGGTGGTCGAGATCGCGCTTGCCGCACCGTCACGCGACAGCGCACACCTATTGCTGCTGCTGCGCGAGCGCCTGAGTCGCACGCAACTCGTCGCCCCCGCGCTCGAGTTGCGCCTGCACGCCGACGACATCGTGCGCGCGCCGCCGCCGAACAGCGAACTCTTCCCGACTGCCCAGGGCGAACGCGAAGGCCTGACGCGGCTCGTCGAGCGTTTGCAGGCACGCCTGGGCAGGCATCAGGTGCAGCGCCCGGCGCGGGTGCAGGATCACCGGCCCGAGCGCGGCAGCGTGCTGCATGAAGTGGACGCGGGTGCCTTGCTGCCCGACCGGCACGATGCGAAGCATCTGCACGCCATGCCCACGCACGACGGACTCATCACGCGGCCGGTGTGGCTGATCGAGCCGCCGCAGCCTCTGCACGAGCACCGCGACCAGCCGCTGCTCGATGGCGCGGCGTTGCAGTTGCTGAGCGGCCCCGAGCGCATCGAGACCGGCTGGTGGGACCAGGGCCTCGCCGGGCGCGACTACTTCGTCGCCCAGGCCGCGGACGCTTCGCTGGTGTGGGTTTACCGCCTGCGCCTGCAAGGCCTGAGGCCGCACGCGCAGGGCTGGTACCTGCACGGGCGCTTCGCGTGACGACCGGCCGCGCTCAGGTCTTCCAGGTCCAGCCCTGGGTATCGCACTCGGCGCGCGTCGTGATCGTGCGCTCGATACGGCCCTTGTGGTCGTAGCAGCCTGGGCCGGTGTCGGGCGACCCGCTGTTGAGCCCGTCGTACCCGCTCGAACAGGCGCCGGCAGCGAGCGCACAGAGCAGGGCGAACAGGGCGGCAATGCTTCTCATGGCGAAATCCTCAGCAAGACGAAATGTGCGGCGCAGGCTGGCTTCAAACCACCGTCAGCCGCCCCGCATCGGTGGTCACCTCGCCGATCACGGCGGCGGCGTCGAAACCATGGCGGCCGAACAGCGCCAGCACCTCGGCGGCGGCTTCGCGCGCGCACGAGACGAGCAGCCCGCCGCTGGTCTGCGGGTCGGTCAGCAGCGCTTTGTCGGCGGCGGCGAAGCGGTCGGGCAGCGTCACGTCGGCGCCGTAGCCGGCCCAGTTGCGGCCCGACGCGCCGGTCACCATGCCCTGCGCCGCCAGCTCGCGCACGCCGCCGAGCAGCGGCACAGCCTGCCAATCGATTCGCACGCCGAGCTGCGCGCCGCGCGCCAGTTCGAGTGTGTGACCGGCGAGACCGAAGCCGGTGACGTCGGTCAGCGCATGCACGCCCGCCATCGCGGCCAGCTCGGTGCCGGGGCGGTTCAGCTTCGTCGTGCTCGCAATCATCCGCGCATAGCCTTCGGTGCCGAGAGCGTCCTTCTTCAGCGCCGCCGAGAGCACGCCGACGCCGATCGGCTTGCCGAGCACCAGCAGGTCGCCCACCTTCGCGTCGGCGTTGCGCTTGACGCGCTGAGGGTGCACCAGGCCCATCACGACCAGCCCGTAGATCGGCTCGACCGAGTCGATGCTGTGCCCGCCGGCGATCGGAATGCCGGCTTCGGCGCAGATGCTCTGGCCGCCCTTGAGGATGAGGCCGATCGTTTCCGGCGACAGCACGTTGATCGGCATGCCGACGAGGGCCAGCGCCATGATCGGCGTGCCGCCCATCGCATACACGTCGCTGATCGCGTTGGTGGCCGCGATGCGCCCGAAGTCGAATGGGTCGTCGACGATGGGCATGAAGAAATCGGTCGTCGCGATCAGCGCCTGTTCGTCGTTCAACCGGTAGACGGCGGCGTCGTCGGCAGTCTCGATGCCGACCAGCAACTGCGGCGGGATGGGCATGCCGCGCGTGCCTTTGAGCATGTCGGCGAGCACGCCGGGCGCGATCTTGCAGCCGCAGCCGCCGCCGTGCGAGAGCGAGGTGAGGCGAGGCGGCTCGCCGATCGCGGCAATGGGTGCGTTCATGGTCTCGTGAATCGTGGGCGACGTGGTGCAAGTGTAGAGAAGCCGACGACGGTGCTTTCTGTTGCGCCGCCGGAGCCGGCGGCTGGGCACAATGCAAGGAAGAGGAAACGCGACCTTGCCCGACACCGACACCCCGAACGTCGATTCGCCGCGCATTCGCGAGGCCGGCAAGGGCCTGCTCTCGCTGGTGCTGATGGATGCGCGCAACCACACGCTGCGCTGGCTCGCCGCCTACGAGCAGGTGTTCGCCGCGGTCGGCATGCGCGTTGCGCTGCAGCTCGAGCTGAATCCCCCGCTGTGGATCGCCGGGCACATCGCATGGTTCCAGGAATACTGGATTGCGCGCAACGTGCAGCGCGCGCGCGGCCCGGCCTGTGAACCGACGCGCCCGCGCCTGGCCTCGATCGAGCCGCGCGCCGACCGTTGGTACGACCCAGCCGGCGCAACGCACGACCGGCGCTGGAGGCTCGCTCTGCCCGATCTGCAGGCGACCAAGCAGTACCTTGTCGCCACTCTGGAGACGACGCTCGACCTGCTCGACGCCGCGGACGAGACCGACGGCGCGCTCTACATGGTCCGCCTGGCGCTGTTCCACGAGGACATGCACGGCGAGGACTTGGCCTGCATGTCGCAGACGCTGGGCTTCGATGCCGGTCTGCTGCCGCCGCCGGCCAGCCTGGTCGCGCGCCCGCCGCTCGTGTTCCCGGCGACGCATCACGCGCTGGGCGCAGCGCCGGGCGGCTTCGTGTTCGACAACGAGCAGTGGGCACACGACGAGGCGATCCCCGAGTTCGAGATCGACGCCCAGGCCGTGACTTGGGCGCAGTACGCCGAGTTCGTCGAGGACGGCGGGTACGACGAAGAGCGCTGGTGGTCGCCCGAGGGCTGGGCCTGGGCCCGGCGCGTCGGCCGCCGCTGCCCGCGCCACGTCGAGCAGATGCGCCACGGTGTGCTCGCGCAGCGCCTGGGCAAGCTGACGCGGGTGCCGCTGACGCAGGCCGTGGTGCACGTGAGCTGGTACGAGGCCGATGCCTGGTGCCGCTGGGCCGGGCGCCGCCTGCCGACCGAGCTCGAATGGGAACACGCCGCGATCGCCGGTACCTCGCGCGGCCTGCGCTGGGGGCAGGTGTGGGAGTGGACGGCGAGCACCTTCCGCCCCTACCCGGGTTTCAGTCCCGGTCCGTGGCGCGGCTACTCGCAGCCTTGCTTCGGAACGCACAAGGTGCTGCGCGGCGCGTCGGCGGCCACTCGCGCCCGCATGCGCGACGCGCGCTTTCGCAACTTCGCGCTGCCCGAGCGCGACGACCATTTCGCCGGCTTTCGCAGCTGCGCCGCCTGAGCGCCCGTCGCGGCGCGATCAGCAGCCGAGCTGATCGGCGAGATGGAGCAGGTCGGTCGCGTGATACGTGTTTTGCAGGTTAGGCGCGACGTCCCGCGCGACGCCGCGCCCGAACTCCAGCGGGCGCTCGACGTAAGCCGTGCGCAGGCCGCAGGCGCGCGCCGCGGCGAGGTCGTCCTGGTGGGCGGCGACGAGCATCACCTGCGCCGGCGGCACGTCGAACACGCGCGCCGCGCCGAGGTAGACGGCGGGGTCGGGCTTGTAGGCGCGAAAGACCTCGGCCGAGAGCACGCAGTCCCACGGCAGGCCGGCGCGCTTGGCCATGTCGGCGAGCAGCCCGAGGTTGCCGTTCGAGAGCGAGCAGATCGTGAACCGCGTCTTCAGCCGCGTGAGGCCGGGCACCGAATCGGGCCAGGCTTCAAGCCGGTGCCAGACCTTGTTCAGGTGCCGGCGCTGGGCTTCGTCCAGGTGCGCGAGGCCGAAGGTGGGAAGCAGCGCATCGAGCACCAAGCGATGCAGATCGTCGATCAGCGTCCAGCCGAGCTCGCCCGAGCGCACACGCTGCATTGCCGGCTGGTAGCCGGCGCGCCAGGCGAGTGCGAAGGCGTCGGCGTCGATGTGCGGATAGAGCATGCGCATCTCGCGCACGATGCTGCCGTGCCAATCGACGACGGTGCCGAAGATATCGAACGCAAGGACGCGGGCGGGCGTGTCTGGCGTGTCGGGCGCCATCGTCGTGCTCTGTGCCGACGCTACTCGACGCGCGCGCCCGAGGCCTTCACGGCGTGCTCGTACTTGCGCAGTTCGGATTTCACGAAGGCCGCGAACTGCTCCGGCGTCGTCGGCGAAGGCTCCGCGAGCAGCGTCGCCAGGCGCGCCTTCAGTTCGGGCGAGGCCAGCGCGGCGACGAAGGCGCGGTTCAGCCGCTGCGTCGCCTCGGCCGGCAGCCCCGCCGGACCGAAGATGCCGAACCAGGTGTCGACGTCGAAGCCCGCCAGGGCGCCGCCGCTCTCGGCGATCGTCGGCACGTCGGGCAGCGCGCTCGAACGCTGCGCGGTGGTGACGGCCAGGGCCTTGAGCTTGCCGGCCTTGATGTTGGCCGACGCGCCGGCGAGGTTGTCGAAGCTGAGGTCGACCTGACCCGAGACCAATGCCAGTTGCGCCGGGTTGGCGCCGGCATACGGAATGTGGACCATGAACACGCCGGCCTGGGCCTTGAACATCTCGCCCGCCAGGTGGCCCGCGCTGCCGTTGCCGCCCGAGCCGTAGTTCAGCGCGCCGGGGTGCTTCTTCGCATAGGCCACGAGGTCCGCGGTGCTGCGTATGCCCATGCGCGTCGCTATCTCGGCGTTCATCACCAGCACGTTGGGAACGCGCGCGATGAGCGTGATCGGGGTGAAGTCGCGGATCGGGTCATAAGGCAGCTTGGCGTACAGCCACGGGTTGATCGCGTGCGTAGCGACGGCGCCCATCAGGATCGTGTTGCCGTCGGGGGTGGCCTTGGCGACGATGTCGGCGCCCAGGTTGCCCCCGGCGCCGGGGCGGTTGTCGACGACGACGACGCCCAGGCTCTCCCGCGCCCGCTCGGCGAGCGCGCGGGCGACGATGTCCAGCGGGCCCCCCGGTGGGTAGGGCACGACGAAGCGGATCGTGTGCGTCTGCTGTGCCCAAGCGGGCAGGGCGGTCGGCAGCGTGAGTGCGGCCAGGGCGTGCAGGGTGCGGCGGCGGTCCATCGACGACTTCTCCAGGGCATTCGGGATACGCACAGTCTAGAGCCTGCTCACTGCGGGAGCGCCCGTCGTAGCGCGCGCGATAGAGCATCTCGAGTTCTTCGAACACTTCCGGATCGGGTGTCCCCGCGGCCCGCTCGCGCGCAGGCCGACGGCGCGGGGTCGATATGATCGGACTCTGCCTCTCGTCACCCGTCGTTCAAGATGCCAGAGGACACATCGATTGGCACATTTCGGGCCCGGAGGCTTCCTGGGCATTCCTGCGTGCGAGTGGAGCGCGGAACGAGCCCGTCGCGGCCGCTCCACCGGGCACGCTGAACCGAATGAACCTGGAGCGCGCTATGGGGTCCGACGCCGAAATGTTCCCGCTCGTGCAGACGCTGATCGAATCGCGCGAGACGGTGCTGCCGCGCTGCCTCGTCGAGCCCGGCCCGTCGCCGGACCAGATCGAGTCACTTCTCGCGTTAGCTGCCGCGGCCCCCGATCACGGCAAGCTGACGCCGTGGCGCTTCATCCTCGTGCCGACCGCGCAGCGCCATCGCCTGGCCGAGGCGTTCGCGCGGGCCTTGACCGATCGCGACCCGCAGGCCACGCCCGCGCAAATCTCGCAGGCGGGCGAGAAGGCCTACCGCGCGCCGCTGCTGATGGTGGCCGTGGCCTGCCTCGGGCCGCGCAAGCCCGACACGCCGCCGTTGGAGCGCATGGTGTCGATGGGTGCGGCGATCCAGAACATTCTGCTCGGCGCCCACGCGATGGGCTTTGCGGCCGGCCTCACCGGAGGCCGGGCGATGAACTCGCCGCGGATGCAGCGCCTGCTGGGCCTGGCTGAAGGCGAAGTGCCGGTGTGCTGCATCAATATCGGCACCGCGACGGCGCGCCGCCCACGCTCCGCCCCGCGGCCGCTGCCTTCGGCGCTTCTGAGCGAACTGCCGGACGAGGCCTCAGCGCGCGCTGGAGCTTGAGCCAGGACGTGCGCGG
>CAIKUF010000031.1 GCA_903830565.1 uncultured bacterium | reverse complement strand
GGTGAGGGTGATGAACTCGCGCAGCGCGACGAACGAAACGATGGCGAACATCAGCGTCGCCCCGACCGGCCCCGATACCCAGGCGAACCAGAACAGCACCGAGCCGACCCACAGCGCGCGCAGGTCGCGCCGGAACGCGGCCTGGCGCTCGACCTGTTCGTCGCTGCTCTCGCGCAGCGTGCGGCTGAACGAGATTGCGGTCGTCAGTGCGAGCAGGCCGAACAGCACGACGAACAACAGGCCGACCTGCTGCGTGGCGGTGAGGTTGCGCAGCGCACCCATCAGGCGGCCACTGCCTTTAGCGCGATCACGGCTTCACGTGCTCGCGCCAGGAAGGCGTGCTTCTCTTCGCCAGCCTCGACCTGCACTGGCGCGCCGAAGGTCACCGTGCACAGGATGGGCACCGGCACGACTTCGCCCTTGGGCATCACCCGCTGCACGTTGTCGATCCAGACCGGGATGAGTTGCACGCCGGGGAACTTCTCGGCCAGGTGAAAGAGGCCCGCCTTGAAGGACTGCGGCTCGCCCTTGTTGCTGCGCGTGCCTTCGGGAAAGATAACCAGCGAGTCGCCCGCCTCGAGCGCCTCGATCAGCGGCTCGAGCGGGTCTTCGTCGGGCGCGCGTTCGGCGGCCGGCACGCGGCTCACGTAGACGGCGTTGAAGATCTCGCGCGTGATCCAGGCCTTGAACGGGCTCGATGTCCAGTAGTCGCGGGCGGCAATCGGGCGCGTTCGCGTGCGCAGGTCGCGCGGCAGTGCGGCCCAGACCAGCACCCAGTCGAAGTGGCTCTGGTGGTTGGCGAAATAGATGCGCTGTTCGGCCTTGGGCGGGCAGCCGTACCAGTGGCCCTGTGCGCCAGTGATCAGGCGCGCCAACCCGGCGAGAACAAAGCCGGCAGCCTCGGCGAGTGTCATGCGGGCGTGGGTACTAAGTTCAATGCCGGAAGTGGCGCACGCCGGTCAGCACCATCGCGATGCCGCGCTCGTTCGCGGCCGCGATCACCTCGGCGTCGCGCATGCTGCCGCCGGGCTGGATGACGCAGGTGGCGCCGACGTCGATGACGACGTCCAGCCCGTCGCGGAACGGGAAGAAGGCGTCGCTTGCGACCGCCGAGCCGGCAAGCATGAGCCCGGCGTTCTCCGCCTTGATGCTGGCGATACGCGCCGAGTCGACGCGGCTCATCTGCCCGGCGCCGACGCCCAGCGTCATGCCGCCGCCGCAGAACACGATCGCGTTGCTCTTCACGTACTTGGCGACTTTCCACGCGAACAGCAGGTCGCCCTGCTGCTGCGCTGTCGGCTGCAGCGTCGTCACCACCTTCAGATCGGCGCGCGAGATCTCGCGGTTGTCGGCGCTCTGGATCAGGAGACCCGAGCCGACGCGCTTCATGTCGTGCGAATTGCGGCCGCGCGCCCAGTCGGTTGCGCCCTGCGGCTGCACGCCGGCAAGGTCGATCTGCAGCACGCGCAGGTTGGCCTTGGCGGCGAAGACGGCGCGCGCCTCGTCGGTGTAGGCGGGCGCGATGACGAGCTCGGCGAACTGCTTGCCGACCTGCGCCGCCGTCGCGCCGTCGACCGGTGTGTTGAAGGCGATGATGCCGCCGAAGGCCGAGGTCGGGTCGGTCTTCAAGGCCTTGGCGTAGGCCTCGAAGGCGCCGCCCGCGACGGCGACGCCGCACGGATTCGCGTGCTTGACGATCACGCACGCCGGGCCGTCGAACGACTTCACGCACTCCCACGCCGCATCGGCGTCGGCGATGTTGTTGTACGACAGCTCCTTGCCCTGCAACTGCTGCGCCGTCACGAGCGATCCGGGTGCGGGCTGCAGGTCGCGGTAGAAGGCGGCGCTCTGGTGCGGGTTTTCGCCGTAGCGCAGATCCTGCAGCTTGACGAAGCGGCCGTTGAATTGCGCAGGGAAGTCGCTGCGCGTGCCGTCGGCCTGCAGCGACGACAGGTAGTCGCTGATGGCGCCGTCGTAGACGCTGATGCGGTTGAACGCCGCCACCGCGAGTGCAAAACGGGTCGCGTCGCCGACCGTGCTGTCGCGCTGCAGTTCTTCGAGCACACCGGCGTATTGCGAGGCGTCGGTGAGCACCGCGACGTCGCCCCAGTTCTTGGCCGCAGAGCGAACCATCGCCGGGCCGCCGATGTCGATGTTCTCGATCGCCTCGGTGAGCGTGCAGCCGGGCTTGGCGACGGCGGCCTCGAACGGATAGAGGTTGACGACCAGCAGGTCGATGGTCGCGATGCCGTGTGCGGCCAGCGCGGCCATGTGCTCGGGCACGCCGCGCCGCGCCAGCAAGCCGCCGTGGATGACGGGATGCAGCGTCTTCACGCGGCCGCCCAGCATCTCCGGAAAGCCGGTGTGCGCGGCGACTTCGGTGACCGCGAGGCCTGCCTCCTGCAGCAGCTTGGCCGTGCCGCCAGTCGAGAGCAGTCGCACGCCCAGCGCAGCCAGGCCGCGCGCGAATTCGAGCACGCCGGTCTTGTCCGAGACCGAGATCAACGCCGTGAGTTGTGTCATGGGGAATCCAAAGAAATCCGATCACGCCGCGCTGCGCGCGGCGTGTCTCGTCATTTCATGAGCTTATGTTCGAGCAGCTTGCGCCGCAAGGTATTGCGGTTGATGCCCAGCCACTCGGCAGCGCGCGACTGGTTGCCCTCGGCGTGCTTCATCACGACTTCGAGCAAGGGGCGATCGACGACGCGCTGGATCATCTCGTACATCGCGCTCGGTTCGGTTCCGCGCAGGTCGCGGAAGTACGCTTCCAGGCTGTCGCGGATGCACTCTTCGACGTGTTTCTTCATGGTCACGCTGCTTCCAGCAGGCTGATGTCGTCGTTGCAAGCTGCCGCCTCGGGCAGGCGCTCGAAAGTCTGGCCGAGTTCGTCGAACCAGCGCGCGACGGCATCGATCTGGGCCGCGCACTCGTCCAGCGTGTTCATGTGCGCGCGAAACGCCACACCGCCGGGCAGCGCGCGCACCGCCCAGCCGATGTGCTTGCGCGCCGTGCGCACGCCGACGAATTCGCCGTAGAGCTGGTAGTGGTCGTGCAGGTGCGAAATCAGCCAGCCCTTCACCTGGCGCACTTCGGGCTGCGGCCGTTCGTTGCCGGTGGCGAGGAAGTGCGCGACGTCGCCGAAGATCCACGGCCGTCCCTGCGCCGCGCGGCCGATCATGATCGCGTCGGCGCCGCTGCGGGCGAGCACCTCGGCCGCCTTGCGCGGCGAGTCGATGTCGCCGTTGGCGACGACCGGAATGTTCAGGCGCGACTTGATCTCGGCGATGGTGTCGTATTCGGCTTGGCCGCCGTAGCCCTGCTCGCGCGTGCGCCCGTGCACGGTGACCATCGCGACACCGGCGCTCTCGGCGGCGCGCGCGATCGTCGGCGCGTTGCGCTTTTCGGCGCGCCAGCCGGTGCGCATTTTCAGCGTGACTGGAACGTTATGCGGCGCGCAGGCGGCGACCACCGCGTCGATGATCTGCAGCGCCAGCGGCTCGTCCTGCATCAGCGCCGAGCCGGCCCACTGGTTGCACACCTTCTTCGCCGGGCAGCCCATGTTGATGTCGATGATCTGCGCCCCGCGCGCGATGTTGTAGGCCGCAGCCTCGGCCATCATCGCCGCGTCGGTGCCCGCGATCTGGACCGCGATCGGCGCCGTCTCGCCGTCGTGGTTGGCGCGGCGCGAGGTCTTCAAGGTATGCCACAGGTCCTTGCGCGCGCTCACCATCTCGCTCACCGCGTAGCCCGCGCCGAGGCGCTTGCACAGCTCGCGAAACGGGCGGTCGGTCACGCCAGCCATCGGTGCCGCGAACAAGCGGTTGGGCAGTTCGAAGGGGCCGATGTGCATGGCGGGCAAGAAGGGATCGGACTGCTGCAAAAGGAGGCAGCAGTATAGCGGTCGGGGTGGGCGTCACTCCGCGTGAGTGCGGTCACGTCGTGTCACTCGCCGCACTCGATAATGCGACGCATGCCGCCCTGGATGCAATCGTTGATGGCGACGCTGGCCCTGCCCGAGTATGGTCTCAGCACCGTGTTCGTCGTCGCCTTTATCTCGGCGACGCTGCTGCCGCTGGGCTCGGAGCCGGCGGTGCTGGGCCTGGTCAAGCTCAACCCGCACCTGTTCTGGCCGGCGATCATCGTGGCCACGGCCGGCAACACGCTGGGCGGCGCGGTGACCTACTGGATGGGCTACGGCGCCGAGCGCGCCTACGAGGCCGTGGCGCACAGGAAGGCTGAGGCGCACGCGCTGCGCTGGCTGGAGCGCCTGGGGGCCAAGGCCTGCCTGTTGTCTTGGCTGCCCATCGTCGGCGACCCGCTGTGTGCCGTCGCCGGGTGGCTGAGGCTCCCGTTCTGGCCGTGCACCGGCTACATGGCGATCGGCAAGTTCGCGCGCTACCTGGTGATGACGGCGGGCTTGTTGTGGCTGTTCCCGGGGACGTGGTCGTTCGGCTGAGGTAGTGGTGCCCCAAGACACCTACGGTGTCGCCCCCCCGAGGGGATCTCGGCCGGCTTGGGACGGCCCGGCGCCGGGCGAGGCGATCGCGCGCGCATCGCCACTGCGTGGTCGAGGTCGTTCAGCACTTCCTCGAGCCGCCGCAGCGCGCGCGCCGAGCGCAGCGGCGACGGCGGCCGTCTGCCGAGCAGCGTGCGCTGCGCGTCATCGAGCGCAGCGTCGTCGATGTGGATGCCGTGCGGCGCGAACTTCGTGGCCAACTCGGTGCGGCGCGAGCGCAGCATGCGGCGCGTCTGCTGGTAGGCGTGCTCGGCCAGCGCGCGCCGCTGCGAGTAGCTGAAGGTGTTGGCAAGGAACAGCTCGGCATCGCGGTGGTCGGGCTCGAAGAGGACGATGGCGGTGTTCGGGTGGCTGCGCTCGTAGCCCTTCATCCCGAGCTCCAACCGCGAGTGGATCAGCGAGCGGAAGGTCTGCGACAGCACCACCGGCAGGCCGCCGTCGACCAGCCGCGGGATGCGCTCCTCGCCGCTGCTCATCACGCGGTGGCGCGGTGCGGCGGAGGCGTCGAACGGCACCAGCGGGTTCAGGCAGATCAGGAGATCCAGCCCCTCGTCAAGCAGCACCGTCGCGTGCAGCGTCTTCTTGAGCGCGCCGTCGACGTAGTGCTGGCCGTCGATCTCGACCGGCGGGAACAGGCCCGGCAGCGCGGCGCTGGCCTGGATCGCGCGCGAGATCGGCACGTCGTCCCAGCCCGGCTGGCCGAAGGGCGCGGCTTCGCCGGTGTCGAGGTTGGTCGCCACCAGCACCAGCTTGCGGCGCAATTGGCGAAAGTCGTTGCTGCGCCCGGGCGCGCTGAAGACGCGGCGCATCTGCTCTTCGAGCCGGCGGTTCGAGAACAGGCCGGTCGGCAACGCGCGGCCCAGGCGCTCGAAGGCGCTCAGCAGCGAGCGCCCGCCGAACGTATAACGCCACGCCGCTTGCGCGACCAGCGCCGGAACCTTCGCCAAGCGGCCCGCGAATTCGCCCCAGGCCGGGCGCATCAGGCTGCCCGGGTGCAGGATATCGTCGGCCGCGCCCTGGTTCTCGATGAAGGCGCGGTACAGCTCGCGCGGGGAGATGCCGTTGGCCAGGCTCGCTGCGATGAAGCCGCCGGCGGAGACGCCGACGTAGCCGTGACAGTCCGTCAGGTGCAGGCCGGCGAGCGACTCGTCGAGTGCGCACAGAGCGCCGATTTCGTAGATCGCGCCCAGCGGCCCACCGCCCGCCAGCGCCAGGCCGATGCGCGGGCCGGCCGCGTCATCGACAGTTTTGAGCTGCGGTGCGCGATCCATGATGGGCAGACACGACCGGGCGGAGGCGCCAAGGCGCCTCGCCCATGCGGTCAAGACACAGGCTTAGGCCTTGGCGGACTTGCGCGGGGCGCGCTTGGCAGGTGCCTTCTTCGCGGCAGCCTTCTTCGCCGCCGCCTTCGGCGCCGACCCTGCGGGCAGCTTGGCCACGCTGGCGCTGAGCTTGTCGATGCGGGCGATGAGTGCGTCGACGTCCTTCGCCGACGGCACGCCCAGGCGGTTCAAGGCCTTGGCCACGCGCTCCTCGAAGATCGACTCCAGCTTGTCCCACTGTTGCGTGGCTCTGCCCGAGATGCCGCCGGCCATGTCTGTCACCTTGTTCGTCACTTCGTTGATCTTGTCTTCGGCGGCGGTCTGAGTCTTGCGCTGCAGAGACACCCCTTCGCGCACCAGCGCTTCGAACACCTTGCCGCCCTCGGCCTGCGCCTTAGAGAACGCGCCCAGCCCGGCCAGCCAGATCTGCTGCGCGGAATCCTTCACCGTGTGGGCGAGTTGGCTGTCGAGTAGCCCGGCACTGCCGGCAGCTTGCTTCTGGCTCAATGCCTTGAGTCTCTTGACCATGATGACGTCGCCTTTCATTGGTGGGCGGCGGCTCCCCCGTGGAGCGCCGGACAACTGCGACTATAAGTGCCGCGCATGGAGAGATCAGCCTAATCCGGCCCTAATCCGGCCCTGCCGCAGGCTTGGGGAAACTGCGATGCAGCCGTGGCGCGCAATCGGTAAGAATGCACGTTCGCCCGCCACCTTCTCCCAGGAGACTCGATGCACTACTTCGTCACCGGCGCCACCGGCTTCATCGGCAAACGCCTCGTCAAGACGCTGCTCGCGCGGCGCGGTTCGGTCGTTCACTTCCTGCTGCGCCCGGAAAGCGAGGCCAAGGTGGCCGGTCTGCTCGAATACTGGGGCGTCGCCAAGACACGTGCGATCCCCGTCTACGGCGACCTCACGGCCAAGCGGATGGGCGTCTCGGCCGAGGACATCAAGCGCCTCAAGGGCCAGATCGACCACATGTACCACCTGGCCGCGGTGTACGACCTCTCGGCCGACGAAGAGAGCCAGATCAAAGTCAACGTCGAGGGCACGCGCGCGGCGGTCGAGTTCGCGAAGGCGATCGACGCCGGGCACTTGCACCACGTGAGCAGCATCGCCGCGGCAGGCCTCTACGAAGGCGTGTTCCGCGAGGACATGTTCGAAGAGGCCGAGGGCCTGGATCACCCGTACTTCATGACCAAGCACGAGAGCGAGAAGATCGTGCGCAAGGAGTGCAAGGTGCCGTGGACGGTGTACCGCCCGGCGATGGTCGTCGGCGACTCGACCACCGGCGAGATGGACAAGATCGACGGGCCGTACTACTTCTTCAAGCTGATCCAGCGCATGCGCCAGATCCTGCCGCCGTGGATGCCGTCGATCGGCCTCGAGGGCGGGCGCGTCAACATCGTGCCGGTGGACTTCGTCGTCGCCGCGCTCGACTACATCGGCCACCACCACGCACGCAGCAGCGGCAAGTGCTTCCACCTCGTCGACCCGGTCGGCTACCGCGTCGGCGACGTGCTCGACATCTTCAGCAAGGCCGCGCATGCGCCGAAGATGAATCTGTTCGTCAACGCGGCCCTGTTCGGCTTCGTGCCCAAGAGCGTGAAGAAGGGCCTGATGGCGCTGGCGCCCGTGCGCCAGGTGCGCAAGGCGATCGTCAAGGACCTCGGCGTGCCCGAGGACATGATGACCTTCATCAACTACCCGACGCGCTTCGACTGCCGCGAGACGCTGGCTGCGCTCAAGGGCAGCGGCATCGAATGCCCCAACCTGCACGACTACGCCTGGCGGCTGTGGGACTACTGGGAGCGCCACCTCGACCCTGCGCTGTTCATCGACCGGTCTCTGCGCGGCACGGTCGGCGGCAAGGTCGTGCTCGTCACCGGCGGCTCGTCGGGCATCGGTCTGTCGGCGGCGTGCAAGTTCGCCGAGGCCGGGGCGGTGACGATCATCTGCGCGCGGGGTGAAGACAAGCTCGCCGAAGCCGTCAAGGTCATCAGGCAGGCGGCGGGCAAGGACGCCAAGGTGTTCAGCTACGCGGTCGACATCGCGAACGAGGCGAGCTGCGCCGAGTTCGTGCAGACGCTGCAGCGCGAGCACGGCGGCGTCGACTTCCTGATCAACAACGCCGGGCGCTCGATACGGCGCGCGATCGAATCCAGCTACGACCGCTTCCACGACTTCGAGCGCACGATGCAGCTCAACTACTTCGGCGCCCTGCGCGTGACGATGGGCCTGCTGCCGGGCATGGTGGCGAAGAAGAAGGGCCACATCGTCAACATCAGCTCGATCAGCGTGCTCGTGAATGCGCCGCGCTTCTCGGCCTATGTGGCGAGCAAGGCGGCGCTGGACGCGTGGACGGCCTGCGCGGCGAGCGAGTTCGCCGACCAGGGCGTCACCTTCACGACCGTCAACATGCCGCTCGTGCGCACGCCGATGACGGCGCCGACCAAGATCTACGAGAGCATGCCGCTGCTGCAGCCCGAAGAGGCGGCGAGCATGATCGTGCAGGCCTGCATCGACAAGCACGTTCGCGTCGCGACGCGCCTCGGGATCTTCGGCGCGTTGCTGCACACCGCCGTGCCGCGGATCACGCAGATCATCATGAACACGACCTTCCGCATGTTCCCGGACAGCGCCGCCGCCAAGGGCGAGAAAGGCGCCAAGGCGAACCTGTCGCCGGAGGCGATCGCGATGGCCCAGATGATGCGGGGCATCCACTTCTAGCCAAGCGGAACGCTTCGCGTCCGCTCGGCTTGCGCGCGTTGGAGCGACCCGGCGGTCGCTCAACTTGCGCGTGACGCGGGCGCCCAACCATTCGCTTGCAGACGACTCGTGGCGAGTTCGATCTGCGCCGGGCTGAACTGTCGCTTCCTCGCGCTCCACGCGTAGGTCGCTTGCTCCACGGAGGACGGGTCGGCGGTCGCCTGCGTCGTCATCACCCAATGCACGGTGGCCAGAAGCTCCAGACCGAAGGAACTCTCGAAGCCCTCGACGAGGCGGCCCACTCGCTCGATGCGCTGGTGCGTCTCGCGATGGGTCGCCAAGTAGGCTTCGGCCTCGGCCGTCGCGCCCGGTACGATGGACAACTGCTTGCCCGGTGCGCCGCCACCGTCGGCGTAGCCCGCAATCAAGTGCCCTTCGATCTCGTGTAAGACGTGCCGCAGGTTCTCGGCATAGGGGCCGAAAGGCGCCTGCACGTAGCGCAGCCGCAGAGGTTCGCCCGCGGTTTGCAGGAAGTACATGAGCTTGTGCACCTCCAGCAGCGAGACCGACGGGTCCATCAAGCCGCCGAGGTAGCGGCTCATCAGGCTGACCAATGCGGCCCGGCCGGCTGTCATCCTGGGCACCGTCGTCGACCGGTTGGGCCTGCTGTCCCGCGGCTCGCCGCCGGGTTCGTGCACGAACACGTCGACGCCGGGAATATTGCCCAGCGCACGCTCGATCAGCGGGCGCACGTCGGCCCAGTCCAGTCCCCCCAGGCCGCTGCCCAGCGGCGGCACCGCGACCGATGCGATGCCGCGCAGGCGCAACTCGGACGCCAGCGCATTCAGGCCCGACTCGATGTCTTCGATACGGCTCTTGCCGCGCCAGTGCCGCTTGGTCGGGAAGTTGACGATGTAGCGCGGCAGGGTCAGCTTGCCGGTGTCGAAGACGAACATGCGCCCCGGCTCGACGGCGTTGCGCGCGCACGCGGCCGCATAGGCCTTGAAGTTCTCCGGGAAAGCCTGCTTGAACTGCAACGCGATACCGCGGCCCATGATGCCGACGCAGTTGACGGTATTCACCAAGGCCTCGGCCTCGGCGGCGAGGATGTTGCCGGTCGTGAAGCGAATCATGGGCTGCTCTCCAACCTCAAAAGTACCACGCCCTGCGAACTTCGACGATGGGGCGGTGCGTACCGCCGGCCATATGGCGCATCGCTTGCTGCTGCACGGGCGCGCTGAGCACCCCGATCCGCCTGACCAGGTTCCACGGCACGAAAGCCTGGACCAGGAACTCGGCCTGCTTGCCTTCCTTCATGTCGGGGTCTCGGAAGTCGGTCGCGGTCACCGCCGGCCAGTTCACCTGATCGAGTTGGTCGGCGCGGTTTCGGAACTCGCAATAGTGCGCGCCGACGTTCGCCAGGCTGAAGGCCCAGCGCCGGGCTTGCGCATCGGCCCACGAGATCACCTCGTGCAGATCGAACTCCAGATGCACGATCGGGCCTTGCCCGCCGCGGTAGCTGAGTTCGGGGTGGTTCGCGCAGTGAAGCAGGAACAGCATGATCGAGCGCGGGCAGAAATAGAACGGAACATAGCCGCCGACCGTGTCGCCGGGGTAGCACTTCAGGGGCAGGCTCAGGCGCCGCTGCTTGATGCCGTGCATGCCGATCGACGCCGTGGGGCCGCCGCCGCGCCCGATCAGATCGGCGTCGGACCACAGGCCACCATCCCCCACGATGGACGGCAGGTTGTCCACATGGGTGATGTGGTACAGCTTGGGCGCGGCCGGGGCAGGCGACACCTCAGATCACCTTGAACACCTTCATCACCTCGTCGCCCAGGTGATTGATGACCTTCACCGCGATGCGCCCCGACGTCGGCTTGTCGAACGCTCGCGAGGTGTCGCTGTTGAGCGTGGCCCAGGCGTCTTCGTCGATCTCGGCCCTGAGCGTCGTCTTCAGCGCCTTGTACGGGTCGTTCGCGCCCAGGAAGTAGGCCTGGCGGACGAAGAAGCTCTCTTCGTTGTAGTCGGTGTCGATGAACCAGCAGGCGATGCCGTCGGCGCCGTCGCTGCGCACCTCGCCCGAGCTCGGGTGGAACACGTCGACGCCGTTGACCTTGACCTTCACCTGCCCGTCGCCTGCGGGCAGGATGTCGATGTCGGGTTCGCCGAAGATCACGAACAAGTTGCCCTTGCCGGTGTTCTTCAAGTCCTCGGCCATGTGCAGGTCGGCGTTCATGCGCGCCTTGAGTACCGGGATGCGGCCGAGCTTGGCGAACTCGGACGAATGCGCGTCGTAGTTGAACGCGCAGGCGATCAGCACGTCGAAGCCCGCGTCGCCGGCCTCGCGTGCGGCGGCCACCAGGTCGGGCCGCGCGACGGTGCCGAACTCGGGGCCGATGAAGACGGCGGCGCGCTTTTCGCTGGAACCCTCGGCGTAGCGCCCCTCGGCGCAGACGAGGTCGCCCGGCCATGGCGCGAGCGAAGTGAAGACGATCTTGTCCTCCTTGTGCGCCTGCTGCACGCCGGCCGTGCGCAGGTTCTCGAGGATGGTCTGCACGAAGCTGCGCCCGGCGGCGCCCGCCTCGCCATAGCGGGCCTGGGGCTCGGCGGCGGTGTCGATCAACTCGTCGCTCTCGCCCACCGCCAGCACGCGGTGCGGCGACAGGCTCTCGACCGTGAACGGGCCGGCGACGCGCACCTTCCTTCGATCCTCGTACGGCTTGTCGTAGAGGAACTCGAACTCGGCCTTGGCGGCAATGGACGCATCGATCTGCTGCTGGCGGGCGATGCGCTGCTGCCACCACTCGGCGTGCAATGCCTCCACTTCCGGCGGCCACGGGTCCCGCGGCTGAGGTGGCAGCGTGTTCAGCGTGAGCTTGCGTTGCAGGTTGAAGTTGAGCGCCGCGAGGAGTGTCGCCATCTGAGCCGTGTCGGCCTTCTCGCCTCTTTGCTGTTCGGCGCGAAGCTTCCAGAATATTGCCGACGTGCCCGAGTCCCAGGCGTCGCCTGGCTCGCGCGCAAGCTCCCACTCGCGCCATTGCTTGCTCAGGGCGGTGTTCAGTCGGTCACGCAGCGGATCGAGGAGTCGCTGATGCTCTTCCCAGATGACGTCGATCTCGGCGTTGTTGGCGATGGCCTTGAGCGTGACGTGCGGTACGCGCTCATAGACGAAGCCCTGGCGCACGTTGCCCCGGGTCGGCGCGTTGGCTGGCGCCGTGCGCGTGACCTCGGCCTCCTTGAGCTGGCCGTCGCGGCTGTCGGCGAGCAGGTAGTACGGATAGCGCGCGCCCATGATGCGGGCACGGGCCAGCGCGAGCGCGACGCGCGAGGTGTCGATGGTGATCCAGCGCCGGCCCCATTGTTCCGCGACATACGCGGTGGTGCCGGAGCCGCAGGTGGGGTCGAGGACTAGGTCACCCGGATCACTGGTTGTTGGCGCCGACCGAAAACTGAGCCACTTTTGAGGGTTGTGCCGACCCAAAACTGAGCCAGGTGAACGACTACCCTGCTGCATTTTTGTGCAGCAGAGGACAAGGAGTGATCACCATGGACATGATTGGCAAGATTCG
>CAIKUF010000030.1 GCA_903830565.1 uncultured bacterium | reverse complement strand
GGCCACCAGACGCCGATGTTCTTCGGTTCGGCGATCAACAACTTCGGCGTGCGCGAAGTGCTCGATGCGCTGGTCGACCTCGCGCCCTCGCCCGGCGAGAGCGCTGCGATCCAGCGCACCGTGCAGCCATACGAGGCCTAGTTCAGCGGCGTCGTCTTCAAGATCCAGGCCAACATGGACCCGGCGCACCGCGACCGCATCGCCTTCCTGCGCGTGGCCAGCGGCCACTTCGAGCGCGGCATGCGCCTGAAGGTGACGCGCTCGGGCAAGGAGCTGCGCCCGAACACGGTGGTGAGCTTTCTGTCGCAGCGGCGCGAACTGCTCGACGAGGCGTATGCGGGCGACATCATCGGCATTCCCAACCACGGCGTGCTGCAGCTCGGCGACACCTTGACCGAAGGCGAGCCGCTGCAGTTCACAGGCCTGCCCTTCTTCGCGCCCGAGATGTTTCGCAGCGTCGAGGTTGCCGACCCGCTGCGCACCAAGCAGCTCAAGGCGGGCCTCACGCAGCTCGGCGAAGAAGGCGCGATCCAGGTCTTTCGGCCGCTGGCCGGCTCGATGCTGCTGCTGGGCGCCGTGGGGCAACTTCAGTTCGAGGTCGTCGCCCACCGGCTCGAACACGAGTACGGCGTGAAGGCGCGCATCATGCCCAGCCGCTACCAGGTGGCGCGCTGGGTCACCTGCGACGAAGCCGACGGCGGCGAGCGCGAACTCAAGCGTTTCGTCGACGGCAACGCGCACCGCGTGGCCTACGACGCGGTCGATGCGCCGACGGTGCTCGTCGAATACGCACCCGAGCTGCGCGCCATCGAGGCCAACTGGCCGAAGATCAAGTTCCACGCGCTGCGCGAGCATGCGGGGCTGGTGTTTCAGCGGAAGATGGAGAGCTGAGCCGAGCGCGTGATCGCGGCAGCAGGCGCACAAGCGCGAGAAGCCATCGCGCTGCACGGCCGGCTCGGGTAATACTGATGGTATTATCGCATCCCAGCGTGAGGTCCATCATGACCATGACCGTGAAACTCGCTCCGGCTCTGGAGCAGGGCTTGCGCCAGCGCAGCGCGGCACTGGGCCGACCGGCGAGTGAACTGATTCGCGAGGCGCTGCAGGTCTATCTCGACGCCACACCCGCGCCGACGTCGGCGTACGAGCTGGGGCGTGACGTCTTCGGCAAGTACCGCGGCTCGGCTGATTTGGCGAGCCATCGCAAGGCGCTGCTGGCACAAACCTGGGACGAGAAGCAGGCCCGCCGCGCACCGAAGCCGCGCCGTGGCTAGGCCGCCGGCCAAGGCGGGCGTGGCTGCGTCCGTCGGCTTCGTCCTGGTCGACAGCGGGCCATTGTTGGCGCTCTTCAATGGCGCGGATCGCTGGCACGCGCCGGTGCTCGAATGGATGCGGTCGAACCCGCAGGCACGGTGGCTGACGACGTGGCCCGTGGCGACCGAGGTTCGCGTATTGCTGGCCCGGCGTGTCGGCAATCCGGCGGCGCTGGACTTCCTGCGCTGGGCGCAACGCGGAGGCATCGAGTTCGACACACCTGCGCACGCCACCTCGCTCGCCGAAGTGCTGCGCATCAGCGAGCGCTTCGCGAACCTTCCTTTCGATCTGGCTGACGCTTCGATTGCTGAAGCCGCCTCGCGTCTGCGAATTCGCAACGTGCTGGCGATCGACTCCGATTTTGACGTCTACCGCGACGTCCGCGGCAGGCCGCTCGTCAACGTGCTGCGCTGAGACTGGCGCGAGCTCCGTGGACACCCGAGCCCTGCGACTGGCAGCCGGCACGACAACGTGTTGGCACGTGATGATGCGCACGTCGACCTCGACCTTCCGCCGGTTCGCGGTCCTGGCCGCGGCGACGTTGCTCGCCGGCTGCAGCACGCTGCCCGGCTGGATGGTGTTGCAGGGCCAGTCGTCGGTGGCCGATCACCGGCATTTCGACAACACACCGATCGCCCGCGCCGCCGTGCCTTCGCCGTTACCCCCAGCGCCGGCAACGCTGAAGTGGCCGGGCGGCCTGGACACCGCGGCCGTCGAGGCGATGGCCGCGGCCAACGGCACGCTGGCGCTCGTCGTCGTGCGGCGCGGCGAGGTCGTTTTCGAGCGCTACTTCAACGGCCACAGCCGCGGCAGCATTTCGGGCTCGATGTCAGTCGCCAAGTCATTCGTCTCGGCGCTGATGGGCATCGCGATCGCCGAGGGCCGCATTGCCAGTGTCGACGACCCGATCACGCGCTACCTGCCCGAGTTGCTGGAGAGCGACCTGCGCTTTGCCCGCGTCACGCTCCGGGACCTGTTGTCGATGCGCAGCGGCATCTCCTTCACCGAGGTCTACGGTCAGCCCTTCACCGACGCGGCGAACTTCTACCTCGGCGACGACTTGAAAGCGCTGGTGAAGGGGCTGCGCATCGCCGGCGAGCCTAACCAACAATATGCGTACAAGAGCGGCGACACCCAACTGCTGGGCATGGCGATAGAGCGTGCCGTCGGCCAGCCGCTGGCGACCTACGCGCAGACGCGCCTGTGGCAGCCGATGGGGGCAGAGTTCGACGCCAGCTGGAGCCAGGACAGCGCCCAGGGCGGCGTCGTGCGCGCCTTCTGCTGCCTGAACGCGACTGCCGTCGACTTCGCTCGCTTCGGCCTCGTGTTTCTCAATGACGGCCGCTGGAACGGCCAACAGATCGTTCCCGCCGACTGGGTGCGCAAGAGCACCGCCGCGCAATCCGGCCTGCCCGGCGCGGACGATGCCGCGCGGCGCAACATCGAGCGCCCGGGCACGCGCAACATGGCCTTCTACGCTTGGCAATGGCGGCGTGCGCCGCTGCCGGTGACGGGCACCGTCACCTCCACCGAGCGTGAGCCCGGGCCGGACTTCTACGCCCAAGGCTTCTACGGCCAGTTGATCTACGTCGCCCCGCAGACGCAGACCGTCGTCGTTCGCGTGGGCACGCGCTGGGGCGACGTGAACTGGCCGAACTGGCTCGGCGCGCTGGCGCGAAGCAATCCCTGAAAGCGCTTGTTGGGCCGGTGGGCTACGCTCGCGTCTTTGGACCACCAGGAGTCAAGCATGCCACGCCCCATCCTCGATGAAGCGCAGATTCATCCCGCCATTCGCGAGACCGTACAGAACCTGCACGCCGAGATCGTCCACAACGTGCGTTCGGCGGCGGCGTCCAACCCGGTGCTCGTCGTCGGCATGGGCATCAACCCGTTCTGCAAGAAGGCCCGCAAGGCGCTGGCCGCGGCCGGAATCAGCCACAAGTACCTCGAGTACGGCAGCTACTTCAGCGAGTGGCGCTCGCGCAATGCGCTGAAGATGTGGACCGGCTGGCCGACCTTCCCGATGGTCTTCGTCAAGGGCACGCTGATCGGCGGCGCGTCGGATCTCGATAAGTTGGTCGCGAGCGGCGAATTGAGGCGCCTGCTCGCCGAGTGAACCCGCGCACGGCTCGGCGGTGCGCTGAACAGGATCGCTGCGGCGCGACCGGCTAACTTGGGCGCGCTACAGTGGGCGGTCACTCATCGCGAGGCGCCAGGAAATGAAGTGCATGCCCGGACTCAGCTTACTCAGCACGCTCGTCGTCACGCTGCTGCTTGGCGCGTGCGCGCTGTCGCCCTACCAGCCGCAGTGGGGCGCCAAGAGCAGCAGCTTGCTCGACGAACAGCTTGCGAAGGTTAGTGCCGAGGTCGCCCGGGCGCCGGCGGACGAGCGCGTGCTCATCTACCTTGGCTTCGCGATGAACTCGCAGTCCAAGGCATTCCAGGGCGACGTGCTGCTCGGCCAGAAGACCTTCGGCGCGCTGAACCCCCACTTCGCGAGCGTCGTCTTGAGCGACGAGTTGCAGACCTCCGAATTGACCTACCCGTTTGCGACGCAGGCGACGGTGGAGAAGACGTTCACCGAAGTCGGCAAGCTCGTCAAGGGCCGCAGGGCGGCGGCTGTTGTGTTGATTTCGACGCACGGAGATGTCGATTTTCTTTCGATCAATATTGCCAAGCGCTACTTCCAGCCGATTCGTCCGTTCGAGCTTGCAACGTGGCTGGACGAGCTCGGCGAAACGCCCACATTGGTCATCCTGTCGGCCTGCTACTCGGGGTCCTTTATCAACGCCCTGAAATCGCCGAATCGCGTCATCTTCACAGCCGCGGCGGCTGATCGATCATCGTTCGGATGCACGTTCGAGAGCCGGAACACCTACTTCGTCGAGACGTTACTTGGCTCTGATTTCTCCGGGCAGCTGATGTTGCAGCCCTGGTTTGCGCAGACGCGCAAAGCGATCGACGCCAAGGAAAAGAGTCTTGGCCTGTCGCCGCCGTCGAATCCGCAAGCGTCCATTTTGGGCGGGACGGCATCTTGGATGACAGTGCAAACTCTGCTTGGGAAATAGCACGGCTTGGCGCCGATTCGAGATGACGCGTCCACGGGAAATCGACTGGCGAATCAGCCGCTTTGCCGAACTGCGCCCCGCCGAGCTGGCCCGCATCTACCGTGCCCGCCAGCAGGTGTTCGCGATCGAGCAGGATTGCGCCTATCTCGACGCCGACGAATACGACGAGCTCGCGCACCACATCGCGGCGTGGTCGCCCTCGCATGCCGAGCCGCTGGCCTACGCGCGGCTGCTCGATCCGGGCGCGAAGTACGCCGAGCCATCGATGGGGCGTGTGATCACGACCGCGCCGGCACGCGGCGTTGGCCTGGGCCGCGAACTGGTGCGCAGGGTCATCGTGCACAGCGCGCGCCTGCACCCGGGGCAGGGCATCCGTATCTCGGCGCAGGCGCGCCTTTCGCGCTTCTACGCCGAGTTCGGCTTCGAACCGGTCGGCCAGACGTATCTGGAGGACGGCATTCCGCACCTCGAAATGCTGCGGCTGCCCGGCGTCGGGCGCCTAACGTTGATGATGAGCTGAACTCTAGCCGCTCGACAAGCCCAGGCAGGCGAGCACCGCCAGCGGCGCCGTGTCGGCGCGCAGCACGCGCGCGCCCAGGCCCACCGGCGTGAAGCCGAAGCGCCGTGCGAGCGCTTCTTCGTCCGTGCTCAGGCCGCCTTCAGGGCCGCTGAGCACGAGCACCGCCTCGCGCCTCGCGGCTTGCGCCGCCGCCAGCGGCATCAACGCGCCCGCCGCGTCTGGGCTGAGCAGCCAGCGCGCACCGGCACCCGGCGGCGGCAAGGCCTGCAGCCAGGCCGCCAGCGTGGCGACGGGCGACAGCACCGGGACGCGCGTTCGCCCGCTCTGCTCGCAGGCGGCGATGGCGACGCCACGCCAGTGCGCGAGGCGCTTCTCGGCGCGCTCGGCGTGCAGCCTGAGTAACGAGCGCTCGCTCGTCAATGGAACAATGGCCGCGACGCCGAGCTCGGTCGCCTTCTCGACCAGCGCGTCCATGCGGTCGTTGGCCGGCATGCCGACCGCGAGCGTGACCGGCAGCGCGAGCTCGCGCTCGACGGGGTCATGTGCGCCGACGCGCACCCGCACGTCGCTGCGCCCCATGTGCGTCACGGTGGCCGCGAATTCGCCGCCGCGGCCGTCGAAGAGCGTTAAGCCGGCGCCCGGCTGCAGGCGCAGCACCTGCACGTGGCGCGCCGGCCCGGGGGGCAGGGCCAGATCGCTGCCGGTCAGCAAAGGGAGATCGACGAAGAGGCGTGCAGACATGGCGGTTCCTTGGCTACAGTTTGCCCGACGAAAGGGGCAACGATGACCGACACCGCAACGACTCTGCTCGACGAAGTCCAATCCTGCCACGATGACGACCCGGCCCGCGCGGCCGGATTGCTGCGCCGGATCGCACCTTCGGACTTGGCGCCCGAGCGCTGGCCCGGCTACGCGTTCCTGCTCAACCATGCGCTCGGCGAGAAGCGCGGCGCATGGCCCGAGGCGCATGCGATGTTCGGCCCACTGCTGCAAGTCGCCGGCACTCAGGTGCCGCAGGCGCTGTGGCGCCAGGCCGCTACCGCGGCGCTGCTGGCCGGCGATGCTGCGCAGGCGCCGCGTCTGCGCGACGGGCTGGCCGCAGCCGCGGGCGTGGCGCAGGATCAGGCGCAGGACGTGGTCGCGCTTACCGCCACCGCGTTTCGGTTGCCGACGCTGCCGTGGGCGGCTGCCGTCGACGCAGCGGCCGCGGCCCTTCGTGGGCTGTCGGCGGCGTCGTGGCAGGCGGCCGGGCCGCTCGACGCCGCAGTCGCCGTCTGCACGAACAACATCGCCTCCAGCTTGCTGGAGCGGCCTGCGCAAGAGCTGAAGCACGAGACGCTGCGAACGACGCTGGCCGTTGCCGCGCAGATTGCCGAGCGCTTCTGGCTGCGCGCGGGAACCTGGGTTCACCACGAGCGCGCAGCCTACCTGCGCGCGATGGTCGCCAACGCGCTCGGCGACGCGCCGCAGGCCCGCGAGCATGCGCTGCGCGGCCTGGCGCTGCTCGACGCCAACGACAACGCGCAGGCCGAGCGGGTCGATCGCGCCTTCATCGAACTCGAGCGCGCGCGGGCGTGCCGCGATCTCGCGCTGGCCGATGAGGCGCGGACGGCGCAGGAGACGGCCGACGCGCTCGCGGCGCAATTCAACGACGCCGGCCTCGATGCGTGGTTTGCCCGGCGGTGTAGCGAGCTCGGCGCGCCGGCGCGCGGCGTCACCTGAAGCGGCTGCGGCCGCTGACGCTGCGTCAGGGCTTGGCCTACCGCAGCGTCAGCGCGGCGCCGACAATCAGCCTCGTCAGCACGCTCGCGACTTCGTTGATGAAGCGCAGGAAGTCACGGTGCGCGCTGTCGTCGGCGCGGTCGGCGATCGCGCGCAGCAGCGCGAACGGCAGCGCGAAGTCGGCGCACACCTGGGCCACCGCGGCGCCTTCCATCTCGACCGCCAGTGCGTCGGGTAGCGCGAGCCGCAGCGCCGCGCTCTCGGCTGCGGTGGCGACGAAGCGGTCGCCGCTGATGATGAGGCCCTGGTGCAGGCGGGGCGCGGCGACGTCGAACGCGGCCAGGTGGTCCTCGCCCAGTGCGTGCGGCGCGTCGGCCAGGCATTGCAAGGCCGCGCTGACGAGGGCATCGCTGAGCGCGGCGTCGGCCTGGAACGCGACCGCCCGGTGAGCGGGACCTCGTAGCGCGGGAACAGTGGCGAGGCGTCCATGTCGTGCTGCATCAGATCGCGCGCCAGCACGACGTCGCCGACTCGTACGCCATCCGCCAGGCCCCCGGCGACGCCGGTGAAGAGCAGCGCCCGCGGCTTGAACTCGCTTGCCAGCACCGACACCGTGGTCGCCGCCGCGACCTTGCCGATGCCGCTCAGCACCAGCACCACCGGCTGCCCGTGCAGGCGCCCGAGGTGGAACTCGCGCCCGGCGCGGGCGACGCGGCTAACGCCGTCCATCAGTGGCAGCAGCGCACGCAGCTCTTCGTGCATCGCGCTCACGACGGCGACCGGCGCCGAGCCGTCGGAAGACTTCAATGGGCTCATGAAATCGTCAGGGTGTTGCTTGAATGCCCAGTGCCCAGGCAAGCGCCGAGAAGCTCGCGAATGCGAGCACGGTCGAGGTCATGATGATGCGGGCCACGCGGCCATTGTCGGCCCCGTAGCGCTCGGCGAGCAGCGACACATTGCTCGCGCTTGGCAGCGCGGCGGTGAGCACGAGGACGGTGAGCTCGAACTTCGACAGCGGCGCGCCAACGGCCTGCGCCGCCAACCCCGCACCCGCGATCAGCAGCGGATGCAGCACGAGCTTGAACAATGCCACCGGGACGTATTGCGACGGCGGTGTTCGTGTGCGCGCGTGCTGCCCGGCGCGCCAGAGCACCGCGCCGATCGTGAACAGCGCCACCGGCGTCGCCGCGTCGCCGAGCATCTTGACGATCTGGCCGAGCGCGCCGGGCAGCGTCCAGCCGGCGAGCGAGAACAGCGCACCCAGGCCGATTGCCCACGGCAGCGGATTGACCAGCGTGCCGCGCACAGCGCGCAGCGCGGCGGCGGCCAGATCGGCCTGCGCATCGCCACCCCGATGGGTGTGCATCTGCGCGAGTGCGATGCACAGCGAACTGGTGACGAAGAG
>CAIKUF010000029.1 GCA_903830565.1 uncultured bacterium | reverse complement strand
TGGGTGCCTGCCGCAGCGAGGTAAAGGAGGAGGGACGGGCGAAGCCCGGCCCGGGGGACACGAGCAGCGGCGGGCACCCATCGTCCATGGCCCGCGCGAAACCGTGTACCAGGAGCGACCGCAACGGACCGTAATCGGACAGCTTCCCAATGCGAGAGAACGTGACCACTTCAGCCTCCGGTCACCGGCGGGAAGAACGCGAGTTCGGCACCGTCGTGAACGACAGCGGCCTCGCCGCACAGCGTCTGGTCCAGCGCCGTGCGCACCGCGCGCCCGCGCGCCAGAGCCTGCGCATGGGCCGGGCTGCGCGCAATCAATGCGTCGCGAATCGAGCCCACCGTGGCGCCGGCTTCGGCGACCAGAATTTCGGTAGCGCCAAACGCCTCGCGCAAAGACGCGAAGTAGCGCACCCGAACTTCGATGCTTGCACTCATGCCAACCAATCCGCGAACGATATGTAGCGCACCGCGTCGCCACGCCGGATGACCTGCCCGGCAGGGTTGTCGACGAGGCCGTCGCCCCACACCGTCGATGTCAGCACGCCAGAGCTTTGGTTCGGGAACAGTTCCAGCGCCCCCACGGCATTGCGTCGCACGCGCAGGAACTCGCGCCGGCGGTCGGGGCGCGGCCAGTCGAAGTCCGCGATGACCGAAAGCGCAGGCGGCGCGTCGGGCTGCGCCCCTTGCAGGCGCAGCAGCAGCGGCCGCACAGCGAGCAGGAACGTGATGAAGCTCGACACCGGGTTGCCCGGCAGGCCGATAAACCAGGCGCTGGATGCATCGCCGCGTCGCACCTCGCCGAAGGCCAGCGGCTTGCCGGGCTTGATCGCGACCTGCCACAGGTCGATCCGCCCCTCGGCCTGCACGGCGGGGCGCAGATGGTCTTCCTCGCCGACCGAGACGCCGCCCGAGGTCACGATCAGATCGCACCCGGCCGCGGCCCGGCGCAGCGCGCCCTGCGTCGCGGCCAGCGTGTCGGGGACGATGCCCAGGTCCACGCACTCGCAGCCGAAGGACTGCAACAGGCCGCGCAGCGTGAAGCGGTTCGAGTTGTAGATCGCGCCCGGGCGCAACGGCTCGCCGGGCATCACCAGTTCGTCGCCAGTGGAGAACAGCGCCACGCGCGGCCGCCGCGCGACGCTGAGCGTCGCCGCGCCGACCGATGCCGCCAGCCCCAGCGCCTGCGGCGTCAGCCGCGCGCCATGGGCCAGCACGATGCTGCCTTGCCGCACGTCCTCGCCGCGGCGACGCACCCACTGACCCGACTCGGGAACAATGTCCACGCGCACGCCGCCTTCGACGAGTTCGCACCTTTCCTGCATCACCACCGCGTCGGCGCCGGCCGGCACCTGGGCACCGGTGAAGATGCGCGCCGCCGTGCCCGGTTGCAAGGCGGTGCCGACGGCGCCGGCGGGGATGCGCTGGCTCACCGGCAGCACCGTGCCGGGCCGCGGCACGTCGGCGGCGCGCAGCGCATAACCGTCCATCGACGTGTTGTCGGCGGGCGGCACGTCGAGCAGCGACGCCACGTCGGCCGCGAGCACGCGGCCGAGGGCGTCGTAGGTGGCGACGGCTTCGGCTTCAGCCAGCGGCTGTGCGGCCCGGAGCAGCCGCGCCAGCGCCTCTTCCAGCGTCAGCATCGGCGAGCCAGTCTTGGGGGGCGGTGTACTCATAGCGGACGGCTGATTGGAGCAGGAAGTCGACCACCGCGTCGGGAGAATTGAGATCGAGCACCGGCAGCGCCGTGGCTTGCGGCAGCAGCGGCGCGCTGTCGGTGGCGATGGCGACGACGTACGGGTCGTCAGGGTACTGCACCGGCTTGCCCAGCGATGCACGCCAGACTTCGATCTTCAGGAACTCGGCGTGCTTGAACCCTTCCACCAGGGCCCAGTCGCAATCGGCGAGTTCGGCCAGCACCTGGTGCACGGTCGGCCGCACCTCGAGCGCGAACTCGCGGATCTTGGCCAGGCGCCGGCTGGACGCGATCACGACCTCGAACGCGCCGGCCTGGCGGTGGCGCCACGAGTCCTTGCCCGGGTGATCGATGTCGAAGTCGTGGTGCGCATGCTTGACCACCGACACGCGCTGCCCGGCCATCTTCAAGCCGGCGATCACGCCCTCGACAAGCGTCGTCTTGCCCGAACCCGAGTAGCCCGAGAAGCCGATGACCTTCACTCGACCTGGGTCTCGATGTAGTACTTGATCTGGCGCACATCGGCGGCCATCACGGTCACCCGCCGCGGCAGCGCCTCGATGCCCTCCTGCGTCGGCGGTCGCTCGGGTTCATGGCCCAGGGCTTCAATGATCGTCGCCGCAAACTTCGCCGGTTGCGCGGTCTCGAGAACGATCATCGGAACGCCGTCTTGCAGGTGCTCGCGCGCCACCTTGACGCCGTCCGCGGTGTGCGGATCGATGGTCACGCCGCACTCGCGGAACACGCTGCGAATCGTCGCCAGGCGGTCGGCGTGCGTGCTGCGGCCGGAGACGAAACCGAAGCCAGGCAGACGCGCGCGCGCGGCGGTGTCGAGGCTGAACGCGCCGTCACGGGCGATCTGGGTGCCGAAGAGTTCGCGAACGCGCGCGCCGTCGCGGCCGAGCAGGTCGAACACGAAGCGCTCGAAGTTCGACGCCCTGGAAATGTCCATCGACGGGCTCGAGGTTTCGTGCGTTTCGGCGCTGCCGCGAACGCGGTAGGTGCCGGTGCGGAAGAACTCGTCGAGGACGTCGTTCTCGTTCGTCGCCGCGACCAGCTGGCGGATCGGCAAGCCCATCATGCGCGCGATGTGGCCGGCGCAGATGTTGCCGAAGTTGCCCGAAGGCACGGCGAAGCTCACCGCCTCGTCGTTGCTCTTCGTGGCCTTGAAGTAGCCGGCGAAGTAGTACACGACCTGTGCCAGGAGGCGCGCCCAGTTGATGGAATTGACGGTGCCGATGCGATAGCGGCGCTTGAACGCGAGGTCGCTAGAGACTGCCTTGACGATGTCCTGGCATTCGTCGAACACGCCCTCGATGGCGATGTTGTGGATGTTCTCGTCCTGCAGGCTGAACATCTGCGCCTGCTGGAACGGGCTCATGCGTCCATTCGGCGAGAGCATAAAGACGCGCACGCCGTGCTTGCCGCGCAGCGCGTATTCGGCGGCGCTGCCGGTGTCGCCCGAGGTCGCGCCGAGGACGTTCAGCGTCTCGCCGCGGCGCGCCAGCTCGAACTCGAACAGGTTGCCGAGCAACTGCATCGCCATGTCTTTGAAGGCGAGCGTCGGGCCGTTGGAGAGCGCTTCTAGCCACAGGCCCGTACCGATGGGCTTGAGCGGCGTGATCTCGGGCGTGCCGAACACGTCTGCGGTGTAGGTCTTGCGGGCCAGCGCGCGCAGGTCGGCGGGCCGGATGTCGTCGATGTAGAGCGAGAGAATCTCGAAGGCGAGGTCGGCGTAGCCCAGCACCCGCCAGCGGGCGAGCGTGGCCGCGTCGACCTGCGGGTAGCGTTCGGGCAGGTAGAGGCCGCCGTCCGGCGCCAGGCCTTCGAGCAGGATCTCGCAAAAGCGCCGCGGCGTGGCATCGCCCCGGGTGCTGACGTAATTCAACTCAGCTCTTCCTTGCGGATGCGAACGATGGGCGCAAGCACGGTCGGCAGCGCCTGCATCTGCGCGATCGCTTCGTCCATGCGCCCTTCCACGGTGTCGTGGGTCAGGATGATGACGTCGGTCTTCGCGCCGCCGCCGCTGTTCGGGCGTTGCAGCAGCGCGTCGATGGAGATGCCCGGCTCGGCCAGGATGCCGGTGATGCGTGCCAGCACGCCGGCTTGATCGGCCACCTGTAGGCGCAGGTAGAAGGCCGTCACCACCTGCGACATCGGCAGGATGGGCGTTGCCGCCAGCGCGTCGGGCTGGAACGCGAGGTGAGGCACGCGCTGCTCGGGGTCGGCGGTGTGCAATCGCGTGATGTCGACGAGGTCGGCCACCACCGCCGAGGCCGTCGGTTCGGCGCCGGCGCCCTTGCCGTAGTACATCGTCGTCCCGACCGCGTCGGCCTGCACCAGCACGGCGTTCATCGCGCCTTCGACGTTGGCGATCAGCCGAGTTGCCGGTACCAGCGTCGGATGCACGCGCAGCTCGATGCCCTGCGCGGTGCGCTTGGTGATGCCGAGCAGCTTGATGCGGTAGCCGAGCTGCTCGGCGTAGGTGATGTCTGCCGCCTGCAGCTCGGTGATGCCCTCGACGTGCGCCCTGTTGAACTGCACCGGAATGCCGAACGCGATTGCGCTCATCAGCGTCGTCTTGTGCGCAGCGTCGACGCCTTCGATGTCGAAGGTCGGGTCGGCCTCGGCATAGCCCAGGCGCTGCGCTTGCTTGAGCACGACGTCGAAGGCCAGCCCCTTGGCGCGCATCTCGGAGAGGATGAAGTTGGTCGTCCCGTTGACGATGCCGGCGATCCATTCGATGCGGTTGGCGGTCAGCCCTTCGCGCAGCGCCTTGATGATCGGAATGCCGCCGGCCACCGCGCCTTCGAAGGCGACCATCACGCCCTTGTCGCGCGCGGCGGCGAAGATCTCGGTGCCATGCACGGCCAGCAAGGCCTTGTTGGCGGTGACGACGTGCTTGCCGGCGGCGATCGCCTCCATCACCAGCGTGCGCGCAATGCCGGTGCCGCCGATGAGCTCGATGACGATGTCGATCTCGGGGTTGGCGATCACCTCGCGCGCATCGGCGACGACGCGCACGCCGTCGCCGACGAGCGCCCGGGCCGCCACCACATTGCGTCGCGAGACCATCGTGATTTCGATGCCGCGCCCGGCCCGGCGGCGAATTTCTTCCTGGTTGCGGCGCAGCACCTTGAACGTGCCGCTGCCGACGGTGCCGGCACCGAGCAGGCCGGCCTGTATGGGTTTGGCTTCGACATCGGATCGCTGAGCCTGCGCCAGGGCGCTTCGTGTTGTCATCTTCGATCTCAGTGGTTGTGGCGTTTGCGGTAATGCTCGAGGAAGCGCGCGATGCGGGCAATGGCCTCGCTCAGGTCGTCCGAGTTGGGTAGGAAGACGAGACGAAAGTGGTCGGGATGCGGCCAGTTGAAGCCCGTGCCCTGAACGATCAGCACCTTCTCTTCGGCGAGCAGT
>CAIKUF010000028.1 GCA_903830565.1 uncultured bacterium | reverse complement strand
TGAACACGTCGCCCGAGCCGTTCTCGAACATCGGTCTCTCGCTGCTCGGCGATGCCGCCGTGCCGGGCGCACTGTGGCTGGCCTGGACGCACCCGTGGCCATTCTTCGGCGCGCTCGCGCTGATGCTGGCGGCGATGGTGGCGACGCTGTGGATGCTGGGGCGCTTCCTGCGCGCGCTGTTGCAGCGCATCATGAGCGTTAGACCGGCGAGCAAGGGAGCGACGGGATGAAGATTCTTCATTTCTGGATGCTGTTCTTTTGCGCCGGCCTTGCCCAAGCGCAGACGCCCGTCGCCGACTTCCGTGCGGCACCCGGCAACGGTGTCTACACGTTTGCCAGCAGCACGCCGCGCACGCTCGCCGACCTCGTCGACCGGTCGCGTCCGCGCGAGGCGACGAACGCGATCGGCCACCTCTTCCTGCCAGAAGGCACTGCGCGCGTTCCCGCGGTCGTGCTCGTGCACGGCTCGGGCGGCTTGTACCCGGCCTTGCTCGACTACTGGCCCAAGCAACTCAACCGCATCGGCATTGCGGCGTTCGTGATCGACGTCTTCACGGCGCGCGGTGTGCAGAGCACGGCCGACGATCAGAGCCTGGTGCCCTTCGGCGCCGACGTGGCCGACGCCTTCGCCGCGCTCGGCCTGCTGGCCGGCCATCCGCGAATCGACCCACAGCGAATTGCAATCATGGGTTTCTCGCGCGGCGGCATCGCCACCACGCGCACGGCGGCCGAGCGCATCGCCGCCGGCAGTGCGCCCCCGGGCCTGCGCTTCGCTGCGCATGTGCCGGTGTATTCGGGCGGCTGCGCGGGCATCTGCCGCCTCGTCGTCAAGCCCGGCGTGTTCGGCGCCAAGCCGATGCTGTGGGTGCACGGCGACGCCGACGATTACGCCGGCATGAAGCCCTGCCAGGACTACGCGCAGCGCATCGGCGAGGCGGGCACGCCGGTCGAGTTCGTCGCCATTGCCGGCGCGCGCCACAAGTTCGACCTCGACGGCACGCGCCGCATCAACGTGCCGGCGGCGCAGCGCACGCGCGACGAATGCCCCTTGCAGACCGATGTACAGACGCTCAAGGTGCACGATGCGCGCACCGGCGCGGCGCTGAACGCGGCGCAACTGCAGGCCGTGACGCAAGAGCTTTGTTCCGCCAAGGGCGCGAGCGTCGAAGGCAACCACGAGGCGCGCGATACTGCCGCGGTGGCGGTCACCGTCTTCCTCAAGCGCGTGCTGCAGCCTTGATGGCGAAGATGATTGTTGTGGAGGCGATGCGAAGTTCACGCAGAATCCAACCGACGGCGGCATGAAGCGAATGCGCTGCCCCGGCGGTGCCACCAGCAGGTGTGCCGCGCCACTGCCGCCGCAAGACTGACAAGACTCAAGGCACCTCATGGCCACGCGCACGAAGACCTCTGTCGAGCCCTCAGCCAGCGTCGCTCCCGCGCCGGCCACCGCCTCATACCAGCACAGCGAAGCGCAGGCGCTGATCCGCCCCGAAGCCGGCGCGCAGACGCGGTTTAGGAACAAGAAGCGGGCGGCCACCTGGCGCTACGACTCGTCGCTCGCGCCCGAGATGCAATGGGACGCGCTGAACCCGGCGCGCGAGCAGGGCGAGGCGCGGATTGCCGATCTGCAGGCCGCGCTGGCCGCCGTGCAGACCACGCTGGCCGAAGTGCAGACGCAACTCGCAACGGCCCGACCCAGCCAGCCGGCCGGCGAGTTGAGCGCGCTGCTGCGCGACGCGCAGGCGACGCTGACGCGCCTGCAGAGCGAGCCGCTGCGCGCCGGCCGCGAGGCCTTGGCCGAACTCAAGGCTTTGTCGCGCCCGTTCCTGAACTGGGCCGGCAAGGCCGAGCGCCTGTCGTTCGATGTGCCGACGCTGCCGCTCTTCATCCACGAGCGCTTGTCGACGCAGGCCATCCTCGATTCCATCTCGGGCCACAAGACCGTCCAGCAGGGCGACTGGATCAACGACTTCTTCGGCCACCCCGAGCGCAGCCTGCCCGAGCAGTTGATGAAGGCCTACGAGCACGCCAACGGCTGGCAGAACCGCGTCGTGCTCGGCGATTCGCTGGTGGTGATGAATTCGCTGCTGCACTACGAGAACATGGGCGGCCAGGTGCAGATGATCTACATCGACCCGCCCTACGGCGTGAAGTTCGGCTCGAACTTCCAGCCCTTCGTGCGCAAGCGCGACGTGACGCACAACGACGACGAGGCCTTCACGCGCGAACCCGAGATGGTCAAGGCCTACCGCGACACCTGGGAGCTGGGCCTGCATTCGTACCTGACCTATCTGCGCGACCGCCTGCTGCTGGCGCGCGAGCTGTTGACCGAGAGTGGCTCGGTGTTCGTGCAGATTTCGGATGAGAACCTGCACCATGTGCGGGAGGTGATGGATGAGGTTTTTGGGGCGGAGAACTTTGCCTGCCAGATTGCGTTCAGAAAGACAACCGGCAAAGGTGGTGGCCAACTCGACAACACCTATGACTCCTTGCTTTGGTATGGACGGCGCCGGATTGGGCTGAAGTACAACCCCCTTTTCCTTCCACGGACTCTTCAAGACGAGTTCAGCCTTTGCTATGTCGAACATTCTTCCGGTCACAGGCGGTCAATGACCAAGGAAGAGGTCTCGGGTGAAGTCTCACTGCCCGAGGGCGCCCGCGTCTTTTTCCCACATCCGCTGACGAGTGCTAGGCCAGCGAAGGGCAATGACTTGCGTGAGTTCGAGTTCGAGGGCGAGGTGTTTAAGCCCGGTAACCGAACCTTTAGCACCGACAAGGAAGGACTGACGGCGCTCGCGAAAAGCAGGCGACTGATTGCAATTGGGAGGACTCTCAGATTCGTTCGCTACTTTGACGACTTCGCACTGAAGCCGATGAACGACATCTGGGACGACACGCGCCAGAGTGGTTACGGCGAGGAGAAGCTGTATGTAGTTCAAACAAGCACCAAGGCTATCCAGCGTTGCATGCTCATGACCACCGACCCCGGCGACCTCGTCCTCGATCCGACCTGCGGCTCGGGCACCACCGCCGTCGTCGCCGAATCGTGGGGCCGGCGCTGGATCACGATCGACACTTCGCGCGTTCCGCTCGCGCTGGCACGGCAGCGGCTCTTGACGGCCACCTTCACCTACCACGAACTGAAGGAGCCGCAGCGCGGCCCGGCCGGCGGCTTCGTCTACAAGGAGAAGAAGAACCGCAAGGGCGAACAGGTGGGCGGCGTCGTGCCGCACATCACGCTGGGCTCGATCGCCAACGGCGAGCCGCCGAAGTACGAGGTGCTGGTGGACCGGCCCGAGCCGGTGCCCGGCATCACCCGCGTCTGCGGCCCGTTCGTGTTCGAGGCAACGATTCCGACGGCGAGCAATTTCGACGGCGACGCGCCGCTGCCCGATGCGCAGGGTGACAGCGCGCAAGACTTCATTGACCGCATGATCGAGGTGCTGCGCTCGTCGCCGGTGCTGCATTTGCCGGGTGGCCGGGCCGTGCTGCTTTCGGGCATCCGCCGCCCGGCGAAGACCTTGTACCTCTCGGCCGAGGCGCTGGTGCGCGCCGACAGTGGCCTGGCTGGCGCACTCGAAGACGCGGATGCGGCCAACGGCGGCCTGGCCTTGCAGACGTCGGAACCGGTGGCCCTGCTCTTTGGCCCTGAGCACGGGGCGATCGCCGAAGTGGCGGTGCTCAATGCCTGGCAGGAAGCGACGGCGAAGAAGTTTACGCACCTGTACGTGATCGGCTTTGCCATCGAGCCCAAAGCGCGCCAGTCGATCGGCGAGTATTCGGCGATGGGCATGCCGACGACCTATGTGCAGGCGACGCCCGACATCCTGATGGGCGACCTGCTGAAGAACATGCGCTCGTCGCAAATCTTTTCGGTCTGCGGCCAACCCGACGTGCGGGTGGCCGAAGTGCCCGCGCCCGAGGGCGGCGCACCGAACCAGACCTATTACGAAGCCAAGCTGCAGGGGCTGGACGTGTTCGACCCGGTGACGATGGAGATCGACTCCCGCTCGGGGCTGGACGTTCCGGCCTGGTTCCTGGACACCGACTACAACGGCATGGTGTTCCGCGTCTGCCAAGCCTTCTTCCCGCGCACGCAGGCGTGGGACAACCTGAAGCGTGCACTGAAGGCCGACTTCGACGACACGGTGTGGGCGCATCTGGCGGGCGACACCTCGACGCCGTTTTGCGCCGGCACGCATAAGCAGATCGCGGTGAAAGTGATCGACGACCGCGGCAACGAGCTGCTGGTGGTGAAGAAGCTGGAGGGTCGAACGTGATCACCGAACTGACGTTGCACAACTTCAAACGGTTTGGAGACTTGCGTTTCAGCATGCCCGGGCATGTAGTGCTCGCAGGGCCAAACAACACAGGCAAGACGACGCTGCTTCAGGCGTTGGCCACATGGTCATTGGCGCTAGAACGCTGGCGAACCGCAAATGACTTCAATCCGCGCAACGGCTACTTCAAGGTGCCGATGACACGAGGCGTGTTTTCGGCCGTGCCGCTGCGCAACTTTGAACTCCTCTGGAACGACCGTCGTTACTCGGGCCGAATTGAGATCGGTGTGCGGCTCGACGACGGCCGTCACATCGTGATGGAGTTGGAGGCCGACAGCACCGAGCAGATCTATGTCAAGCCGAAGAACGACACCGATCCGGCGCACCTGCGCGCGGCGCCGCCGCGCATGGCCTACGTGCCGCCGATGACGGGCCTGTCGATCGACGAGCCCGTCTACCAACGCCCGAAGATCGAACAGCTTCTGGGGCTGGGCAAACCGGGCGAGGTTATACGCAACCTGCTGCTGCTGACGCACCACGACACCGATGCGTGGAACCGGCTGACGGACGTGATCCGGCGACTGTTCGACTTCGATCTCGCCGCACCCGACGGAACGGGCCCGGACATCATCGCCGAGTACCGACGAGCCACAGCCGGGAATGCGGCCTCACCGAGGCTGGATATTTCCAGTGCCGGCAGTGGATTCCAGCAAGTGTTGTTGCTGATGACGTTCTTGCACGCTAAGCCGGGGTCGGTGCTGTTGTTGGACGAGCCCGACGCACACTTGCATGTGATCCTGCAAGATGCGATCTACCACGAACTTCGGTCGGTAGCCGAACGCGACGGTTCGCAACTCGTCATTGCAACGCATTCCGAAGTGATCATCGATGCAGTCGAGCCGACGGAACTGTTCGTGGTGCTGAATGAGCCCAAACCGGTCGCCAACACGGAGGTGCGTCGCGCGCTCATAAGGTCGCTCAAGGTACTGGACAACGCCGAACTGATGCGCGCCATGGTGGCACCTGGCGTCCTGTATCTCGAGGGCTATACCGATCTTGCGCTCTTGCGCGAGTGGGCGCGGGTTCTCGGCCACAAGGCGGCATTGCAGTTGTTGGAACCCCGGCTGTTCTGGCGGCCCACCGTCTGGGAACCGCGCGACGGGGCCGGCGGCATCAAGGCGCGCGACCACTATGAAGCGCTCCGCCTGCTGCGCGAGGACTTGCCGGGTCTGGTACTGCTTGACGGTGACGACAACGTCAATATCCCCGAGACCCCTCTCGTCGGCAGCGGTCTGCAACGCTTGCGGTGGCGGCGCTATGAAATCGAGAGCTACCTCTTTCATCCTGCTGCGCTCGAGCGCTACGTGCGCAAGGTGACCGGCAATGAAGAGAACGTGCAAGCGATGCGCCGGTATATCGCGGACAACCACCTGCCGGCGTTCTTGAACGACGTGTTCACAGACCCGGATTACATCAAGCGGACCAAGGCCAGAACCGACCTGATCCCGCCAATCCTTCAAGCGGCAGGAGTGGAGTTGCCGTACACGCGATACAGCGAGATTGCGGCGGGCATGTTGCCGGGCGAGGTGCATCCTGAAGTGAAGGAAAAGCTGGACGGGCTTTGCCTGGCTTTCGGGGTGGGAGATGTTTGACTTCCAGGTCGAAAGCCCGATCGTCAATTCGCCGTTCCTGCCGCCGCAGCGGCACTGGCAGATCGAGGAGGGCACGCCGCCGCTGGTAGTGCAGGGGCGGCGCAAGCCGGTCTACTTCTATCGCCCGCCGAACTACGACGTGGCCAAGGAGGGCATGGACGAGGACGTGGGCTACCAGATCGAGTTGCTGCTGGTGTCGCGCATTCGCACGCGGCTGGCCGAGTGGCGCGCGGCCGGCTTCCCCGGGGCATCGAAGATCACGCTCGAATTGCTCGCCTACTGGCAGCGCGAGGGGCGCGAGAAGCGCCTCTTCTTCGCCCAGCACGAAGCCGCGCAGACGGTGATCTTTCTGACCGAGGCGCGGGCCGACTTTCTGCAAGGCATCGGCGTGCCGCTCGACGAGCCTTCGGACAAGCAGCGCGCCGAGGGCGTGAAGGCGTTCCAGCGTTACGCCTGCAAGATGGCGACGGGCAGCGGCAAGACCACGGTGATGGGCATGCTGGCAGCCTGGAGCATCTTGAACAAGGTGGCCGGCGGCAAGGATCGCAGCCGTGCCCGGTTGTTCTCGGACACGGTCGTCGTGGTCTGCCCCAACGTGACGATCCGCAACCGCCTGGCCGAGCTCGACCCGGCGCTCGGGGAGGCCAGCCTGTACCGCAGCCGCGACCTGGTGCCGGCACACTTGATGGGCCCGCTGAGCCAGGGCCGGGTGCTGGTGATGAACTGGCATGTGTTCGCGCTGCAAGACGGCAACAAGGTGGGCGGTACGGCCGCCAAGGTGGTGCGCACCGGCCGCGAGGTGAATGTGCTGGAGACGGTGCGCATCGGCGACAAGACGACCACGGCGCGGGGCAAGCGCTACCTGGCGCTGGCCGACTACGAGCGGCAGGTGGCGGCCGGTCTGCTGGAGGTGAAGAAGCAAGAGAAGGACGACAGCGGCTCGCTGGTGCGCGCCCAGGTGGCCAGCTCGCGCTTTGTGGAGTCGGACGCCGCCTGGCTCGAACGCGTGCTCGGCTTGAAGGCCGGCCGGCGCGCCAACGTGTTGGTGCTCAACGACGAAGCGCACCACGCCTATCGCATCCGGTCCGAGGAACCGGACGACTTCGAAGAGGCGGACGACGAAGGGTTCGAGGACTACTACAAAGAAGCCACCGTCTGGGTCGAGGGGCTGGACCGGGTGCACAAGCAAGTCGGCATCAACGCGTGCGTAGACTTTTCCGCGACGCCCTACTTCCTGGGCCGCGTCGGCGAGCAGGCCAACCGGCCCTTCCCGTGGGTGGTGTCGAGCTTCGATCTGATGGAAGCCATCGAGTCGGGGTTGACCAAGATTCCGCAGTTCGCGGTGCGAGACATGTCGGGTCAATCGATACCTGGGTACTTCAACATCTGGCGCTGGATCTTGCCGCAGTTGAAGGCGTCGGAGCGCGGCGGCAAGAAGAGCGCGGCCAAGCCGGAAGCCATTCTTCGCTATGCCCACACGCCGATCGTGATGCTCGGCGGTCTGTGGCAGCAATTGGCGCGCGAATGGAGCGCGAGCAGCAGCGACCCGCGGCCGCCGGTATTCATCGCCGTGTGCAAGAACACCCGGCTCGCCAAGCTGATGTTCGAGTGGCTCGCCGAAGACGCGCCACCGCCGGGAATTCCGTCGGCCGGGCTGGCCGACTTCCGCAACAAGGATGGCGTCGTCAACACGATCCGTGTGGACTCGAACGTGGTGTCGGAAACGGATTCGGGCGAGGCCAAGTCGGACCTCAACGCGTGGATGCGGCTCACGCTGGACACGGTAGGCCGCCTGGACTGGCCACATGACCGACAGGGCAGCCCGATCCATCCGGAGGGCTTTGCTGCGCTGGCCGAGAAGCTCTGCAAACCCTTGCATCCGCCGGGCCGCGATGTGCGCGCGATCATCAGCGTGGGCATGCTGACCGAGGGCTGGGACTGCAACACGGTGACGCACATCGTCGGGCTGCGGCCTTTCATGTCGCAGTTGCTTTGCGAGCAGGTGGTCGGTCGCGGCTTGCGCAGAGCAAGCTACGAGACCGAGGGCGAGGGCGACGATGAACGGCTGGGGGAGGAGGTGGCCCAGGTCTTCGGCGTCCCGTTCCAGGTCGTCCCGTTCAAGGCCAACAAGGGCGGTGTACCCAAGCCGCCGGTCAAGACCTGGCGCGTGCGCGCGCTGCCCGAGCGCGCCGCGTTGGAGATCACCTTCCCGCGCGTCGAGGGTTTTGTTTTCGAGTCGAGCAGCGAAGTCAAGGTGGACTGGGACGCCTTGCAACCGCTGACGATCGACCCGACGAAGATCCCGCCGGAAGTACAGATGAAGGCCGGCTTGCCGACGAACCAGGGGCGGCCGACGTTGTACGGTCCGGGCAAGTTGAACATGGCCTCGCTGGCCGCTTATCGCGAAGAGCATCGGTTGCAGACACGCGTCGCGGAGGCGGCCAGGGAACTCGTCAGGGCCTACCTGGCGCACTCGGATGAGGGCGCTTCACGAGTGCACCCTTCGATGCTCTATCCGCAGTTCGTCAGGCTGGTTGAGCGCTTTGTTGCAACCAAGGTCAACGCGCACCGCCCGGCGACGAAGGCCGATGTGTTTCTGGCACCCTACTACGGTTGGATGATCGAGCGATTTCTGGCCTGCATGAAGCCCGTGGAGGGCAGCTTCGAGCGCATCCGCGTCGAGCAGCACCGCGGCCCGGGGACGACGGCCGATGTCGAATACACGACGCGCAAGGAGCCGTTCGCGGTGCTTAAGAGCCACGTCAACTACGTTGTCCCGGACTCGCAGTGGGAGCGTGTGGCGGCCTACGCACTCGACACGCACCCGGCGGTACGCAGCTTCGTGAAGAACAGCGGCCTCGGCTTTGCGATTCCCTACGTTCATTCCGGACAGGGGCACGACTACCTGCCGGACTTTGTTGCTCGACTCGATGGGCACGAGGACCGCCGCATCATCGTTGAGACGAAGGGCCTCGACGACCGGCTCGAAGAGAAGACGGCGGCTGCCGAGCGCTGGGTCTGCGCCGTCAATAGGGATGGGCGCTACGGCACGTGGTCGTACTTGCTCCTGCGGGATCGGGCGAAGATTGCGCAAGAGATTGCCCACGAACTCGACCGGATCGCCACCGCGGTGGCGTGAGTCTGCACGAATCCGGCCGCATCACCACTTACGGAAAGCCGCGACACGGTCACGTCGCGCTGCACTTGCTGCGCGTGTAGCCGATCGACCCAAGGAGAATGAAGTGTTCACGAAGATTCTGATCGCCAACCGCGGCGAAATCGCCTGCCGCGTGGCCGCCACCGCGCGCCGTCTGGGCATCAAGACCGTTGCCGTGTATTCCGACGCCGACGCCAACGCGCGCCACGTGCTGGCCTGCGACGAGGCGGTGGCGATCGGTGGCGCGTCGGCGCGCGAAAGCTATCTGCGCGCCGAGCGCATCCTCGCTGCGGCGCAGGCTACGGGCGCGCAGGCGGTGCACCCCGGCTACGGCTTCCTGAGCGAGAACGAGGCCTTCGCCCGCGCCTGCGCCGAGGCTGGCATCGTCTTTATCGGCCCGCCGCCATCGGCGATTGCGGCGATGGGCAGCAAATCGGCCGCCAAGGCGCTGATGGGCAAAGCCGGCGTGCCGCTCGTCCCGGGTTACCACGGCGATCGTCAGGAACCTGCCTTCCTGCGCGCCGAGGCCGACACGATCGGCTACCCGGTGCTGATCAAGGCCAGCGCCGGCGGCGGCGGCAAGGGCATGCGGCGCGTCGATCGCAGCGAGGATTTCGAGGACGCGCTCGCCTCGTGCCAGCGCGAGGCCAAGGCCAGCTTCGGCGACCAGCACGTGCTCGTCGAGCGCTACGTGACGCGGCCGCGCCACGTCGAAATTCAGGTCTTCGGCGATGCGCATGGCAACTGCGTCTACCTGTTCGAGCGCGACTGCTCGGTGCAGCGTCGCCACCAGAAGATCCTCGAGGAAGCGCCGGCGCCCGGCATGAGCGAAGCGCGCCGCGCCGAGATGGGCGCTGCCGCGGTGGCTGCAGCGAAGGCGGTTGGCTACGTCGGTGCGGGCACGGTGGAGTTCATCGCCGAGCCGACGGCGGACGGCGACCTGCGCTTCTACTTCATGGAGATGAACACGCGGCTGCAGGTCGAGCACCCGGTGACCGAGGCGATCACCGGCACCGACCTCGTCGAGTGGCAGCTGCGCGTCGCCAGCGGCGAGCCGCTGCCGCTGCGGCAGGAAGAACTCGCGATCCACGGCCACGCGATCGAGGCCCGCATTTGCGCCGAGAACCCCGACGCCAAGTTCATGCCGGCGATCGGCACGCTGGCCGTCGCGCGCTGGCCCGAGTACGTGGCTTTCCGCCGCAACGCCGACGCGCAATCATTCCATGACCCGGCCGCGGTGCGCATCGATTCAGGCTTCGGCGAGGGCGATGCGATCTCGCCGCACTACGACTCGATGATCGCCAAGCTCATCGTCTGGGGCGCCGATCGCGCGCAGGCCCTGGCGAGGCTGGACGCCGCGCTCGCGCAGACGCACATCGTCGGCGTGCAGACCAACGTCGCCTTCCTGCGCCGCGTCGTCCGCTCGCGCTCGTTCGCCGAGGCCGACCTCGACACCGCGCTCATCGAGCGCGAACACGCGGCCTTGTTCGAGGCGCCGCCATTGCCGCTGGAATGCGTGGTCGGCGGCGTTGTCGCGCATGCGCTGGCGCTGGAGCGCGCGCGCGAAACGACTGACCCGTGGTCGCGCGCCGACGGCTGGCGGCTGCACGGCGTGTCGACGCGGCGCTTCGACATCGAAGTGCTGGGTCGCCACCACGCGGTGACGCTGGAGCGATTGCACGGCGGCGCGCTGTGGCTCGTCGTCGGCACGCAGCGCTGGGCATTTGCGACCACGCCGCGCGGCGCCGACGGCCACGAGGTGACGGTCGACGGTAGGCGCTGGTCGCTCGCGGTCTACGCGAGCGGCGAGCAGGTCAGCGTGTTCGCGCCTGAAGGCTCGGGCGTCGCGCACGAAGTCGACCTGATCGCGCACGCCGGCGACGGCGCTGCCGAAGGCGGCCAGTTGACGGCGCCGATGCCGGGCAAGGTGATTGCCTTCCTGGCCCAGCCCGGCGACGCCGTCAAGCTCGGCCAACCGCTGGCGGTGATGGAGGCGATGAAGATGGAGCACACCATCACCGCGCCGCGCGACGGCACGGTCGAGGAGTTGCTGTACGCGGCCGGCGACCAGGTGAACGAAGGCGGCGAGTTGTTGCGCCTGGCTGCGGTCTGATTCATCGGAGGCGATGTGGTGTTTCCTAGCCAAGTGACCCTGGTCGAAGTCGGGCCCCGCGACGGGCTGCAGAACGAAGCGCAGCCGGTGGCCAGCGCGATCAAGATCGATCTCGTGCACCGCCTGCAGGCAGCCGGGCTGCGCGAGATCGAAGTGACGAGCTTCGTCAGCCCGAAGTGGGTGCCGCAGATGGCCGACAACGCGGAGGTGATGGCCGGCATCGCGCGCCGCGGCGGCGTGCGCTACTCGGTGCTGACGCCGAACCTGAAGGGCCTCGAAGCCGCGCTGCCGTGCAAGCCGGACGAGATCGTCGTCTTCGGCGCCGCGAGCGAGGCCTTCAGCCAGCGCAACATCAACTGCGGCATCGAAGAGAGCATCGAGCGCTTTCGCCCGGTGGTCGCACTGGCGCACGAGCACGGCATCAAGGTGCGCGGCGCGGTCTCGTGCGCGCTCGGCTGCCCCTACCAGGGCGAGGTCAGCGCCGACGAGGTCGAGCGCGTCGTGCGGCTCATGAAGGGCATCGGCGTCGACCACTGCGGCATCGCCGACACCATCGGCGTCGGCACGCCGCGGCGCGCGCAGGCGGCGCTGGAGCGCGCCTTGAAGCACTACCCGCTGGCCGAAGTGAGCGGCCATTTCCACGATACCTACGGCCAGGCGCTGGCCAACATCTATGCCTGCCTGGAACTCGGCGTCGCGACCTTCGACGCCAGCGTCGCCGGCCTCGGCGGCTGCCCGTACGCCAAGGGCGCGACCGGCAACGTCGCGACCGAGGACGTGCTGTTCATGCTGCGTGGCCTTGGCATCGAGACGGGCATCGACCTCGACGCGCTCGTGGATGCGGCGAAATTCATCTCCGATGCGCTCGGCCGCAAGCCGGTGTCGCGCTCGGCGAATGCCTTGCTTGCCAAGCGGGCGGCGGCATGAGTGCCTCCGATTCGGCGCCGCAGGTGCCCGCGGCCGAGCGCCCCGAGGGTTTTCGGCGCGTGGCCGACGCGCTCGCCGCGCGTGGCCACCCGCATGCGCCGCTGTACCTCGACGCCTCCGCGCGCACCGCGCAGGAGGCGGCCGACGCGCTCGGCGTCGTCGTCGGCCAGATCGCCAAGAGCATCGTTTTTCGGCGCCAGAGCGACGACGCCGCGGTGCTCGTCGTGACCTCGGGCGACCGCCGTGTCGACGAGGCCAAGGTGGCGGCGCGCGTCGGGCCGCTCAGGCGCGCCGACCCGGCGTTCGTGAAGGCAGCGACCTCGTTCACGATCGGCGGCGTGGCGCCCATCGGGCACGTCACCGCGCCCGTGATGCTGATCGACCGCGAGCTGTTCCGCTTCGACGTCATCTGGGCCGCGGCCGGCCACCCTAACGGCGTATTCAAACTGACACCGCAGCAGCTTGCCGAGCTGACCGGTGCGCCGGTGGAAGACGTCACACCCTGAGGCCGCGCAAAGCCCGCGAGGAGAGTTCATGAAGCACCTGCGCTTTCATTTCGACGTCGTCTCGCCCTACGCCTACCTCGCCTTCGAGCGCCTGCCGCAGGCGCTCGAAGGCCTGTCGGTCGAGGTCAGCTTCCAGCCGGTGCTGTTCGCCGGCCTGTTGCAGCACTGGGAGAACAAGGGGCCGGCCGAGATCGAACCGAAGCGCGCGTGGACGTTTCGCCAGGTCGCCTGGCTGGCGCACGAGCATGGCGTGACGATCGACGTGCCGGTGCAGCATCCGTTCAATCCGCTCGCGCTGCTTCGTCTCGCGCTTGCCTGCGCACCGGCCGGCAGTACGCCGAGCCGGCGTGTCTGCGAGCGGTTGTTCCATCATGTCTGGCATGGCGGCGCCGATGCAAACGACCCGCAGCGGCTCAAGACGCTGCGCGATGCGCTGGCCCCGCAGCGCGACCCCGCGGACGACGACGTGAAGCTGGCTCTGAAGGACGCCACTGCGCACGCTGCGTCGCGCGGCGTCTTTGGTGTGCCGACGGTCGAGGTCGATGGCCGCTTGTTTTGGGGCCTGGACTCGCTCGCGATGCTGGCCGCCTACCTGCGCGGCGACCCGTGGTTCGATGGCACGGCTTGGGACGCTGCGGCGCAGCCACGGCCGGGCGTGCAGCGGCGAGGCTGATGCGCGACCTGTCTGCGCAGCCTGTGCGGGTGTTGATCGCGCGCTGGATGCCTTCGCCGTCCCCTTCATTGCGTGAGCGTGGGCCCGAGTTCGCCCGCGCGTGCGTCGGGATGAAGGCGGTCGAGACGATCGTCAGTCTGCGCCGCGAGGAGGTGCAGTACATGCGGCCAAAGGGGTCGGCGCACCTGTGGAATAGGGTCCATCCAAATAGGTTGACGCCGACGCAAGGCGAACCACCTCGCGTGCTGCAAGACCGAGGCTAGGGAAGGCGAAGCCCGTACCAGCCGAGGCCGACGCTCACTGCCACCGCGCCGGAGCCCGCACGTGACGCGACGATGTCAAGGCCCAGCGTGTCAGGCACGGCCCAGAAGCGCAGCCCGGCGTTGCCGATCGTCTTCGAGCCGCGGGTCGCAAGACCCTCGGCGAAAAGCAACCAGCGCGGCTCGGGTTGCCAGGCCACGGCCATGCGAAGGCCGTTGCTGTGCGTGCTGTCGGTGAGGCTGCGAGTGGTGAACAAGTTGGCGTAGAGGTTCCATGCCGGTCCAATGGCCAGCGAAGTCAGCGCGGCAATGGCGACGCTATCGCCGTGCCATCCTCGCTGTGCATCGCGGGCCCAGAAGACGCCAGCCTCGGCGCCGACGGCGAAGGTGCCGAGCGCGGTCTCGAGCGTGGCACTGCTGGGCACCCATTTCAGGCCCGCGCTCAGCGCGTCGACCGTCGTGCTGCTGCCCTGATTGCGGGATGCCGCGGCGTCGAACTCCACACTGTCGCTGACGCCGCACGCTGGCGCGACGACCTGCGAGCGTATGGCTTCGACGCTCTGGCCCCAGGCTTCGATCTGGCATTCGCCGTGCGGCACGGTGCGAGTGTCGTCGGTGGCCATCGGCCGCCCCGCGTGCGCGTGCACGACGCCCAGCAGGCACAAGAGGGCTGCTACAGCCCGCGGTTGCACGGTGCGTGTTCGGCGAAGCGCCAAGTGGGGCCGCTCACGGCGGCGCACGTCCGCTGGACGGGAGCGTTGATCGTCGGGCATGACGGACTGCGTTGCAATGCGCTCGTATGCAGGAGACGGAAGATGGCACACGTGTTGCTTGGTCTTCGATGCACAGCGTGAACTCCGTGCCGGCCCAAAAGCCTTGACCGACCAGTTTACCGAGCACGCCAAAGGCAAGCACTCCGGGCGCGCCGGGCGCAGGGTCGACATGCCCACCGGATCGGGAAATCAGTGCTGCAGCCCCGGTCGCCGCGGGACGCCGGAATCTCACCCGTTACTTTCACTGCGCAGCGCAAGTCCTTATTTTTGCAGCGATTTTCGCCCGAAGTCTTTTTCAAACGCACGCTAAGTATTTGATTTCATTGATTTTTTCTTGCTTCCGGCGTTGCTTCCGGCGTTCGCATGCGTTAGAGTGGTGAAAAGTGCACTTTTGTGCCTTTTCGTGACGCATGCGGCGGCGGAGGCGGGGTGGCGAATTTCGTATTTCAGGGCGCTTCTGCGCTGACGCTGGATGGCAAGGGCCGCGTGGCCGTTCCCGCGCGTCACCGCGACGTGCTGCAGGCCACCGCTAACGGCAAACTTACGCTGACAAAGCACCCGCAGGGTTGCCTGATGGTGTTTCCGCGCCCGGCCTGGGAAGCCTTTCGCGATCGCGTCGCCGCGTTGCCGATGTCGGCCAGCGGATGGAAACGCGTGTTCCTGGGCAACGCGATGGACGTCGAGATCGACGGCGCGTCGCGCGTGCTCGTCTCGCCCGAGCTGCGCGCCTCGGCCAAGTTGACGCGCGACGTGATGCTGCTCGGCATGGGCAGCCACTTCGAGCTGTGGGACGCCACCGCCTACGCCGAGCACGAGGCGCAGGTGATGCAGTCGGAGATGCCCGACGCCCTCAAGGGCTTCAGCTTCTGATGGGCGCGAGCGCCGCCGAGCGGACCCACACGACGGTGCTGCTGGTCGAGGCCGTCGATGCGATGCT
>CAIKUF010000027.1 GCA_903830565.1 uncultured bacterium | reverse complement strand
GCAAGGCTGGCCGGCCGTCGTGTTGATGCAGTTGCCGGCCGGCGCACTGAGCGCGATCTCGGGCCCGACGTCCGAGTACCCCACCTTGGTGCCCACATGGCGCAGCCCGCCGACGGCAATCACGCCGGGGCAGTTGGCAGGCAGTCCCACCGCTTGCCCGACGCTGTTGCCTGCCGCGGCGATGATCGCCGTCCCGGCCGCGATGACCTGGCCAACGACGGCCGGATAGTCGTTGCCGCCGCCGCAGGTGCCGTCGCCGCCGAGGCTTAGGTTGATGACCGCCGCCTTGTCGGCGTTGTCCGGCACGCCGGGCACGTGGATGCCAGCGGCCCAGAGCATCGCGGCCTGGATGTCAGAGTCGTAGCCGCCGCACTTGCCGAGCACGCGCACCGGCAGCACGCGCACATGGCGGCCGACGCTGGCCATGCCGATGCCGTTGTCGGTCAACGCGCCGATGAGACTCGCCGTCTGCGTCCCGTGCCACGAGCTGTCCGTCGGCGTGCAGCCGGCGAATAGGGTCGGATGGGCCGCAATCTCGGCCGCGGTGACGAAGTCGCCCGGGTCGCTGGCATCGGCATCGCGGCCGCTGCCGTCGTTGGCGATCGTCGCATCGCTGATCATGTCGTAGCCCGGCAGCAGGTTGCCGCCGCTGGCCACGGCCTTCAGGTCGACGTGATCGAAGCGAACACCGGTGTCGAGCACCGCAACCACCACGCTCGGCCGTCCGGTGGTGACGGCCCAGGCCGACTCGGCATCGATCGCCGACTGCACCGCACCGGCCGGTGCGCGCAGGTACCACTGACCGACCGCCGGCCCAGGCGCCGCCGGCTGGCCGTCGGCGTACAGCGGGTCGCTCGGCGCGATAAGGGCATGGCGCCGCTGATCGACGACGACCGACTCGACATCGCTGTCGGCCGCCAGGCGGCGAGCGAGTTGATCCGAGCCGATGCCGCTCGCGAACATCACCTGCGTGCGATCGGTCACGTGGCGTCCGCCGCGCAGTGTCAGCCCCAGGCGCCCGCCGAGCACGCTCGCCCGCTCTGCGCCGACCTGCGCCGCGGCAGAAGCACTTCGGTCCGCCGCCAGGATTGGGCGGCGCGCCAACAGTGAGCTGGCTTTGAAAGTAACGATCACCCGCGCCCGCTCGGGCTCTTGCACCGCAGCGCGCGGCTCCTGCATCGACAGCGGCGCCAGCAACGCGACCGCGAGAGCGAGCGAAGGCAGCAGGGGTAGGCGCATCACAGATCCAGGACTTGTCGAGAAATTTGGATCCGAGTCTAGCGATTCGCCCGGACCGCTCCTCAACTATCGCCGCGGTGGCAACGCCCGGCGTGAACTATTTCGCCGCCACGAGGGCGACGGTCGTGTCGAGCATGCGGTTGGAGAAGCCCCATTCGTTGTCGTACCAGCTCGACACCTTCACCAGCCGCCCGCTGACCTTGGTCAGCGTCGCGTCGTAGGTCGACGAGGCCGGGTTGTGGTTGAAGTCGACGCTCACCAGCGGCGCGGTGTTGTAGTCGAGGATGCCTTTGAGTTCGCCGCTGCTCGCGGCCTTCATGATCGAGTTGATCTCCTCGACCGAAGTGTCGCGCTTGGCGATGAACGAGAGGTCGACGATGGAGACGTTGATCGTCGGCACGCGCATCGCGTAGCCGTCGAGCTTGCCGTTGAGTTCGGGCAGCACGAGGCCGACCGCGGCGGCGGCGCCGGTCTTGGTCGGGATCATGCTCATCGTCGCGCTGCGGGCGCGGCGCAGATCCTCGTGGTAGACGTCGGTCAGCACCTGATCGTTGGTGTAGGCGTGGATGGTCGTCATCAGGCCGTTCTCGATGCCGATGGTGTCGTTCAGCGGCTTGACCAGCGGCGCCAGGCAGTTGGTCGTGCAGCTCGCGTTGCTGACCACGGTGTGACTCGACTTGAGCACGCCGTGGTTGACGCCGTAGACGATGGTGGCGTCGATGTCCTTGCCGCCGGGCGCCGAGATGATCACCTTCTTCGCGCCGCCGCGCAGGTGCGCCGAAGCCTTCTCCTTGGTCGTGAAGAAGCCGGTGCACTCCATCACGACGTCGACGCCGAGCTCGCCCCAGGGCAGCTCGGAGGGGTTGCGGTTGGCAAGCACACGGATGCGGTCGCCGTTGACCACCATGTAGTCGCCGTCGACCGCCACCTCGCCCGGGAAGATGCCGTGCGCGGTGTCGTACTTGGTCAGGTGGGCATTGGTCTTGGGGTCGCCCAGGTCGTTGATGGCGACGATCTGGATGTCGTGCTTCTTGCCGCCTTCGTAGTGGGCACGCAGGATGTTGCGGCCGATGCGGCCGTAGCCGTTGATGGCAACTTTGATGGTCATGATCTGATCCTTGAGGGAGTTACTTGGAAAGAACCTTGCGAACCGTGTCGGCCACATTCTCAGCCGTGAAGCCGAAGAGCTTGAAGAGCACCGGCGCCGGGGCCGACTCGCCGAAGGTGTCGATGCCGACCACCGCCGCGCAGCCGTACTTCCACCAGCCATCGGTCACGCCCATTTCGACCGCAATGCGCGGCACGCCCTTGGGCAGCACCTGCTGCTGGTAGGCCAGGCTCTGGCGGTCGAACACCGTCGTCGATGGCATGCTGACCACGCGCACTGCGATTCCGCGCTCGGCCAGCAACTGCTGCGCATGCAGCGCGAGCTGCACCTCGGAGCCGGTGGCGATGATCACCGCGCGCGCCTTGCCGCGCAGGCCGACCTCGGTTGGCTCGGCGAGCACGTAGGCGCCCTTGGAGATGTCGCCGAGGTCGCTCTTCGGCGCATAGGGAAGGTTCTGCCGGCTCAGCAGCAGTGCCGACGGGCGGGCCTGGTTCTCGATCGCGCAGGCCCAGGCGATGACGGTCTCGGCGGTGTCGGCCGGGCGCCAGACGTCCAGCCCCGGAATCAGCCGCAGCGACGCCGCGTGCTCGATGCTCTGGTGCGTCGGGCCGTCCTCGCCGAGGCCGATGCTGTCGTGCGTGAAGACGTGGATCAAGCGCTGCTTCATCAGCGCCGCCATGCGGATCGCGTTGCGGCTGTAGTCGCTGAAGGTGAGGAAGGTGCCGCCGTAGGGGATGAAGCCGCCGTGCAACGCGATGCCGTTCATGATCGCCGCCATGCCGAATTCGCGCACGCCGTAGTTGATGTGGCGCCCGCCGTTGGGCGCGCCGTCATCGCCGAAGCGAAGTGCTGGCGTGCTGCTGGTGTTGGTGAGGTTCGAGCCGGTCAGGTCGGCGCTGCCGCCGAGCAGTTCGGGCAGCGCGCGCGTGAAGCTTTCCAGCACGAGCTGGCTCGCCTTGCGGCTGGCCACCGTCTCGGCCTTGGTGTGCGCGGCGATGGCCGCGTCGACGGCCGCCTGCGCCCAACCCGCGGGAAGCTCACCGTTCATGCGGCGCACGAGTTCGAGCGCCAGTTCCGGGTAGGCCTTGCCGTAGGCTTCGAAGGCCTCGACCCAGCGCGTCTCGGCTTCGAGGCCGCGCAGGCGGGCGTCCCACAGTTCGTAGACCCTTTCCGGGATGACAAACGGCTCATATTGCCAGTCGAGTGCCTCGCGCGTCAGCCGGATCTCGTCGCCCCCAAGCGGCTCGCCGTGCGCCTTGGCGGTGCCGGCGCGATTGGGCGATCCCTTGCCGATGGTCGTCTTGCAGAGAATCAGCGTCGGCCGGGCAGAGCCCTGGGCGGCCGTGATCGCAGCATCGACCGCGCTCGCGTCCTGCCCGTCGACGGCGGCGATCACTCTCCAGCCGTAGGCCTCAAAACGCTTTGCCGTATCGTCGATGAACCAGGGCGCGACCTTGCCGTCGATCGAGATGCCGTTGTCGTCGTAGAGCGCGATCAGCTTGCCGAGCGTCCCCGCGCCGGCGAGCGCGCTCGCCTCGTGGCTGATGCCTTCCATCAGGCAGCCGTCGCCGAGGAACACGTACGTGTGGTGGTCGACGATTGCGTGGCCTTCGCGGTTGAACTCGTGCGCGAGCAGCTTCTCGGCCAGCGCCAT
>CAIKUF010000026.1 GCA_903830565.1 uncultured bacterium | reverse complement strand
CGCGCCGGCGAGCGCGCTCGCCTCGTGGCTGATGCCTTCCATCAGGCAGCCGTCGCCGAGGAACACGTACGTGTGGTGGTCGACGATTGCGTGGCCTTCGCGGTTGAACTCGTGCGCGAGCAGCTTCTCGGCCAGCGCCATGCCGACCGCATTGGTCAGGCCCTGCCCGAGCGGGCCGGTGGTGGTCTCGACGCCCGGTGTGATGCCGACCTCGGGGTGGCCTGGCGTCTTGCTGTGCAACTGGCGGAAATTGCGCAGCTCGCTCATCGGCAGGGCGTAGCCGGTCAGGTGCAGCAGCGCGTAGAGCAGCATCGAGGCGTGGCCGTTCGACAGCACGAAGCGGTCGCGGTTGGCCCAGTGCGGATTCGCCGGGTTGTGGCGCAGGTGGCGGCCCCACAGCGCGACGGCCATGTCGGCCATGCCCATCGGCGCGCCGGGGTGGCCGGAGTTGGCCTGCTGGACAGCTTCCATCGCCAGTGCGCGGATGGCATTGGCCATCAGTGAGGTGTCGGTCGAGGCCATGGTGCTCCTGGCAAGGTCATGGGGAGGGGAACTGGCTATTTTAGGATGCCCGCCCGTGCTCCCTCCTGTGCAGCATCCGTGCCAGGCTCTCGGCGACAAGCGCGCAGAGCACTCCGGCGATCAGCCCGCTGGCGTGTGCGAGTGGCGCGACGGCAATGTCCCAGCCCTCGGGATGGCGCAGTGGCGCGCCCCACGGCGCCTCGCTGAGCACCTTGACGATTTCGCCGGCCAGCATCGCGCCACCGAGCACGCGGTGGCCTGCGCCGATCAGGTACACGCAGATGATCGCCACCGCGGCATGCACCAGCCCGGAGAGGCCGCCGTAGTGCGCAATCTCGGGCTGCACGAGCAGCCCGAGCTGCGTCAAGGGCCAAGCCGCGATCCAGGCCAGTGCAAGCCGCCACGGCGCACGCGCGGCCACGCCGAGCGCTGCAACGAGCACGATGCCTGCCGCGTTGCCGGCCATATGCATCGTGCTGTAGTGGACGAGCGCGCCGCTGAATGCGCGCCACGGCTCGCTCGCGGCGAGACCGGGTTGCCACTCGAGCGCCGCCGCCGGCACGCTGTAAGCGATGGCGCTGCCCAGCCCCAGCAGTGCAGCCACCGCGCACCAGGCCCAGCCCGGCCGGCGCCATAGCGCCGCGGTCACGACGCGGCGCCGAACACCGCTTGCCAAAGCGCTAGCACGGCATCGCGCTCGCGTGCCATCGCCTCGGGCGCGATCTGCGTCGGCTGCTCGTCCAGCCGAGCACGGTGCTGGGCCCGGCGCAGTTCGCGGTAGGCGTCGGCCGCGGCAACGCCGACGCCGGGCGGCAGCAGCGCGCAGGCTTCGGCGCGCTGCAGGAGCGCAATGTTACCGACGTTGGGCAGCAGTTCGGGCTGCGCGGCGCTTTGCGTGAGCACGAGGTACTGGACCGCGAACTCGGCGTCCATCATGCCGCCGGGGCTGTGCTTGACGTCGAACAGCCCGCCCCGCACCGGGCGCGCGGAACGCACCTTCTCGCGCATCGCCTGCACTTCGGTGCGCAGCGCGCTGGCGTCGCGCGGGGCACTCAGCACTGCGCAGCGCACGGCGTCGAAGCGGGGGCCGAGCGGTGCCCAGCCGGCGCAGAAACGGGCTCGCGTCAGTGCCTGGTGTTCCCACGTCCACGCGGTGTTGCTGCCGCGGCCATGCTGGTAGTGCTCGAAGGTTCGCATCGAGGTCACCAGCAGCCCCGAGTTGCCGTTCGGGCGCAACGCGGTGTCGATGTCGAACAGCTCGCCGGCCGCGGTGCGCAGCGTCAGCCAAGGGATCAGCTTGCGCACGAAGGCACCGTAGACCTCGGTCGCCTTGTCGGCGTCGGCCTCGTCGGCGTCGTCGTAGACGAAGACAACGTCGAGGTCGCTGCCGTAGCCGAGCTCCTTGCCACCGAGCTTGCCGTAGGCGATGACGCCGAACTCGGGCTCTGCGCGATGGGCCTGTTTGAGATGTTTCCAGGCCCAGCGGATCGCGCAGTGCAGCGTCGCATCGGCGAGCGCGGAGAGTTCGTCGGCGACCTGCTCGACGGTGATGTGGCCCTCGACGTCGCGCACCAGTGTGCGAAATACCTCGGCGTGGTGGGCGCGGCGCAGCGTGTCGAGCAGCGACTCCTCGCCCGCCTCGCCCGAGCGTTCCCAGGCCTCATGGCGGGCCTCGAGTTCGGCGATGTACTCGGCGCCGTCGAAGCGCCCGTGCAGCAGCCGCTCGTCGGCCAGCTCGTCGATCACGCCCGGGTGGCGCATCAGGTAGCGCATCGGCCAGCGCGCCAAGCCCAGCAGGCGCAGCAGCCGGCGCAGGACCTCGGGCCGCTCGACCAGCAGCGCCAGGTAGCTCTCGCGGCGCAGCAGCGGGTCGATCCAGTCGATGAAGCGCAGCGCCGCATCCATCGTGCAGGCGTCGTCGGTGACCGCCTGCGCCGCACCATTGACGAGGCGCGCCAGGCGCAGCTTGCTCTCTTCGCGCAGGTGCTGGATGCGCGGCTGCTCGCACCAGGGCCGCATGCGCTCGGCCAGCGCTTCGGGCAACTGGGCGAGGAAGGCCTCGCTGTCCACCGGCAGCGCCATGCCGCAGGCGCGGCACGCTTGGCCGCCGTCGGCCGGCGACGACCCGGCCCGCGCGTAGGCATGCGGCGTGCGGCCATCGTGCAGCAGCGAATCGAACTCGATGGCGACGAACTCGCGCGCCTCGCCAAGCCGGTCGAGCAGCTCGCACGCGCCGGCCGGGCTCGCCGGCCCCATGCTGCGCGCGATCCACGCGAGGTCGGCGTCGGCGACTGGAAGCAGGTGGGTCTGCTGATCGTCGAGATACTGGATGCGGTGCTCCAGGCGGCGCAGGAAAGTGTAGGCCTCGGCCAGCCGCGCCGCGCTGGCCGGCTTCATCAAGCCGCCGGTGGCGAGCTTTTGCAACGCCTTGAGCGTCGAGCGCGTGCGGATCTCGGGGAACTGGCCGCCGCGAACGACGAGCAGCAGTTGCACGATGAACTCGATCTCGCGGATGCCTCCGCGCGAGAGCTTGACGTCGTTGGCGCGCTCGGGGCGGCCGGCCGCGCGGCGCTGCGCTTCGTCGCGCACCTTGCGATGGAGCTGGCGCAGGCCCTCGAAGACGCCGTAGTCGAGATAGCGCCGGTAGACGAACGATGTCACCGTGCTGCGCAAGGCCAGCGCGCGGCCGCTGGCGACGCTGGCGCGCGGGGCGACGATGCGGCTCTTGAGCCAGGCAAAGCGCTCCCACTCGCGGCCCTGGACCATGAAGTACTCTTCGAGCATCGCCAGGCTCACCGCCGGCGGGCCCGAGTTGCCGTTCGGGCGCAGCGCCAGATCGACGCGGAAGACGTTGCCGTCGTCGGTGCTCTCGCCGATCAACGTGTACAGGCCGCGTGCCAGCTGGGCGAAGTACTCGTGCGCGCTCACGACCTGCGGCCCGGCGGTGTAGCCTTCTTCCTCGTAAACGTAGACGAGGTCGATGTCGGACGAGACGTTGAGCTCGCGCGCACCGAGCTTGCCCATGCCGACGACCCAGAACTCGATGCGTTCGCCGGCGGCGTCCAGCGGCGCGCCGTAGCGCCGGTCTTGTTCGGCGCATGCGTGGACGAGCGCGAGGTCGAGCGTCGCCTCGGCGAGCGCAGTCATCGCACCGGTGATGCCCTGCATCTCGGCGCCCTGCTCCACATCGAGCACGGCGAGCCGCTCAAGCACCAGATGGCGCGCCACGCGCAGCGCCTGCGGCAACGAGCGGCCACGAACTTGCAGAGCTTCGACGAGCGCCACGATGACGGCAAAGTCGGGCAGGCCCGCCGGCAGGAGGGCGAGGTCGTCGGCGTAGCGCCGCCGCACGCGCTGGACGAAACGGCTGTGGTCGGCGTTCGCCGACGGGAGCTTGTCTTCCAGCGTCCGAGCATCCATGGCGCGGCGACGTGCTAGATTGAACCGCGGTACAGCGAGGGATCGGGCCATGGGGCGAGGCCCGACGATCGCGATCTCCCCACAGCCCTGCCCCGGCCCGGCCGGTATTCCCGATTCGCCATGTCGACCTTCGCGCCCTTCACTGCCCCTGCTTCCGTGCCGCGTCGACGCCGCGTCGCAAGAGCGCTGGTGCGTGCCGTGGCCTGGTTGTCGGTGGCGGTCTTCAGCCTGTTGCTGCTGGCCTGGCTGGCCACGCACTGGTTCATTCTGCCGCACATCGATCGCTGGCGCCCGCTGCTCGAAACCAAGACCAGCGAGGCACTCGGGGTTCCGGTGCGCATCGGCAGCATCGAGGCCCGCTCCAGCGGCTGGGTGCCAACGGTCGAGTTGCGAGACGTGGACCTTCTCGATGCCCAGCTGCGCCCCGCGCTGCATGTCTCGCGGGTCGTGGCCTCGGTGTCCGCGCCGTCGGCGCTGGCCTCGCTGGGCGCCTTCGAATTGCGCCTGTCGCAGTTGCTGATCGAAGGCGCGAGCCTGGACGTGCGGCGCGACGCCGCCGGCCGCGTGTTCGTCGCCGGCCTCGACTTCAGCGGTCGCGCCACCGACGGCGGCTCCGGCGCCGCCGACTGGTTCTTCAGCCAGCATGAGATCGCGATCCGCAATGCCTCGCTGCGCTGGACCGACGAGCAGCGCCGCGCGCCGCCGCTCGAACTCAGCGACGTCGACTTCGTCGCCCGCAACGCGCTCGGACAACACGGCTTGCGCCTGGACGCCACGCCGCAGGCGCAGTGGGGCGAGCGCTTCAGCCTGCGCGGCGAGTTCTCGCAACCCTTGCTGGCGCGCGGCAGCGACTGGCAGCGCTGGTCGGGCGAGGCCTTCGTCGACGCGCCGCGCGTGGACGCCAGCCGTTTGCGCCAGTACGTCGACCTGCCGTTCGAGCTCAGCCAGGGCACGGGCGCGCTAAGGGCCTGGCTCGACCTGCGCGTCGGCGAAGTCAGCGCGGTCACGCTCGACATGGCGCTGCGGGAAGTGGCTCTGCGCCTGGGCGCCACGCTCGAGCCGCTGGTCGTCGAACAGGTGCACGGGCGCTTTGCCATGCGGCGCAACGCCAAGGGCGGCGGCGTGTCGCTGCGCGGCTTCGAGTTCACCACCGGCGACGGCGTGCATTGGCCCGCGGGCGACCTGGAGCTGACGTGGACGCAGGCGGCCGATGGCGACCTGAGCGGCGGCACCTTCAATGCCGGCCGGCTCGACCTCGCCGTGATCGCCAGCACCGCCGAGCGTCTGCCCATCGGCGAGGCCGTGCGCGCGCTGCTCGCCGAGTGCGCGCCCAGGGGCATTGCCAGCGAAGTGCGAGGCAGTTGGGAGGGACCGATCGACGCCTTGGCCCACTATCGCGTCAGCACTCGGCTGAGCGGCCTCGCGCTCGACGCCAAGCCGTCGGCAACGCCGGGGGCGCTCGGTCGGCCGGGCCTGCGCAACGCGTCGATCGTGCTCAGCGCGACCGAGAAAGGCGGCCAAGCCACGCTGGCGATGAAGGACGGCGCGATCGACCTGCCCGGCGTGTTCGCCGAGCCTATGCTGCCGCTGGACGAGCTTCAGGCCAGGCTGCGCTGGCGCATCGAGCCGAAACCTAATGCCGAACCTGCGCTGCAGGTTCAGGTCGTCGACGCGCGCGTGGCCAACGCCGACGCGCAAGGCACACTCAATGCAACCTGGAAGAGCGGCCCCGGGCAAGGGCTGGCGCGCGGCGGGCGCTTTCCGGGCCTGCTGGAGCTCGACGCCACCTTGAGCAATGGCGTGGTCGCGCGCGCGGCGCGCTACCTGCCGCTCGGCATCCCCGAGTCCGTGCGCGTCTACCTGCAGCACGCGCTCGTCGGCGGGACGCTGACCAAGGCGAACTTCCGCATCGCCGGCGACCTCTGGGACTTCCCCTTCAAGCCAGGCTCGAACGACGAGTTCCGCATCGCGATGCTCGCCGACGACGTGACGCTGGCCTACGTGCCCAGCCCCCCCGGTCAGGTGCCAGACGCCGCAGCGCCGTCGCCCTGGCCGCCGCTGACGCATCTGAGCGGCGAAGTCATCGTCGACCGCACGGCACTCGAATTCCGCGACGCGAAGGCGCAGGTCTTTGGCGTCGAGCTCAGCACGGCGCGCGGCGGCATCGCCAACCTCGCCGAGAAGCCGGTGCTGGCGCTCGACATCCAGGCACGCGGGCCGGTGGCGGACATGCTGCGCTACGTCGACGTGACGCCGGTCGGCGACTGGACCCACGGCGTGCTGCACGAAGCCACGGCCAGCGGCAACGGCAACCTCCGGCTCGCGCTGGCGCTGCCGCTTTACGACCTGAAGCAGATGACGGTGAAAGGCAGCCTGCAACTCGCCGGCAACGACGTGCGCGTCCGCCGCGACCTGCCGCCGCTCGGCGCGGCGCGCGGGCGGGTCGACTTCACGCACAAGGGCGTGGCCCTGGTCGACGCCAGCGCGCGCGTGCTCGGCGGCGAGGCTTCGCTCGCGGGCGGCACGCAGGCCGACGGCGCGCTGCGCCTGAACGTGCAGGGCAGCGCCACCGCCGACGCATTGCGCCGCGCGCCCGAGCTCGGCCCGCTGGCGCGCTTAGCCGGCGCCCTGAGCGGGCAGGCCGGGTACCGCCTCGCGCTGGCCGTCGTCCAGGGCCGGCCCGAGATCAATCTCACGAGCGATCTCATCGGTATGGCGTCAGACCTGCCGCCGCCGCTGCACAAGGCCGCCGAATCAGCGCTGCCGCTGCACGTGCAGACGACGCTCGCGCCGGCCTCGGACGGCCCGCCGCAAGAGACGCTGAGGGTCGATCTGGGCTCGGCCGTGCACGCGCAGTTCCGGCGCGACGCCAATGGCGAAGTGCTGCGCGGCGGCATCGGCGTCTTTGAACCCGCCCCGGCGCCGGCCAGCGGCGTCGCCGCCACCCTCAACCTACCCAGGCTGGACGTCGATGCCTGGCAGGCAGCATCGGAACGGCTGCTCGGTTCGTCTGCCATCGGCGAGGTCTTCGCGCCGGCGGGCTACATGCCGTCCCAGGTCAGCCTGAAGACGCAGGAGCTCATCTTCGCCGGACGCACGCTGACCAGTGTCGCCGGGGAGATGTCGCGAGTGGACGGTCAGTGGCACGTCGAGCTCACCGCCGATCAACTGGCGGGCCGCATCGACTACCGGCCGCCGGGCACGGGCAGCGGCGCGCAGGGTGGGCGCATCTACGCTCGCCTGGCCCGCTTGGCGCTGCCCAAGAGCGACGCCGACGCGGTGACCAAACTGCTCGACCGCCAGCCGGCCAGCGTGCCCGCGTTGGACATCGTCGTCGACGATCTCGAATTGCGCGGCAGGCACCTCGGACGCATCGAGATCCAGGCCGTGAACCGGCTCGCGCCAGCGCGCGAATGGGAGCTGACGCGCCTGCGTTTCAGCGTTCCCGAGGCGCAGCTCAGCGCCACCGGCCGCTGGGCGGCGACGGCCGACGCCGCCGATCCGGCGACCGGCGTGCCACGCCGAAAGGCCGAGTTCCACTTCGAGATCGACATCGCCGACAGCGGCACGCTGCTCGCGCGCCTGGGTACCCCCGATGCCGTGCGCGGCGGCAAGGGCAAGCTCGCCGGGAACGTCGCCTGGACGGGCTCGCCGCTGGCGATCGACTATCCGAGCATGAGCGGGCGGTTCAACGTCGCCATCGAGCAGGGCCATTTCCTGCAGGTGCAGCCGGGCGCGGCGCGCCTGCTGGGTGTGCTCAGCCTGCAGTCGCTCGCGCGGCGCTTGACGTTCGACTTCCGCGACGTGTTTCTCGAAGGCTTCGTGTTCGACAGCATCGGCGGCGACGTCCAGATCGCGCATGGCGTGGCGAGCACCAACAACCTCGTGATCCATGGTGTGCCGGCCGCGGTGCTGATGGAGGGCAGCGCCGACATCGCCCACGAGACGCAGGACATGCGCATCGTTGTCGTGCCCGAGATCAACGCTGGCGCGGCCTCGCTTGCGGTCGCGGTGATCAACCCGGCGATCGGGCTCGGAACCTTCCTCGCCCAGTTGTTCCTGCGCGAGCCGCTGATCGCGGCCAACACGCGCGAGTTCCACGTCACCGGGCCGTGGGCCGACCCGCAGGTCGAGGCCATCGCGCGCCAACCCGGGCAGGCCGCGCCGCGCATCGACCCCGCGCCTTCTGCACCCAGGGCGACGAGCGCACCGCCTTGAATCATGCAGAGGACCTGAAGCTCATGAAGATTGCCGCAGTGCAGATGGTGTCCACGCCCGACGTCGGGCGCAATCTCGACGCCGCACGACGGCTGATCGCGCGCGCCGCCGCCGAAGGCGCGCTGCTGATCGCGCTGCCGGAGTACTTCTGCCTGCTCGGCACGAACGACCGCGACAAGCTCTCGCTCGCCGAACGCCCCGGCGACGGACCGATTCAGCAGATGCTCGCCCAGGCCGCGCGCGACAGCGGCGCGTGGATCGTCGGCGGCACGCTGCCCATGCGCGTCGAGGGCGACGCCGAGCACGTGCGCAACGCCTGCTGCGTCTACGCGCCGGACGGCGCGCCCGCCGCGCGCTACGACAAGATCCACCTGTTCGGCTTCGACAACGGCAGCGAGCGCTACGACGAAGCGCGCGTCCTCGAAGCCGGCGACGGCGTGGTGGCGCTGGAGGTCCGGGCCGCGGCGGCCGGCCGCCTGCGACTGGGCCTGAGCATCTGCTACGACTTGCGCTTTCCCGAGCTCTATCGCGCGCTCGGCAAGGATGCACCGTGCGATCTGATCGCCGTGCCTTCGGCGTTCACGCACACCACCGGTCAGGCGCACTGGGAACTCTTGCTGCGCACGCGCGCGGTCGAGAACCAGGCCTACGTCATCGCGCCCGCGCAAGGCGGGCTGCACGAGAACGGCCGGCGCACCTGGGGTCACAGCATGATCGTCGACCCATGGGGCAAGGTACTCGCCTGCCTGCCCGACGGCGAGGGCGTCGTCACGGCCGATGTCGATCCGTCGAAGATTGCCGCCGTGCGCCGCCAGTTGCCGGCGCTGGCGCACCGGCGGCTGTGAAGCGGTCCGGCGCGAAGTCTCGGGCCGCGCCGGGCCGCCCCAAGCGGCCCGATCTCCCCCTCGGGGGGGCGACGCCGAAGCCTTGCAGGCCGCGCCGGGCCAGTGTCCCGGCTCTTCGCCAGGCGCAGACAGTCCATCGGACTGTCTGCGTCCGGGCTCAGCGTCTTGGGGGTCGTCAGTTCACTGCAAAGCAGTAGAGCAAGCCGGCGCCGCCGGTACTCTTGAGCGCTTCGACGCCGCAGCCGCGCGACTGGTGCGACGAGTTCCACGACTTCGAAGGCACGTCGTCCTTGAGGCCGATGCGGTCGCTGTGGCCGAGCATCGCCGCGCCGGTGTCGGCGCCGGTGGTCCAGTTGCTGCAGGTCGAATCGGCGTTGCCGGCGATGCCGCGGCCGTCGGGCTGCGAGCCGGTCAGGATGTCGTGCATGTTGGGCGTGTCGCCGCGGCCGTTGACGATGTCGCCCTTCTCTGTCAGCGCGGTCTGCTTGCTGATCTTGTTGTCGGTGTGCAGGTTCTCGACGTTGATCGCGATCACGTCGCCCTTGACGTTTTGCCACGGTCCGCTGCCGATGCGGTCGCGCGCGTTGATGGCCGGCTGCCCGCCCGAGGTCGTGCTCAGGTAGGCGTGCCAGGTGCGCTTGCCCGCGCCGACCGCGGTGGCCAGGGCCTGGCAGTGCGCGTCGGCGCCGGCCAGCCCGCCGAGGTTGGCGCCCTTGCCGGGGCCCACGCTGGTGACGAAGAAAGTCATCTTCTCCTGCGGCGTGCTGGGCGCCATCGACGCGCAGGCGCCGAGGACAAGGACGCTGATCAGGCCGGCGTAACGCAAAGTGGTCTTCGAATTCAAAGCAGTCTCCTCGTGTAGGGGTGGGGCGGGCGGCCAGCGTAGCAAGACGACCCGGTCGCCACAAGCGCGCCGGCCTTGGCCGCGCGCGCTGAAGTATCAAGGAAGAAGCGGGCACCTCACGTCAAGCCGCCCGCCGCAAAAGGCCTTTCAGTTGCCGGGCCCCTTGCTCGCTGCCTGGGCTTGCGACATCTTGTTCGCCATCTCGGCCTTGATCGCGTCGAGATTGAAGCTCGCGCCGCGCTGCATCGGCGGGAAATCGATGAAGGTCTGGATCTCCTTGGCGATGACTTCCTGAACGAACACGAAGCGCCAGAACTGGAACTTGAACCAGTCGAAGTACTGCTGCGAGCCGTCCTTGGCCCCGTTCCCCGGCCAACCCGTGCGCTCGAAGGGATCGAGGCGCAGGTTGGTGATGTAGGGCACGTCCGGACGCGTCTTCTCGCCCAGCCAGCCCGCGGGTTGGTCGATGAAGCGGTACTTGTAGTCGTCGATGCGCACTGCGCCGAGCGAACTCTCGCCGAGGTAGAAGATCTCGTGCCGCACCGACGGCCCCTTGCCGGTGATCGCGGCAAGTTGGTTGTAGCCGTCGAGATGGTTCTTGTAGGTGCGGTCGCCGATCTGCTTGCCCTTGCGCAACTCATCGACGATGCTGGGGTTGCCGGCGGCGGCGACGAAAGTGGGCAGCCAATCCAGCCCCGAGAAGATGCCGTTTTGCACCGTGTCGGCCGGCACATGCCCGGGCCAGCGAACCATTGCCGGAACCCGAAAGCCGCCTTCGAGGACGGTGCCCTTGGACTGCGCGAACGGTGTCTGCCCGCCATCGGGCCAGGTGAAGACCTCGGTGCCGTTGTCGGTCGTGAAGACGACGATAGTGTTGTCGTCGACGCCCATGTCCTTGAGCTTCTTCATCACGAGGCCAACATCGTCGTCGAGTTGGGCCATGCCCGCTTCTTCCTCCGACCAGCCGTTCTCCGAATTGCGCATCGCCTCGTACTTGGGAGAGAGATGGGTCACGATGTGCATGCGCGTCGGGTTGAGCCAGACGAAGAAGGGTTTGCCGTCCTTCCGTGCCTTGTCCATGAAGTTGATCGCGAGGTCGCGGATCTCGTCATCCACGGTTTCCATGCGCTTCGGGTAGAGCGGGCCGGCATCCTCGATCCTTTGCTTGCCGATGGCGCCCCAGCGCGGCTGCACTGTCTTGTCGTCAACGCTCGTCGCCCATGAATGCACCATGTTGCGCGGGCCGACGACATTGAGCAGGTGCTGCGGGTAGTTGGGATGCGCCGGGTCTTCCATCGCATCGAGGTGGTAGAGGTAGCCGAAGAATTCGTCGAAGCCGTGGACGGTCGGCAGGAACTCGTTCTTGTCGCCGAGGTGGTTCTTGCCGAACTGGCCGGTGGCGTAGCCCATCGACTTGAGCACCGCGGCGACCGTCACTGCCTCCGCTGGCAACCCGACCGACGCGCCGGCCTGGCCGACCGTGGTCATGCCGGTGCGGATCGGCAGCATGCCGGTGACGAAGTTCGCGCGACCCGCCGTGCAGCTCGCCTCGGCGTAGTAGTCGGTGAACAGCATGCCCTCTTTGGCGATGCGGTCGAGGTTGGGCGTGCGGCCGGCCATCATGCCGCGGTGATAGGCGCCGATGTTCCACATGCCGATGTCGTCGCCCATGATGACGACGATGTTGGGCGGCTTGGCCGGCGCCTGTGCGAGCGCCGCAGAAGTGATCCCGAGCGCACCGATCGCAGCAACGCAAGCGATGCGCAGTCTGGACTTGAAAGTCATGCCTTGCTCCATTTCTTCAGAGTCGCCTGCGGCACCGTTGCCGCAAGCGCGGGCGATCCTACGCCGCTTCGCGGCCGCGCGCTGCGTCAGACGGCGTACCAGAGCGCCGCGAAGAAATGGCAGGTGCTGCCGGCGAGCACGAACAGGTGCCAGATGAAATGGCCGTAGCGCAAGCGCGAGTCGAACATGAAAACCACGGCGCCCAGCGTGTAGGCCACGCCGCCGGCCACCAGCCAGGCGATGCCGGCGCCGGACATGCGCTCCATCATCGGTTGCAGCGCGACCAGCACCACCCAGCCCATGGCCACGTACAGGCTGGTCGACCACAGCGGGTTCTTCAAGCGGTTGAACAACTTGGCGGTCACGCCGACGACCGCAATGCCCCAGACCACGCCGAACAGCGACCAGCCCCAGGCGCCATGCAGCACGCCGAGCGTGAACGGCGTGTACGTGCCGGCGATGAAAACGTAGATGGCGGCGTGGTCGAGCCGGTTCAGCAACAGCTTGGCTTGCCCCGATGGCAGCGCGTGGTAGACGGCCGACACCAGGTAGAGCAAGATCATCGTCGCCGAAAAGACGCTGGCCGCAACGACATTGACCGTCGAGCCGTGCCGTGCGGCGAAGGAGACGATGACCGGCAAGAGCGCTACAGCGAACAGGAAGCCGATGCCGTGGCTGATCGCGTTGGCCAGTTCTTCGCCCCAGGTCTGCGCTCGTTCGTTCGATACACGGTTCATTGCCGCATCTTATCGCCTGCCATGTAAACGCGTTGTGTCCGCGCCGAAGCGCGAACTTGGACAGAATGCGCCCGATGAATCACCACGACGACAAGCTTGTGTGGCGCAGGCGCGATGCGCTGCTGCCCATCGCACTCGCCGCACTCGCGCCGGCCACCCTCGCCCGCGCGCAGGGCTCGGTGGGAAAGACCGTCAGACTCGTCGTGCCATTCACGCCGGGCGGCACGACCGACATCCTCGCCCGCGCCCTCGCCCCGAAGCTCGCGTTGGCGCCAGGGCAGACGGTCGTCATCGACAACCGGCCCGGCGCCGGCGGCTCGCTCGGCGCCGACATCGTCGCCCGCGCCGAGCCCGACGGCAACACCTTGCTGATGGGCCACATCGGAACGCTCGCCGTCAACGTGTCGCTCTACCCGAAGCTGAGCTATGACCCGGTGAAGAGTTTCGCGCCCGTGGCCTGGGTGGCGCGGGTACCGAACGTCCTGGTCGTCAACGCGGCGTCCGGCATCACGAGCTTGAAGGACCTCGTCGCGCGCGCCAAGGCGAGCCCCGGCAAGCTCACCTACTCGTCGGGCGGCAACGGCAGCGCGGCGCACATCACCTTCGAGTACCTGAAGCTGCGCGCAGGCATCTTCATGTCGCACATTCCCTACCGCGGCACGGCGCCCTCGGTCACCGACCTGCTCGGCGGCCAGGTCGACGCTACCTTCACCGGCGCGCCGGCGCTGATACCGCACATCAAGAGCGGCCGCCTGCGCGCGCTGGCCGTCTCGAGCCCGGCCCGCATGGCCGCGCTGCCGGATGTGCCCACCGTCGCCGAAAGCGGCTACCCGGGTTTCGAGGCCGACCAGTGGTACGGCATCGTCGCCCCGGCGGGCACGCCCGCGGACGTGATTGCCAAGCTCAACGCGGCGATCAACAAGGCGCTGGCATCGCCCGAGATCGCGCAGCAACTGGCTGCCGAAGGGGCCATCCCGATCATGGTGACACCCAAGGCCTTTGCCGAGTTGATCGCGGCCGAGATCCCGCGCTGGCGCGAAGTCGTCCGCGCCGGCAACGTGAAGCCCGATTGATCTTTCGGGCCGCGTGACCTTTGTCCTTCGCCCGTCGAAAGGGGCCTTGCCGTGATTCGATTCCTCATTGGCACATTCAGATCCATGCTTCTCGTCGGCGCCGCGCTGGCTCAGCCTGCTGCAGGAAAAGTCGAGGTCCTGTGGCTGGGGCAATCGTGCTTTCGCATCACGACGCCATCGGGCAAGGTGATCGTGACCGACCCATGGCTGATCCAGAACCCGAAGACACCCCCCGAGTACAAGAAGCTCGAAGCGCTGGGCAAGGTCGACGTCCTGCTCGTGACGCACGGCCATGCCGACCACTTCGCCGACGCGCCGGCTCTGGCGAAGATGCACAACGTGCCGATGCGCGCACCGGGCGACATGAATGCCACCGTCGTCGCACTGGGCATCCTGCCGGCGGCGCTCGCACCGCGCTTGAACAAGGGCGGTACGGTCGAAGTCGCGCCGGGCATCAAGGTGACCGCGGTGCGCGCCGAGCACTCGTCGGTCGTCAACTGGCGCAACCCGGCGACCGACAAGGACGAGGTGCACTTCGGCGGCGAACCGCTGGGCTACATCGTCGAACTCGAGAACGGCTTTCGCATCTACCACGCTGGCGACACGGCGGTCTTCGGCGACATGAAGTACATCGGCGAGCGCTACAAGCCGGACCTGGCCTTGGTGCCCATCGGCGGCAACTTCACGATGGACCCGGCTGACGCGGCTTATGCCGTGCGCGAACTGATCCGGCCGAAGGCCGTGATCCCGATGCACTACGGAGCGAACCCGCTGGCCAAAGGGACGGCCAAAGAGTTCGTCGATGCGATGGGAACGTCGCCCGTGAAGGTGATCGTTGCCGAGCCGGGGCAAAGCCTGCTGTTCTGAGCGCGGGGCTCCGCCCCCGGCTTCAACGCGGGCGCTGACGGTAAACGACGAGGCCGACGATCGCCAAGCGCCGCAAGCACCAGAGCATCGACGCGTGGTTCCGGGGCCGCAACGGCATCGGCGTTGACGGCGATGACTTGCCGCATGCTCACCGGTGAAGCGGCGCCGGCCGCGGTCCCCGCTGGCGCGGGCGATCAGACCAGCGCTCGCAACTCGCGCAAGGTCACCGAGAGCATCGCCGCGTCCGGCGCCGATACGGCGCGCAACTCGCCCAGCAATTGCGCCGCGCGCTCCAGAGCTCGCCCGCCCGCGTGCTGCCAATCGGCAACGAGCCCGCTGGCCGAGGCGCCAGCCGGCGCACCGGCGAGCACCGCCGCGGCGATGCTGCGCTGTAGCCCCGCCAGGTCGTCGAGCATCGCGCTCTTGGCCAGCATGCGCCAGTGCTGGTCGCCGGCCAGCGCGGCGATCTTCTCGCGCAGCCACGGCATGGCCAGCCGGTTGGCGACGTCGAAGTAGACCGCCGCCACGAGTTCCACTGGCTGCCCCGCGGCGCCGGCGACCTCGGCAATGTCCAGCGTCGCGTGCAGCGTATCGAGCGTCACCACGCGAAGTGCCAGGTCACGTGGCACGCCGCCGGACACGTAGCCCGCGACGGCGGCGTCGACGCGCGCGCGCTCGTCGGCATCCTGCAGCGCGGGCAGCCGCGCCGATAGCGCCTCGACGCCGGGACGGAAGTGCTCGATGGTCGCCGCGATGTCGTCGCCGAGCCGGCGCGAGCGCAGGAACCAGGTTGTCGCGCGTTCGAGCTGGCCGCTGGTCTGGATCAGCATGCGCGACTGCAACTCGTCGGGCACACGGTTGTCCAATGCCTCGACGGCCTGCCACAGCGACACCAGATCGAAGATGTCGCGGCTCATCAGGTAGGCCCGTACAACCTCGTGCGGGCGCGCGCCGGTGGTCTCGACGAGCCGGTGCACGAGGGTGCTGCCGACGCGGTTGAGCATGCTGTTCGTCACATGCGTGGCGATGATCTCGCGCCTGAGCGGGTGGCGCGGCATGGTGGCCGCGAAGCGCTCGACCAATGCCTGCGGGAAGTAGCGCTGCAGCGCCGTCGCGACCCACGGGTCATCTGGCAGTGGCGAGGCCAGCAGGGCGTCGTAGAGCCAGATCTTGCTGTAGGCCAGCAGCACTGCGCGCTCCGGGCTCGTGAGGCCGATGCCCTTCGCGCGGCGCTCGGCAATCGTCTCGTCCGAGGGCAGGAACTCGATCGCCCGGTTGAGCCGGCCCGCCTTCTCGAGGAAGTGCATGAAGCGCGACTGCGCGTCGAGCAGTTGCGGCGCGATGCGGCCGGTCACCGACAGCACCTGGGTCTGGAAGATGTTGTCGCGCAGCACGTGCGCGGCGACGTCGTCGGTCATCGTCGGCAGCAGCGCGTTACGCTGCTTCTCGGTCATCTCGCCCTCGGCGATCGGCAGCCCGAGCAGGATCTTGATGTTGACCTCGTGGTCCGAGGTGTCCACGCCCGCCGAGTTGTCGATCGCGTCGGTGTTGATGCGCCCGCCAGCGAGCGCGTACTCGACGCGCCCGAGCTGCGTGCAGCCGAGGTTGCCGCCCTCGACCAGCACCTTGCAGCGCAGTTCGCGGCCGTCGACGCGCACGGCGTCGTTGGCGCGGTCGCCGACCTGCGCGTGGCTCTCGCTCGCCGCCTTCACGTAAGTGCCGATGCCGCCGTTGTAGATGAGGTCGACCGGCGCCTTCAGGATCGCGTGGACGAGCTCGGTCGGCGTCAGCGAATCGGCGTCGATGGCAAGTACCGCCTTCGCCTCGGGCGTGATCGCGATTGCCTTCGCGCTGCGTGCGTGGACGCCGCCGCCGGCCGAAATCACGCTGGCGTCGAAGTCGGCCCAGGACGAGCGCGGCAGCCGGAACAAGCGTTCGCGTTCGACGAAGCTGCGCTCCGCGTCAGGGTTCGGGTCGAGGAAGACGTGGCGGTGGTCGAACGCGGCGACAAGGCGGATCTGGCGCGAGAGCAGCATGCCGTTGCCGAACACGTCGCCCGACATGTCGCCGATGCCGCAGGCGGCAAAAGGCGTCGTCTGCGTGTCGATGCCGAGTTCGCGGAAGTGGCGTTTGGCGGACTCCCACGCACCGCGCGCGGTGATGCCCATCACCTTGTGGTCGTAGCCGACCGAACCGCCGGAGGCGAACGCGTCGCCGAGCCAGAAGCCGTACTCCTTGCTGACAGCGTTCGCGTAGTCCGAGAACGACGCCGTGCCCTTGTCGGCGGCGACCACGAGGTAGGGGTCGTCATCGTCGTGGCGAACCACGTCCGGCGGCGCCGCGACGGCGTCGCCGACGCGGTTGTCGGTGATGTCGAGCAGGCCGCGCAGGTAGTTCTGGTAGCAAGCCACGCCCTCGCGCATGAAGGCCTCGCGGTCGCTCGCCTGCGGCGCGCGCTTGAGCACGAAGCCGCCCTTGGATCCCACCGGAACGATGACCGTGTTCTTCACCATCTGCGCCTTCACGAGGCCGAGCACCTCGGTGCGGAAGTCCTCCGGCCGGTCCGACCAGCGCAGGCCGCCGCGGGCGACGCGCCCGCCGCGCAGGTGCACGCCCTCGAAGCGCGTCGAATAGACAAAGATCTCGAACATCGGCCGCGGCTCGGGCAGCCCCGGCACCTTGGCCGAATCGAACTTGAAGGAGACGAAGCTGCGCGGCCGGCCCTCGGCGTCGCGACGCCAGAAGTTGGTGCGCGTGGTCGCCTGGATCAACGCCAAGTACTCGCGCAGGACGCGGTCCTCAGACAGGTTGTGCACGTTCTCCAGCGCGGCCTCGATGGCGCGCACGCGCCCGGCCGCGCGCATCTCGCGGCCATCAGCGAGTGCGGGGTCGAAGCGCGCCTTGAAAAGTTCGACGAGCTCGCGCGCAATGCCAGGCTGCGCCGCCAGCGTCGTCTCGATGAAGGACTGCGAGAGCGTGAAGCCGATCTGGCGCATGAACTTCGCGTAGGCGCGCAGGAGCACGATCTCGGCCGCAGGTATGCGCGCAGCGATGACGAGACGGTTGAAGTCGTCGCTCTCGACTTCGCCGCCGAGGATGGCGCCGAAGGCCTGCTCAAACACCGGGCGCAAGGCGTCGATCTCGCTCTCGGTGTCGGCAATCGAACTCAGCAAGCCGAAGTCGTGCATCCAGATCGGCACTTCGCCGTACGGCGTGATGCGGTATGGGTGCTCGTCGAGCACCTTCAGGCCCATGCGCTCAAGCATCGGCAGGCTGTCCGACAGCGTCAGCGGTTCGCCGCGACGCAGCAGCTTGAAGCGCAAGGTGCCGGGCGCGGCCTCGAGCGGCCGATACAGCGTCATCGCGATCGGGTCAGCGTCGCTGAGCGCGGCCATCAGCTCGATGTCCGGCACCGCAGCGCGGGCCGCGAAATCGGCCCGGTAGCTGGCCGGGAAGGCGTCGCCGAAACGGCGCATGAGCGCGATGCCATGCGCTTCGCCGAGCGCCTCGACGAGCGCCGCCTTGAGGTCGTCGTCCCAGCGCCGCGCCGCCGCGGCCAGGCGTGCCTCGAGCTCGCGCAGGTCGAACTCTGGAATGTGGCCGGGCCGCGTGCGCACGGTGATCTGCACACGCGCCAGCACCGACTCCGACAGGTGCGCGTTGAACTCCGAACCGCTGCCGTTGAAGGCGGCGACGAGGATCGCCTGCCAGCGCTCGCGAAGCTCGGTCGTGTAGCGCTCGCGCGGCGCGTAGATCAGGCACGACAGGAAGCGCTCGAACGGGTCGCGGCGCACGAACAGGCGAAAGCGCTGGCGCTCCTCGAGGTGCAGGATGCCGGTCGCAATGCGCAGCAGCTCATCGGCGCTGGTCTGGAACAGCTCGTCGCGCGGGTAGGTTTCAAGAATATTGATCAGCGTCTTGCCGGCGTGGCTGCCGGGCGTCAGGCCGGCGCGGGCGATCACGTCGGCGACCTTGCGCCGCAGGAGCGGAATATCGGCCGGGTTCGCGCTGTACGCGGTGGACGTGAAGAGGCCGAGGAAGCGGTCTTCGCCGCTGACCTGGCCATCGACGCCGAAGCGCTTGACGGCGATGTAGTCGAGGTAGCCCGGCCGGTGCACCGTCGAGCGCGACGTGGACTTGGTGACGACCAGCAGCTCGGGCCGGCGCGCATACGCGCGCACTTCCGGCGGCAGCGCGGCGAACCCCGAGGCGACGATCCGGGCGTGCTCTTCCTTGTCCAGCGCCTCGCGCAGGATGCCGAGGCTCGAATCCGCAACGATGCGCAGCGCGTCTTCGCCGCCGACGACGACCAGCTCGTGCGCGCGGCAGCCGAGCAGCGTGAAGTGGTTGTCGGCCAGCCACTCGAGAAAGGCGCGGCCTTCGGCCAGTTCGGCCGCGGGAATCGGCGGCGCGTGGGCATCCAGCTCGGCGACGATGGCGAGCAAGCGCTCGCGCATCGGGGCCCAGTCTTCCACCGCCTGGCGGACGTCGCCGAGCACGCGCACCACGTCGGCCGCCAGCGCCTCCAGCCGCGCCGGCTCGGGGACGCGGTCGACCTCGACGTGGATGAAGGACTCGCGCGCCGCGCCATCGGCCAGGCCTTCGAGCACACCGTCGGCTCCGCGCTGCAGGCCGACGATCGGATGGATGATGAGATGCAGCGTTAGCTTGTGGCGATTCACCTCCATCGTCACCGTGTCGACGAGGAAGGGCATGTCGTCGTTGACGATCTCGATGATCGTGTGGGTGGACTGCCAGCCGTGTTCCGCGATCGTCGGGTTGAACACGCGCACGCGCGCGTGGCCGCTCTCGCGCCGGTGCGCGAAGTTCCAGTGCGACATCGCCGCGCCGTAGAGGTCGGCAAGTTCGCGCTCGCCAAGGCCCTCCGCGTCGACCTGGCCGAAGTAGGCGCGAACAAAGGCTTCGAGCGTGCCGCGGTTCTCGGCGGCGACCTTGCTGTGCAGCAGCGCGACGACCTCGTCAATTCGCTGCGATCGAAGTTCGGCGTCCGTGGCTTGGGCTGGCATGTTTGTCTCCGGTGCTCTTGCGGCCCGCGTAATTTACTCCTGCGATCCTGCGCGCCGCACAACCCCCTGCTGCCGGTAGACTGCTCCATTCGAATTGCAACGCGGCAACGCGAGGCCCTCGGGGGTCCGCAGCGTCGCCCACCGCCCGTGCCGCGCCATGCCGTCTGACCGCTGGGCCCGCTACCGCAGCGAAGCGCTGCCAAGCGACCTGCTGGCCGCGCTGGTGGTCAGCGTGCTGCTGATTCCGCAAAGCCTGGCCTATGCGCAACTCGCCGGGTTGCCGCCGCAGGTGGGGCTGTACGCGAGCCTGCTGCCGCTGGTGGCCTATGCGGCACTCGGCTCGAGCCCGGTGCTCGGCGTCGGGCCGGTCGCGGTGCTGGCGCTGATGATTTCGCAGGCGCTGGCGCAGCGCCCCGAGGGCGCCGCCATCCACGGCGCCGCGCTGGTGCTGGCGGCCGAGATCGGCCTCGTGCTCGCGGCTGCAGCCTGGCTGCGGCTGGACGCGCTGGCCTCGCTGCTCAGCGTACCGGTGCTGCACGGCTTCGAAGCCGGGGCGACGCTGTCGATCGCGCTCAGCCAGTTGCCGCTGCTGCTCGGTGCCTCGGCGCAAGGCAGCAGCCTGCCGGCGGTGCTCCAGTCATGGCGAAGCGCGGAGACCTTGTGGACGCCGCTCACGGCGCTCTACGGCGGCGTCGCGCTGCTGGCGTTGTGGGCCTCGCGTCGTGCGCTGGTCGACGTGCTGGCGCGCTTCTGGCCGCGCCAGCGCGCGATCCTGGCGACCCGCTTCGCGCCGCTGGTGGTGCTGGTCGCCGCGATTGCGTGCGCGGCAGCAACCGGCGCCGGCAAACGCGGCGTGGCCCTGGTCGGTGCATTGCCCGAGCTGGCGCCGACGATCGCCCTGCCGCCGCTCGCCGCCGAGCTGTGGTGGCGCATGCTGCCGAGCGCGCTGCTGATCGCACTCGTGGCTTTCGTCAGCAGCCTCGTCGTCGCCGAATCGCTGGCCCGCCGCTCGGGCGGGCGCGTCGTCGCCCGGCGCGAACTGATGGGCCTGGGCGGCGCCAATCTCGCCGCGGCGCTGAGCGGGGGCATGCCGGTCGCGGCGAGCTTCTCGCGCAGCGTCCTGAGCGCCGACGCGGGCAGCCGCACGCGCATGGCCGGCGTCTTCACCGCGGCCTTCATGGCGCTGGCAATGCTGCTCCTCGCCCGGCCGCTCGCCTTCCTGCCGCAGGCCGTGCTGGCGGCGACGATCATCGTCGCCGTGCTGTCGGGGCTGAGCCTCGCGCCGTACCGCCTGGCCTGGCGCTATTCGCACAGCGAGTGGGCGGTGATGGTCGGCGTGACGGCTCTGACCGTGCTGCAGGGCGTGGCCTGGGCACTGGGCGTCGGCGTCGCGGCGTCGATCGCGCTGCTGCTGCGGCGCACCGCACGCCCGCACATTGCGCTGATCGGCCGCATCGCCGGCAGCGAACACTTTCGCAACGCCGACCGTCACGCGGTCGAGATGACCCCCGGAGTGCTCGGGCTGCGCATCGACGAAAGCCTGCTGTTCACGAATGCGCGCCAGCTCACCGACGTCGTCGCCGCACACCTTGACAGGCAAGCGGGCGCCAAGCGCGTGGTGCTGCTGATGTCGCCCGTTAACCGCATCGACTTCAGCGGCCTCGAGGCGTTGCACGCGCTGCACGAAGCGCTCGCCGCGCGCGGCGTGCGGCTCGACCTGTCGGAGGTGAAAGGCCCGGTCCTCGACCGCCTGCGCCGCGGCGGCTGGTCAGCGTGGTTTCGCGGGCAGGTGTTCCTCAGCCACCATCAGGCGATGCTGGACGAGAGCGGCTAGGGCCTGTTCGCACTACGCAGACCCGTGCGAACGGTGTGAACAGGCCCTAGCTCAGTTGAATGCGCAGGCTCCCGGCCCGCCCGGGTGGCCGCACGAACCGCAGGGCCCCGGCATGGCCGGCACCGCGTTCGCATTCGACATCACCGCGGCGGGGACCGACAGCTTCTTCGCGAGGTCCGTCGAGTGGCAACTGGGGCAGTCCGGAATCGTGGCCGAGCGAACCAGCGTTTCGAACTCGCGCCCGCAATCCTGGCAGGCGTATTCGTAGATCGGCATGGCGGAATCTCCTTCGCCACGCATTGTGACCCAGCCCCGCCGCCACCGGGCGCGAGGACGCACAATCCCAAGCGCAGCCATGCACGAACCGAACGCAACGATGCGTCGTGATCCAGTCGCGTCGTCAGCGTCGTAAGGAGCCAGACCATGCCCGCCTTGTCCGCCGTCGATCTCGCGATGTTCCTGCTCGAAACGCGCGAGCGTCCGTTCAACGTCGGGCCGCTGATCCTCATCGACCCGCCCGCGCGCCAGCGCGGGGCCTTTGCCGACAAGCTCGTCGCGCGCATGCTGCAGCGCCCGGCCGGGCCGCCGTTCAACGAGCGCTTGCACACGCCCCGCATCGGGCTGCCCACGCTCGAAGAGGTCGCCGGGTTCGACCCGGCGCGTCACGTGCACCGGATCACGCTCAAAGGCCCGGCGACACAGGCCAAGCTGTTCGAGCGCATTTGCACGCTGCACCAGAAGCCGCTGGCCCGCTCGCGGCCGCTGTGGGATCTGTACGTGTTCGACGGCCTCGAAGGCGGGCAGGTGGCGCTGTACGCCAAGGTGCACCACGGCATCATCGACGGCCGCACGTTCGTGAAGGTGATCGCGAACTGGCTCGCCGCCACGCCGACCGAACGCACCGTGCGTGCGATATGGGAGGGCGTGCCCCGGCCCGCGCCAAGTGCGGCGGCCCGTGCGCCGCTCACTGCGCAACTGCGCGGCGCGCTGGATAAGGCCGCCGGGGCTGCGCTGACGGCGGCAGCGGTGGTGCGCATGTTCGGCGAACAGACGCTGAATGCGCTCGGCACCGGCTCGGCCGACACGTTGATGCTGCCCTTCACCGACATCCCGAAAGTGCTCAAGGGGCGCCCATCGACGAAGCGCACGTTCGCGTACTGCATGCTGCCCTTGGCCGAGTTGCAGGCCCTCGGCAAGGCGCATGGCGCGACCGTCAACGACGTGCTGCTGACCACGCTGGACATCGCGCTCGCGCGCTACCTGCACGAGCTAGGCACCGACGCCGACAAGCCTCTGGTCACGGCGATGCCGGTGGCACTTGCCCGCGCCAAGGGCGGCAACAACTTCGCGATCCTGCAGTTCCCGCTCGGCGAGCCGGGCAAGTCGCCAGCGGCGAGGCTGGCGCAGATTCGCACGCATACGGCGGCGGTCAAGAGCGTCGTCAAGCGCGAGTCGAGCGAGACCGTGATGCTCTTCACGACGCTCGTGCACGGCATCCCTGCACTGCTCGAAAAGCTGGGCGTGAAGAACCGCATTGCGCTGAGCAATCTGATTGTCTCCAACCCGTTCGGGCTGGCCGAGAAGCGCTACCTGATGGGCGCGCCTGTCGTGCTCGCGCTGCCGCTGCCGCTGATCAACCCCGGGCAGATGCTCAACGTCACCGCGGCGACCGGGGACGACCAGTTGCAGGTCAGCTTCCTGGCCATCCCGAGCGCGGTGCCCCATGTCGACAAGCTTGCCCACTACACGAGCGAGGCCTTCGAAGCGCTCAAGCTTGCGCTGTCGGTTGCGGCATCGGCGACGGGCGCATCGCGGGCCCGGGCCACGGGCACGAAGAGGCGCGGCGCGCAAGGCAAAGCGTAGCTGGCCAGCGGCCGACGAATTGCCCGCGCGGCGGTGCGCCGCCGCGGCCCTACATGCGGACACATGCTGCTGCTTGTGGCGCTGCGGGTGCGCGGCCATGCTCGCCGCGCTCGACTGCCCGCCGCCGCGCGCCGGGTATCGCGTGGCACTCGATCGATCCATCTCTAGACGCAAGAACAGGAGAACCACATGGCCAAGAACGCAATTTCACGTCGTTTCGGCTGGGTGCCGGATATCCCAGACCAGCGCGATCACCTCTACTCAGCGCCGATGCCGATGAAGGGCGCGCTGCCGGCCAAGGCCGACCTGCGCAGCAAGTGCCCGCCGGTGGTGGACCAGGGCCAGCTCGGCAGTTGCACCGGCAACGCCATCGCTGGTGCGGTGCAATCCGATCGCATGAAGCAAAAGCTCAAGCCCGCCTTCGCGCCGTCGCGCCTGTTCATCTACTACAACGAGCGGGCGATGGAGGGCACGGTCGCCTCCGACAGCGGCGCGATGATCCGCGATGGCATCAAGAGCCTCGCCAATCTCGGCGACTGCTCCGAAAGCAGTTGGCCCTACGACGTCGCGAAGTTCACGCATAAGCCCTCCGCGGCCTGCTACAAGGAAGCGCTGAAGTACAAGGCCGTGCAGTACCAGCGCGTGGTGCGCAGCCTCTCGCAATTCAAGGGCTGCCTGGCGTCGGGCTACCCGTTCGTGTTCGGCTTCAGCGTCTACGAAAGCTTCGAGAGCGACGCCGTCGCGAACACCGGCATCGCGCCGCTGCCGGGCCACGGCGAGAAGCTGCTCGGCGGGCACGCGGTGCTGGCGGTCGGCTACGACGACGCCGCGCAGCGCCTGATCGTTCGCAACTCGTGGGGCAAGGGCTGGGGTCAGGCCGGCTACTTCACGCTGCCCTTCGCCTACCTGACGGAGCCGAACCTGTCGGACGACTTCTGGACGGTGCGCCTGATCGCCGCTTGATCGACGCGCGGCGGCGGCGGCGCCGCGCCAGCACAGTTCAGTTGCGGTACCAGATCACCTTCGAGCGCTGCTCGGTCCAGCGCTCGTACATCGCGGCGTAGGCCTCTTCGATGCGGTTGCGCTTGACCTTCATGGTCGGCGTGACGAAACCGTTTTCGACCGTCCACGCGGTGGTCACGACGACCAGACACTCGAGCTGCTCGTGCGGGTCGAGCGTCGCGTTGATGGCCTTCAGGTGGACCTCGAACGAGGTTTCCATCGCGCGCCGCTCGGCCTCGTTCAGCGAACGCTTCACCGCGTCGGGCGCGAGCATCAGGATGCCGATCGGCTGGCCGAGGTTGGCACCGGTCACGACGCAGGCTTCAACGGCCGGGTGGATCACCAATCGGTCCTCGATCGGCGCCGGCGCGACGTACTTGCCCTTGCTGGTCTTGAAGAGGTCCTTCACGCGGCCGGTGATGCGCAGCGCGCCGGTTTCGTCGAGCTGGCCCTTGTCGCCGGTGTGCAGCCAGCCGTCTTCGGTCAGGCTCTCGCGCGTGAGTTCGGGCTCCTTGAAGTAGCCCAGCATCAGCCCCGGGCTGCGCATCTGGATTTCGCCGGTCTCAGGGTCGATGCGCGATTCGACGCCCTCGTAGGGCAGGCCCACGGTTCCCGGTCGCGGTTGCCCGGGCAGCGTGGCGTGCGAGATGCCGCAGTTCTCGGTCATGCCGTAGACCTCGATGATGTGCAGGCCCAGGCGCGAATACCACCTCAGCAACTCGGGCGGCATCGGCGCCGCGCCGCCGGCGGGAAAGGTGCAGGCATCGAGGCCGAGCGCGGTGAGCACCTTACGCCGCACGACGGCGCCGATGATCGGCAGCGAGAGCATGCGCTGCAGCTTGGCCGGCGGCATCTTCGAGTGCACGCCCTGCTGGAACTTGACCCACAGCCTCGGCACCGAGAAGAACACCGTCGGCCGCGCGCGCTGCATGTCCTGCGCGAAGGTGTCCAGCGCCTCGGCGAAGTAAACATGCACGTTGGTGCGCAGCCAGCCGTGCTCGACCAGCGTGCGCTCGGCCACGTGCGCGAGCGGCAGGTAGGACAGCATGCGGCCCGAGATGTCGAGCGTGATGCGCTTCAGTCCCGAGACGATGGACCAGGCAAAGGTGTTGAAGCTGTGCATCACGCCCTTGGGGTTGCCGGTCGTGCCCGAGGTGTACATGATGGTGGACAGCTCGTCGCCACCTCGCACCGGATTGCCGGCCAGCGGCTGCGTGCGGGCGATGATGTCGTTCCAGGTCGGGTAGTCGGCCTTGGGCGACAGCGGGTAGGTGATGCACGCGACGCCGGCGGGCATGCCGGGCTTCATCGCCTCCCAGTCGTCGAGCTTGCCGACGAAGCAGGCCTTGGCCTCGCTGTGGGTCAGGATCTGGCGCACCGTCTCCGCGGCCAGCGTCGGGTACAGCGGCACCGAGACGTAGCCGGCCATCCAGATCGCGAGGTCGCTCATCAGCCAATAGGCGCAGTTCTTCGACAGGATCGCGATGCGCGAGCCGGGTTCGAAGCCGAGCGACTGCAGATGGGCGGCCATGCGCCGCGTCTCGTCGGCCACCTCGGCCCAGGTGAAGTCACGCACCACGCCGCCGCCCGTGGGCTGCGTGAGAGCGACGCGCTGCGGCGTCTCGCGCTCCCAGCGGTAGAAACATTGCAGCGCCAGCGAGTCGGGTGGGACAAGGCTCATGATCGGCTTTCGAAAAGTGCTTGCGCGGGCACGCCTGGCCCGCGACGGGGCCTGCAGACTAGCGCGACGGCGGCGCGCCGTCATCCGGGGTTTCCAGGGTTCGCTCTACCTGCCGCCGCTGACGTCGATCACGGCGCCGGTCGCGTAGCTCGCCGCGTCCGACAGCAGCCACCACACCGCCTGCGCGACTTCGTCCGCGCTGCCGGCGCGGCGCATCGGTACCTGCGGCGCGAGCCGCAGCGCGCGGCCCGGCTCGCCGCCCGAGGCGTGGATGTCGGTCGCGATGATCCCCGGGCGCACGGCGTTGACGCGTATGCCCTCGTCCGCCACCTCGCGCGCGAGGCCGAGGGTGAAGGTGTCGATCGCGCCCTTGGCCGCGGCGTAGTCCACGTACTGACCCGGTGAGCCCAGGCGCGCCGCGGCCGACGACAGGTTCACGATCGCACCGCCCGCGCCGCCGTAGCGCGTGCTCATCCGGCGCACCGCCTCGCGCGCGCACAGCATCGAGCCGACGACGTTGATCGCGAACATGCGCGTCAGGCGCCCTGCGCTCATCGCGTCGACGCGCGCCTGTACGTCGACGACGCCGGCGTTGTTGACAAGCGCCGTCAAGGTCCCGAGCTCGCCGTCGACGGTCTGGAAGAGGCGCAGCACATCGGCCTCACGCGACACGTCGGCGGCCACGGCAACGGCGCGCCGGCCGAGGGCCTGCACCTGCGCCGCCACGTCGGCCGCGGCCTGCGCATCACGCGCATAGTTGACAGCCACGTCGCAGCCGTTGCGCGCGCACAGCAGCGCGGTGGCGGCACCGATGCCGCGGCCGGCGCCGGTGATGAGGACGATGGGCGTGTTCATTGGCCGCATTCTCGCGCCGCCGCGCGGCGTCGGGGGCAAGCCCCGATGCCGGCAACGCAGGCGCTTGGGTACAGTCCCGCTATTCCCGCGGAGACTTCCATGCAAAGACGCACCCTCATGCTGGCCGCCACGGCCGGCCTCGCCGCTCCGTCGCTGATCTGGGCGCAAGCGATCGAAAAGCCCAAGCTCACGATCGCCGTCGGCGGCAAGAACCTGCTCTACTACCTGCCGCTGACGATCGCCGAATCGCTGG
>CAIKUF010000025.1 GCA_903830565.1 uncultured bacterium | reverse complement strand
TCTTCGTACACGGCGAGCCACATCAGGCCCGTCAGCGGCGCGGAGGTCGAACTGCCGTCGTAGATCGACGTGATCGCGTCGCCCCACCAGGCGCGCGCTCGGGCCAGCGCCTGTGCGTCGTCGCGGCAGGCGAAGATGCGCTCGCCGAGGCCGCTCGGGCCGAGGCCCGTGTGCAGGTCGATCCAGCCCAGGCGCTTGGCGTGGCGCACGTGCTCGCGCAGCACGTGGCGCAGCGTGACGTGGCTCCAGGTCGGGTTGACGCCGCCGTAGAACAGCCCCTCGGGGTGGGTGTACTGCCCGCCCGAGACGGCGGCGTTGAGCGCGAGCTGCCCATACTCAGCGACGAAGCGCCGCAGCGCTGCCTCCACCGCGGCCGAGGGCGGCCAGGTCGGTGGCACGAGCAGCGCGGCCAATTCGTCATAGGCCGCGTTCCGCGGCAGCGGCCCGCTGAAGTCGTGGAAGTTGCGATTCAGGTCGACGTTCTCGTGCGTCGTTCGCCGCCACCACGAGAAGCCGTAGGGGTTCAGGGCATGGACGTAGAGCACGGCCACGCCGGCCTCGCCGGCCGCCGCGCGGAACCCCGCGTCGCCGAGCAGCGCGAGCTGCACACCCGAGCCGCAATAGCCCTCGACGCCGTGGCACGCGCTGCTAATCAGCAGCACGCGCTCGGCATCGGCAGGGCCGTCGCGCACGACGTCCATCGCCAGCGTCTCGCCGTCACGGCCGAGCAGCGGGTGGATGTGGCTTTGCACGTCGAGGCCGGCGGCCTCGGCGGCGGTGAGGAAGCGGCTGCGTGCTTCGGTGTAGCTTTGCGAGAAGAACTGGCTGGCCGGCATGGGATCAGTCTCTCAACCAGCGACGCGCGGCGTGGCCAGCCACTTCTCGGCCAGGCGTACCCACACCGTGCCGCCAAGCGGAATCAGATCGTCGTTGAAGTCATAGCTCGGGTTGTGCAGCATGCACGGACCGATGCCGTGCCCGCCCTCGCGGTGGCTGCCGTCGCCGTTGGCGACCAGGAAGTAGCAGCCGGGTTTCTCCTGCAGGAAGAAGCTGAAGTCCTCCGCCCCCATCGTCGGCTCGAACTCCGACACGTTGGCCGCGCCGACCAGCTCCGACAGCACGCCCTGCACGAACGCCGTCTCGGCGGCGTGGTTGATGGTCGGCGGGTAGTTGCGAACGAACTCGAATTCGCAGCTCGTCTCGAACGCGGCGCAGGTGTGCTCGGTGATCTCGCGCATGCGCTTCTCGATCAAGTCCAGCACGTCCAGCGTGAAGGTGCGCACGGTGCCACTGATCTCGCACGAGTCTGGGATCACATTGGTCGCCTCGCCGGTATGGATCATCGTCACCGAGATCACGCCGGCGTCGGTCGGCTTCTTGTTGCGCGAGATGATGGTCTGCAAGGCCTGCACCAACTGGCAGGCGACGGGGACGGGGTCGATGCCGTTGTTGGGCATCGCTGCATGCGCGCCCTTGCCGTGGATGGTGATCTTGAACTCGTTGCTCGACGCCATCACAGGCCCGCTTCGCAATGCAAAGTGGCCGACCGGACGGCCTGGCCAGTTGTGGGCGCCGAACACGGCTTCCATCGGGAACAGATCGAAGATGCCATCCTTGATCATCTCGCGCGCGCCGCCGCCGCCCTCTTCGGCGGGCTGGAAGATCAGGTACACGGTGCCGTCGTAGTTGCGGTGCTTGGAGAGGTGCTTGGCCGCCGCCAGCAACATCGCCGTATGGCCGTCGTGGCCGCAGGCGTGCATGCGGCCCTGGTACTGGCTGGCATGGGCGAAGGTGTTGTGCTCGGTCATCGGCAGGGCGTCGATGTCGGCGCGCAGGCCGACTGCGCGATCGCCGGTGCCGGCCTTGAGGATCGCCACGACGCCGGTCTTCCCGAGGCCCCGGTGAATCGGAATCCCCCAGTCGGTCAGGGTCTTGGCGATCAAGTCGGAGGTGCGCTGCTCCTCGAAACACAGCTCCGGGTGGGCGTGGATGTCGCGCCGGATCGCAGTCACGGCGGCGGCGTCGGCGAGTATCGATTCGATCAGGTTCATGAACAGCGCTCCTGCTGCGACAAGCGAAGGAAGGGCAGTTTAACCGTGCGACGCGGCAGCCGCTGAGCCTTCAATTCCTGCTACTTTGCATGCCACCCGATCACATCCCGCATCCGCGCCGCCGCGCCCACGACCGCGTCGGCCGCCCACACCCCGAACCCGCCATGCGCGTTGACCGCCTCCACCCACTGCCCCAGCGCCACGCGCTTGGCGCGGTCCTGGTCGCTGTCCTCACCCTTGATCTCGAGCACCAGCGTGTTGCCTGACTTGTAGCGGATCAGGAAGTCGGGCACGAACTTGCGCTTGGAGCCGCCCCACAGGTACAGGATGTGAAAGCCCAGGTGGTCGTTCTTCACCCACGCCGCCACCTGCGCGTGCCCTTCGAGGATGTCGGCCGCGTACTTCTCCCAGCCGCTGTCGACGACGATGTGGCTCAGCTGCGAATGCTTCGTCGGCTCGCAGATGCGGGTCGTGTACCAGGTACGCATCTCGCGCGTGCTGCCGATCGGGCGGTCCGAGTCGAACACGGGCTCCAGCTTCAAGGTGTTCTGCTGCTCGATCAGCGATTCGAGGTGATCGACGATGGGGTCGATGTGCAGCGCAAAGAGGATGCGCTTTCGCAGCGGGTCCTGATGGAACAGCGAGGGGATGTGGATGTGCTTCGAGTCCAGGAACTGCTCCACCAGCCGCACGAGCTGGAACAGCAGGTACTCGCGCCGTCCGCTGAACCGCCCCTCCATCCGCTCGAAGGCCCGTTGCGCGGCCTTGAACACCACGCGCTGCAGGCGGAATTCCTCGGGCAACAGTTCCAGGTCGATCACCGACACATGGTTCCAGTCGGCGGCGCCGCCCAGCGCAGGGGCAATCTCGGCGCGGATCGCAACCGTCGCCGGGTCGATCCTCAGCGGCTTCACCTTCGACCACTCCACCACCAGATCGGGGCTCACCACCGCGTCGATGCGCAGGATGTTGGGCCAGCGAATCTCGAACTCGTTGCGCTCAATGAGCGCCTCGATGGCCGTGCTGTTCTTCGGCGGCGGTGGCGGCTCGCCGTCGCCGTCACCGGGTTGCAGCGCGATCGAGAGCGGCACCCCGAACACGTTGACGTATTCGGGCAGGAACAGCCGGCCGTCCGCGTCCACGTCGTAGGACACGCGCCGCAGGCCGCGCCCGATCACCTGCTCGCACAGCAGTTGGCTCGTGAACGCGCGCAGGCCCATGATGTGGGTCACATTCTTCGCGTCCCAGCCTTCCGACAGCATCGCGACCGAGATCACCGTCTGCAGGTCTTGCCCGGCCTGGCCCCGCTTGCCCACGGTGTCAACCAGCTCGCGCAGCAACTCCTCCTTCTTCAACTCGCCCAGCCGCTCCTTGCGCGAATCCGGGATGCGTGCGGCGGCCACGATGCCCTTCAGGCGCTGCTCGTAGTCCTTGTCGGCCGTCGCCGTCTCGCCGAGCTCGGCCTTCTCCAGCACCCGCGAATCCACGCGCAGCGTGCGGTCTGGCGCCTGCAGCTCGGGCCACTGCACGTGCCCCTTGTTGAAGTAGTGCTCGATGCGCGCCGCCGTCTCGGTGCGGTTGCACACAGTCAGCATCACCGGCGGGCTGGGGTGCGCGGCATCAAGCCAGAGCCGCGCCGTCTCGCGCCAGTCCGCGCCGAGCAGCGTGTAGGCCTGCTGCACCAACTGCGGCAGCGCCTCGTGCGGCTGCGCGCCGCGCCGGTTCAGGTCCGGCCCCACCGATTCGTCGCGGTACAGGTGGTACAGCTTGGGCCGAAGAGTGGCGGCATCGGGCAGCGCATCGGCGCGCACGACCACGCGCGGGGTCTTCACCAAGCCGGCCTCGATGGCGTCGTTCAGCCCGAAGTCGCTGATCACCCAGCCGAACAAGCCGGCCTCGGTGTTCGTGCGGCCGGTGGGCGCGAACGGTGTTGCCGAGAGATCGAAGCAACGCTGCACGCGCCGCGTCTTGTGGATCCGGTCCAGCCCTTCCACCCAGCGCGTAGCCTCGTCCAGGTCGATGCCCAGTTCTTGCGCGTCCTTCTTGCTCACCTTGATGTCGGCCGGTGCCCGCCAGGCGTGGTGCGCCTCGTCGTTGATGACGATCAGGTCGCGGCAGCCGGCCAGCTTGCCGAGCACGCGGCGGGTGTAGGCCTCGTCGCCCTCAGCGCCCTTCTTGACGATGGAGCGTTCGCCCTCCTTCAGCGGCATGAGCGTGTGCCAGTTCTCGACCAGGATCTCCATCCGGTTGAGCTTCTGGCGCAGCGTCTCCGAGGGGCACAGGTCGAAGGCGTCGTAGTAGTTGCTCGGCTCGCCCGGCTTGAGCACACGCAGCCGGTCCTTCACCGTCAAGCCCGGCGCCACCACCAGCACGGCGCGTGAGAAGTCACGCGTGCGCTTGGGGTGCGTCAGCGCGTTCAGCACCTGCCACGTGATCAGCATCGCCATCACGGCCGTCTTGCCGGTGCCGGTGGCCATCTTGTTGCACAGGCGCTCGAACGGCCCGCCATCACCCGGGATGTTCACGCCCTGGCGAAACTCCGCCGCCGCCTCGACGCGCCAGATCAGCGTCTCGGCCGCCTCCAACTGGCAGAAGTAGAACGGGTAGTCGCGCCTGGAAACCTTGTCGGCGTCCCACCAGTGCCGCAGCAGCTCGCGCGTCATTTCGGTGATGCCCGGCCAACCGGCCTCGCGCCACTGGCGCACGCGCTGGCGGATGTCGTCCACCATCGGCAGCGGCACGAAGCGGCGCGTGTTCTCGCGCGTGTCGATGATCTCGTAGCCCGCCGGCCGGCGAGTGGCTTGCACCCGCAGCGTGCGGTCCGCGTTCTCGCGCCAGTGCTGGCTGGGTTCCTCGAAGGCCGAGTTGATGATCAGCGACTGGGGACTGGTCATGGCAATTGCACACGCCGACGCGGTTGATCGAGGCCGGCAAGGGCCAAGCGTCTGGCCTCCTTGCTGTTCGGAGAGATGCAAATTGCGCCAGTCGGCGTGACCAGCCAGCGATATGGGAACTGAGCCTGCAGCGCCGCCGCATCGCGCAAAGACCTCAGCTCGGCGAACGGCGTGGTGTCAAGCTTGCCCTTCAGCCACGCCAGTTTGCTGAGCATCTTGTCCACCTCGTGGCCGCTGGATGCCGGATGCGGCTCAAGCCACACCGCCATCTCGATGCCGTTGGATGTTCGAAGGCCTAGGCCGTAGTCCCAACGAGCCGAATTGGGTTCACTCGCCGTGAAGTGCGTGTCAAGGTCAACACTGTGCGTGTGTACGTACCCCGTCCTCAAGACGACTTGCGAGTGATAGGCGGCTTGAACTGCGCTCTTTCCAGTCTTGCTCGCCATGCCGGCCCTGACCACGGCCTTCTGGAACTGGGATTGCGCGGCCGGTTGCGCCGCAGACTTCTTGTTGCCCGCTTTGCCGGCCATCAGGCTGCCTCCTCGGCGGACGCCTCCTCCTTGGGCTTGCGTCGTCGCCGCGGGCGCGCCTCGGCTCGGTTGACTGCGGCTCCGATGGCCTCATTCGCTCGCGATGAGAAGCCTACCAACCCACCCCACTCGGACTCCGCGGCGTCCTCCGCTCCCGGGTTCAGTCCCGAGATGTCGCGGACCGCGCCGTTACGTTCAAAGAAATACACGCGGTAGTCCTTGGTCAACGCAATGCGGCCAAGCTTCTTCGCGTCATGCGTGCCCGGGAGCTCAAACATCTTCCGCAGGTCAGCCTCGTCACCGCGGTTCTTCTTGAACTCCTGCAGTGCCCAGACCATTTCGAGGACGACTGGCGAATGACTCGACAGCACGACCTTGTAGCCGCGGCGGAGAAGCTCAAGAACAAGCAGCAAGACCGCGGCAATCGCGCGCGGGTGCAGGCCCATTTCAGGCTCTTCGATGACCACCCAGTCGATGGTCTCCTTCGCAGTGCTCCCCGACTTGCGCCGCGTCGTCGCTACCGTGCAAAGCCAGTAGAGCCCCATGAGCATCGGAGTGAACTCGCGTTGGCCGGCTGACCACGAGAGAAAGCCAAGCGGCTTCTTCTGGCCGGGAACGGCCAAGCCAAGCCGCTTGGTGAATTCCGTGTCGTCAACGACAAGGTGATTGCCGCCGAACAGATGGTCAGCGATGGGCTTGCGTAGCGTTTCGTTCAACCGGTTGGACGCAGGGAACAGTTCACCCTTGGCGCCGAATTCGTTCTGGATCAAGCCGTGGATCGCATCGCTGAACGCGCGCAACGTGTACGGGTCGCCGTAGTTGAATTGACCAAAATTCTGCGATACGCCACCGGGCAGGCTCATTACTCGCTGCGCCGGGATGTAGAAGAGCCTCTCGTAGCGCAGCCGACCCCTCGTCTGCTTCGTCAATTCAGGCAAAGGCAGCGGTCTACCGTTCCAATGAAGCTGCGACTTCGCACCCCAGGCGCCAGCCATTCCGCGACCGAAGTAGCCATCGAGGAACGCCGATGGCTGCCCATTGAACGATATGCTGTGGCGGCTGAATGTCTCGTGAATGTGATCGCGGTCGATCACCAGCTTGAGCGTCTGAAGGAAGATGCTCTTCCCCGTCGCTTGCGGCCCGACGATGACGGTCAGGTCGCCAAAGGTGACATCGGCTTCGGTGATCGGTCCCAGATGCTTGACCGCCATCCGGCACGCGCCCTTGGGCTTTCGCGCCTTGGGAGAACTGCTGTCTGTCATGGTTAGGCCCCCACTGTCAAGTTCAACACTTTCAGCGACTCGATGCCGCGATCATCCACGATCTTCACGGCAACGCGCCGCTGCACGCCGGCCTCGAACGGCAGCGACACCGTGCCGCGAAAGGCGCCCAGTTTGTCGTCGTCCAGCTCGGCGCGGATGTCCTTCTTCAGCTTGCCCCAGCCTTCGTCCTTGCCGGCCATCGGAAAGAACACCTGGTGCGGGAACAGGCTGCGGCCGTCGTAGTCGGTGTCGAGCGACCACATGGCGATCCTCGCCTTGCCACCCGACACCAGCTCGCCCTTTGTGGTGTCGAAGTAGTCGAAGCCGTTGACCTCCACCTGCCACAGCCGGCCGCCTTTGGGCGGCGTGCCGTCCCGTCCCGCCGGGGCCGGCAGCAACTGAACGTCGGGCTGGCCCATCAACCAGAAACTCTGGTTGCTGGAGCGTGCCTTCTTCAAGTCTTCGGTCAGCAGGTCGGTGTTCATCTGCGCCTTCAGCGCGGTGATGCCCTTGAAGGCGTCGATGTCCTTCGCCGCCTCGGGGTCGAAGGTGAAGGCGCAAAAGACGATCATCTTCGGCCGCGGGAACAACTCGCCCGCCTCGCCGATGGCGTGCTCCACTTGGCGCTGCTCCAGCGCGCCATGCTCGGGGCCGAAGCTCAGCACCACGCGCTCGCCGGTCTCCAGCGTGCCGCTGCAATGCAGGCAGGTCGTGCCTGCGAGCGTTTCGAGGGCGGTGAAGCGCAGCATCTGGCCGCCCTTGCCGCGGATGCCGGTCTTCGAGAGTTCGTCGCGCCACTGCGCGTGCCGGCTGGTCGCGCCGCTGCGCGCCACGGCGGCATCTGCCGTGAACTCGGCGCCGGTCTGCGGCGTCGCGGTGGCGTCCAGGTTCAGCACGGTGGGGAACGGCACCGCCTCGACGCTGAACGGGCCGGTGATGCGCAGCTTGTTCTTCGCCTTCTCGGGCTGGTCGTAGAGCGTCTCGCTGTCGGCGTTGGCGGCAATGGACGCATCCATCGCCGCCTGCAAGCGCCGACGCGCGGCGTGGAAGGCCTCGAAGGGCTCGCGCAGGGCTTGACCCCAACCCTCGGGCAGAGTGGCACCTTCGCCGGGGTAAGGCACTTCCCACTCGTGCAGGTCGGCGCCCCTAACGCCAAGAGTCAGCGTCTGGCCCTTGCGAACGCCCTCGGTCACGGTGAACGGCGCATTCGGCCGCTGCTTGTGCAGGCTCGCGTTCAGTGCCGCAAGCGCCGATTCGACAGCGGGGTGCAGGCGTTCGTGGATCGAGTCGATCTCGGGGTTGTTGGCGATCGACTTCAGCGTGACGTGCGGCACCGTCTTGTAGATGAAGCCGCCCTTCAGGCCCTCGTGCGGATAGCGCAGTTCGAAGTAGTCGAAGCTGGCGGTCATGAGGCGCTGCTTGGCCAGTGTGATGGCCACGCGGGACGTGTCGCAGGTGATCCAGCGACGGCCCCACTTCTCGGCGACGAAAGCAGTCGTTCCGGAGCCGCAGGTCGGATCGAGCACCAGGTCACCCGGATCGGTGGTCGCGAGCAGACAGCGCTCAATGGGGGTTGCAGAAGTCTGTACCACATACGTCTTGTCGTTTGCGCCAGCGGTATCGGCCCAAAGCGCGGTGAGGCTTGAAACCGGGTAGTCCTCAAGGAACATTACCTGTTGCAAGCCCTTTCCTTGAGCTTGTAGGCGGTTCGCCCTTGACAGCGACGCCATACCTGCCGGGCCTGTCTTCCAGCATGAATCGCTGGGCGGTGGCAAGGTCCGCCCGCGGTAGTCAAATGTGAAGTCTTGGTTCGGTCTGTATTGCGTCGGTAGAAGCGAAACGAGTCGGAAGACTCTGCTTCCCTCGGGAAGTAGCCGATGGTTGTCGTTCTCAGCGCGGGTCATCTTTCTTCTTGACCCGTCGGGTAGCTCGATCCACACCCAGTTCGAATCGCCCTGAACCTCCATCGACTTCAAGAGCTGGCGTGTCTTTACCTGTCTCTTGTCCTTCGCATACCAGATGATGTAGTCGCACACCGATTCGAAGTAGTCCGAGCCGAGAGGCATCGTCTTCTTGCGAAAGGTGATCTCCGAGCAGAAATTACTGGCGCCGAACAACTCGTCAAGCAGTCCCCGGACGAGATGGACGTTTTCGTCTGAGATCTGGACAAATACGCTGCCAGAGCTGCTCAACAATTGGCGAGTCGTCAGGAGTCTGTCTCGAAGGTAAGTCAGGTACGAGTGAATGCCCAGCTCCCATGTGTCCCGGAACGCTTTGATCATTTCGGGTTCTTGGGTGAGGTCTGCGTCCTTGCGATCCTTAACGTCGAGCTTGTTCGTGAACGGCTGAAAGTTGCTGCCGTACTTGATGCCGTAGGGCGGGTCGATGTAGATCATCTGTACCTGCCCGGCCATGCTCTCCTTTTGCAGCAGGCTGTTCATCACCAGCAGGCTGTCGCCCGCGATCAGGCGGTTGCCCCAGCCCTTGTCGTGGCGGTAGAAGTCCACCGCGTCGCGCAGCGGCAGGCTCTCGAACGGCGCCTCAAAGAGACCGGGCTGGATGCCCCCGGCGCGCTGCTTGCCGTCCTTGCCGAGCTTGGCGCCACGCGCGCGGCTCACCGCCGACAGGATGCTCATCGGGTCGATGCGCTCGTGCACGTGCAGGCTGACGGTATCGACCTCGAAGCTGGTGCGCTCGGCCTTGCCGGTCCATTGCAGGTAGGGGCTACCGAGGTGCCGCAGTTCCTCCAGCGCGGCGCGCATCGCCGCCGGGTCATCGCCGGCCAGCGCGTCTTCGATCAGGCCTTCGGCCCCGGCGCGCGCGCTGTCGAAGTTCAGCACCGGGTCGAGGTGCGGGTCGTAGGCCCACACGGTCTTCGGCCGTTCGGGGTCGCTGGCTTCGCTCACCAGCCCAACCTCGGGGTTGTTCACCCGCCGGTCGGCGTGCCGGTAGCTGAGCACCTGCGGGTCGCCCGGCGCGGCTGCAGCCGGCCTCGCGGCGGGCTTGCGCGATGGCGGCGGTGCGCCAAAGGGCAGTTCGGCGGGGACGACCTCGCCCTCCAGCGAAAAGCTCGGGCGCTCGTCGGCGGAGCCGCCTGTGCCGTCTCCGCGCGCGCTGGCCGCTTCCGCCGGCGCGCGCGCCGTGGAGCCGCCGCGGCCTTTGCCCTTGCGTGCCTGGCCAGTGGCGAGCAACTGTTCGCGCGCCTGGGCGAAGTCGTCGTCGGTGGCGCGCAGGCCGGCTGCGCTGGCCGCTGCCATGAAACTATCGAGCAGTGCGGCGTTGCCGATGGTCGAGCCGTCTTCGGGCAACAGTTCGAGCAGCAGGGCAAGCATTCGGCCCTGGCGACTTGCAGGCATGCGCGGTCTCCCCGGCGGTTCTTGTTGGGTGCCCGGAATCTAGCATGCAGGGGGTGCGGGTCGGCACGTACTGGAGCGCGCCGGCGCGCATGGCGACAAGCGCGTCAAGTACGTTTCAGGGGCGACCCGCAAAGTACTGTGCAATAGTTGCCGCCATGAACGCTTCGAACTCCCTCGTCGAAGGCTCGCGCGTGCTGCACGGCGCATGCCCGCACGACTGCCCCGACACCTGCGCGCTGCGCGTCACGGTCGAAGCGGGCAAGGTCGTCAAGGTGCAGGGCGACGCGGACCATCCGACCACGCACGGCGCGCTGTGCACCAAGGTCTCGCGCTACGCCGAACGCGTCTACCACGCCGAGCGCGTGCTGCATCCGTTGAAGCGCGTCGGCCCGAAAGGCGAGGGCCGTTTCGTTCGCGTGAGTTGGGATCGGGCGCTTGGTGAAATTGCCGCGCGCCTGGGTGCGATCGCCGAGCGCGACGCGCAGGCGATCGTGCCCTACAGCTACGCCGGCACGATGGGCCTCGTGCAGGGCGAGAGCATGGACCGGCGCTTCTTTCACAAGCTCGGCGCGTCGCTGCTCGACCGCACGATCTGCTCCACCGCCGGCGGCGATGCGCTGGCGGCGACCTACGGCGGCAAGGTCGGGATGCACGTCGAGGATTACGCCCTGAGCCGTCTGATCCTGATCTGGGGCAGCAACTCGATCGCGTCGAACCTGCACTTCTGGACCTACGCGCAGGCCGCCAAGCGCAGCGGCGCCAAGCTCGTGTGCATCGACCCGCGCAAGACCGAGACCGCCGACAAATGCCATCAGCACATCGCGCTCCTGCCCGGAACCGACGGCGCGCTCGCGCTCGGGCTGATGCACGAGCTGATCGCGGGCGACTGGCTGGACCACGACTACATAGCCCGCCACACGAGCGGCTGGCCGGCGCTGCGCGAGCGCGCATTGCAATGGCCGCCGGAGCGCGTCGCTTTCGTGTGCGGCATCGCGGCCGAAGAAGTGCGCGGCCTGGCGCGCGACTACGCAGCAGCCAGACCGGCGGCGATACGCGTCAACTACGGCATGCAGCGCGTGCGCGGCGGCGGCAACGCGACGCGCTTGATTGCG
>CAIKUF010000024.1 GCA_903830565.1 uncultured bacterium | reverse complement strand
TACCTCGCAGCGTTCTCGTATCGCTTCAACCGTCGCTTCGATCTGCGAACCCTGCACCATCGCTTGCTCGTGGCAGTCACCCACTGCGCGCCGCAGCCGCAGCGGACGATTCGACTGGCTGAGGCTCATTGCTAATCAGGTTCAACCATGCCGGGATATCGCGCTTGCCGTGCAGCACGCGCCAGACCTCGATGCGCTCGGGCAGAAGCATGTAGAGCGCGAGGTAGGGAAAGCGAGCGCACGGCCAACTGCGCGAGCCCGGAATTTGAAGTTCATGGGCCCAGCGCGGCGAGCCCGTTGCCGGGGCGCGCCGAATGTGTGCGAATGCGCGCCCGAGCGCATTGACGAAGCCCTCTGCGGCGGGCGCCGACTCGCTGATGTAATGACCCAGCGCTTCGGCAATATCCAGTTCGGCCCGGGCGCGCAGAACGAGCCGAAGTCGGCCCTGCGTGACCATCGCCTGCTCAGGCCTTGGCTGGGGACTTCGAGCACGTCTTGTGCAATCGCGCGGCCGCGATGCGCTGGCGCAACCCAGCGAAATAGCGTGCGTCGCCTTCACCGGCGAGCGCGCCGGATCTTCGCGGCGTCGGCCTAAGTGGGATCAAGTCGCGTGTGGAATGGGCCGAAGTCGTATCATGAACAGCTAGGTTGCGCGACGATGGAGCCCGGTTCGACATGATTTACAACCTGATCTGGACGGCGGTCGCTCTGGTGATGCTGGCGTGCGGCTGGTACGCGAGTGCGTGGTACCACAAGCGCAAGATCGCGGCCCTGCGCGACCAGATGAAGGCCGTGCGCCAGCTCGCGGCCGAGCATGCCAACCAGGCCAGGCGGCAGATCGGCCAGCTTCAGGCCGACCTCGCAGCCCGGCAAGCCGCGGCCCAGGCGCAGCGCGAGGCTCAGCCTGCGCCGGCTCCGGCCGCTGCCGAACCGGCCGCGCCACCGCTCATCGACAGCGACTTCGGCGGCCTTGCTGACCCGGGCGGGTTCGCCCCGACGCAGGTGATGCCCAGGTCGCACGGCGGCACGCGCTGAGCCTGGGCTCGCGCGGGTCGCTCAGGCGGCGGGCGTCTGCCGCTCGGCTCTTGCCTTGCGTGTCTGCTCGCGCAGCATGAACAGGTAGAGGCTCTCGACCTGCTGCCTCGCCCACGGCGTGCGGCGAAGGAACTTCAGGCTGGAGGCGACGCTGGCGTCGATCTGGAAGCAGCGGATGTTCACCTGCTCACCGAGCCTCGCCCAGCCGCAATGCGCGACGAGCTCGGTGACGATGCGCTCGAGCGTGACGCCGTGCAGCGGGTTGCGGGGTTGCTCGGTGCTCATCGAAGCTGCCCTAGAGCCCGCCCGTGGCTCGCCTGCGCACGCAGTCGATGTAGGCCTCTCCATCGGGCGGCAGCCCGCTGCGCTGCGATGCCCACAGCATCTTCCCGAGGCACTCCATCACCTCGTGCTGAGCCGCGTGCGCCGAACCGCGGCGCGCGACGAGCAACTCGACGGCCTGGCGGATGCCGCGCGGCTGGTCGATGCTGACCTGTTCGCTGATCGAGATATGCATCGACAGGTGCAGGAACGGGTTGGTGCGGCCGTCGTCGACGCTGAAGACCGCGGCCAATGCGGCATCGATGTCGGCGAGGTCGGTGGCGTACTCCGGGTGTTCGACAATCCAATGTGCGGCTACGTCCTGCAGCGGCGTCAGCGGTGCGCCGCTGCGGCGCCTGGCGGCAACGTCGCAGAAGAAGCGCCGCACGTCCTCTTGGGAGGGAGCAAACATAAGACAATTGTCGCCTTGCCGCCGCACCGGATCGACATCAAATGACCATCATGCCCGTGCAGCCGTTCGACGCAGCCTGCCGCATCGCTTGATCGGCGGCCTCACCCTCATCGACGACCCGTGGTTCTACGCCGCCGCGGTGCCGGCGGTGTTGTTGATGGGATTGTCCAAGAGCGGCTTCGCCAGTGGTTTCGGCGCGCTGGCAACGCCGCTGATGGCGCTCGTGATCCCGGTGCCGCAGGCGGCGGCCATCATGCTGCCGCTGCTGCTCGTGATGGATGGCGCTGGCTTGCAGCGCCTGTACCGCGATCGCGATCGGGATCTGCTCAGGCTGCTGGTGCCGGCCGGGCTCGTCGGCACGGTCGTTGGTGCGCTGCTGTTCGGCGTGCTGTCCGTGAAGGCGGTCTCGGCCATCGTCGGCGGGCTGACGCTGCTCTTCTTGGCCCAGCGCCTCGCCTTCCCGCCGCGCGCCGACGCGGCGCCGCCGCCGCGCCCGATCGGCTTCGTGCTCGGCATCGCCGCCGGCTTCACGAGTTTCGTTGCCCACGCCGGCAGTCCGCCGATCAACGCCTACGTGCTGCCGCTGCGCCTCGCGCCGATCGTCTATGCGGGGACGATGTCGGTCTTCTTCGCCGTCGTCAACGTCTCGAAATGGGTGCCCTATGCGTGGCTGGGGCTGATCGACCTGCGCAACATGGGCACGGCGCTCGTCTTGCTGCCGCTGGCGCCGCTGGGTGTGTGGCTGGGCGTCTGGCTGACGCGCCACGTGCGGCCCGACTGGTTCTACCGCTTGGCCTACGCGAGCATGTTGCTCACCGGTGGCAAGCTGCTCTGGGACGGGCTGCGCTGAACCGCGCGCGTGTGTAGGCTGCCCGGCCGCGGGACCACCGCGGTCAGGGCTCGCTCGGCGGCTTGTCGCTCCAGCCCTGATGATGCGCGTGCCGCGCGGCCCGGCGTTCCTGCTCGAACAGTTCCTCGAGTTGCTGGCGGCCCTGCTTGGCGAGCGCGATGACGCGCGCTTCGTCCCCCAGGTGCGGCAGCATCTCTTCGAGCTGCTGGACGGTATGACGGCGAAAGCGCATCGCCATCGTGCGCGCATGGTGTGGCTCCCAGCCGAGCACGCCGAGCACGCTGCGCGCGCTCATCAGCGACGAGTCGAGCGTCTCGCGCTCGACCATCGTGACGTCGAGTTCGCGCAGCCGCAGGTAATGCTGCACGTTACGCGCACGGGCGACGATGGTGAGCTCGGGGAAGTGTTCACGCACCAGCGCGGCGACCTTCAGGCTTTGCTCCACATCGTCGATCGCGAGCACGAGCACGCGCGCGCTCGCCGCGCCTGCGGTGCGCAGCAGATCCAGCCGCGTCGCATCGCCGTAGAACACGCGCCAGCCGAACTTGCGCACCGCCTCGATTTGCTCGGCATCGTGGTCGAGCACCGTCGGCGTGATGCCGTTGGCGTAGAGCATGCGGCTGACGACCTGGCCGTAGCGTCCGAAGCCGGCGACGATCACCGGCGCGCTCTGCGGCTCGCTCAGCTCGGCCATCGCGCTTCGCTTGCCGCGAGCCAGGCGCGGAATCCACCAGCGGTCGGCGACGACCAGCAGCAGCGGCGTCAGCAGCATCGAGATCGCCACCGAGGCGACGAGCAGTGATGCATCGGCGGGCGCAATCACACCCGCGCCCGCGGCCGACTGGAAGACCACAAAGCCGAACTCGCCGCCCTGCGCGAGCAGGATGATGAATACCGGCCGCTCGGGCACGGGCAGCGGCATCAGGCGCGCCATTGCCCATAGCACCGCTGCCTTGACGAGCAGGAAGCCGAGCACGACGCCGGCGATCACCAGCGGGCGCTGCAACACGACCGCGAAGTCGATCGCCATGCCGACGGCGATGAAGAACAGGCCGAGCAGCAGGCCCTTGAAGGGTTCGATGTCGGTCTCGAGCTCGCGCCGGTATTCGCTCTCGGCCAGCAGCACGCCGGCGAGAAAAGCGCCCAGCGCCATCGACAGGCCCACCGTCTGCATCAGCGCCGCGGTGGCGACGACCAGCAGCAGCGACGCGGCGGTGAAGATCTCGGGCGTCTTGCTGCCTGCGATCCAGCGCAGCGCGGGCCGCAGCAGCCGCCGCCCGCCGAGCACGATGCCGGCGACCACCGCCAGCGCCTTGGCCGCGCCCAGCCAGCCGCCGCCGCTCGCATGCACGCCGGCCGTGGCCAGCAAGGGAACGAGGGCGAGGACCGGGATCGCAGCCACGTCCTGCAGCAGTGCGACGCTGAGCACGCTCTGGCCCGAACTCGTCGCCATCAGGTTGCGCTCGGCCAGCACGCCAAGGCCAATGGCGGTGGACGACATCGCCAGGCCCAGCGCCGCCACCAACGCCAGCGGCCAGGCCACGCCGGCCGCCACCGCGGCGCCGAACAGCAGCACCGCCGAGCCGAAGAGCTGAACGCTGCCCCAGCCGAAGATCGGCTTGCGCAGCGACCACAAGCGATGCGGTTCGAGTTCGAGCCCGACCAGGAACAGCATCAGCACGACGCCGAACTCGGCGAACTGCAGGATGTGCTCGGGGTCGGTGACGAGCTTCAATCCCCAGGGCCCAATCGCGATCCCGGCCACCAGGTAGCCGATGATGGAACCCAGGCCGAGTAGCCGCGCGAGCGGCACCGCGATGACCGCCGCGGCCAGGTAGATCAGGGTGCCGATGAGCCAGGTGCTGTGATCCATGCTCAGTCTTTGTGGGCAGCTTGCGGCCCGTTGCAGTCGTTCCTAGTACACGGTTTCGCGCGGGCCATGGACGATGGGTGCCCGCCGCTGCTCGTGTCCCCCGGGCCGGGCTTCGCCCGTCCCTCCTCCTTTACCTCGCTGCGCAGAACGCCCCGCCGTCCTGATACGATGCAGCGCTCGCTGTTGGCGGGCGCACGCCACCCGGGTGCTAGGCCGTGG
>CAIKUF010000023.1 GCA_903830565.1 uncultured bacterium | reverse complement strand
GCCGAATCTTGCCAATCATGTCCATGGTGACCACTCCTTGTCCTCTGCTGCACAAAAATGCAGCAGGGTAGTCGTTCACCTGGCTCAGTTTTGGGTCGGCACAACCCTCAAAAGTGGCTCAGTTTTCGGTCGGCGCCAACAATCTCTACGACTTGTTTCCCGTCGAAGGCGTGTCTGGACGGGCTTTGACGGCGGTGCTGAACAGCACGCTCGTCATCTTGGCCAAGCATCAATTTGGCCGTCCGGTTGGCGTGGAGGGAAATCTCAAGACAGAGGTGGTCGACGTGTCGATGATGCTGGTTCCCGACTTGCGGGGCACCTCGAAGAAGTTGCTTGCGGCCCTCGAATCGGCGATGGGTGCGATGGCCAAGCGGGACCCGTTGCAGTTGCTATCGGAACGCCGGCTTAGACGCATGGCGTTCGAAAAGTCGGGCAAGAAGGCCGAGATCAAAGCGCTGTCCGACGCCTGCGAACTTGACATGCCAGATCGCCGTGCGCTGGATCACGCCGTGCTCGAACTGCTGGGCATCAAGTCGAAGCGGACGCGCGACGAGTGGATCAACCGCCTGTACGAATACCTGCGCGAGTTCTTTGAAGAGACGCGCCTCAAGGAAGAACTGGCCATCGTCAACAAGAACGTCACCAAGCGCAAGGGAGCAGTGAGTCCGCAGGACCTGGCGGCCCAGATTGCGTCCGAACTCAACACGCAGGAGCCACTGCTGTTCAAGTCGTACAAGGATTTCTTCAACGAGGCGGGCGTGGGCGACGCCTGGATTGCGCGGGAAGTGCCGCCGGAGGACACGCCGCGGTTTCACGCTGACATGCACGACGCGGGTGTGCGCTTCATGCGCGGCAGGAAGCAGACCGGCTTCATCAAGCTGCCGTCCGAGGCCCACGCTGCGCTGGCGGTTGCGGCGATCCGCGAAATGCGGCGCGAGACCGTTCAACTGCCCCGCGCCGAACTGGCTTGCGTCACCTTCCTGCGCGACTATCAATCCTTTCTGGATCGACGTGATGCACGGTTGCGCGACGCTATCGCGCAGCGCGTTGCCGATGAAGACATTCAGGAGGCCGTTCTTGGTTTGCTGCTGGATCGAGTGAGGCGCGGCGCGAAAGCTCCACCGGCGGTGTGATGGGAAGTGCGGAGCCCAGCACTTCTTTCGACTCAAGCCCGCGCCGGCACAAGTGAGGTGGCCCGGCGCGACCCGGCCTCAGGGCGCCGGCTCTTTTGCGTCCGGCTCCGGCAGCAGCACCGAGGTCAGCCCTTCGTACTTCGCACCCCAGCGATAGGCCAGGCCGAGCGAGACCGACGCGGAAACCGGCCGCTGCGTCACCGGGCTGTCGGCGGCATAACCGAGCAAGCGCGTGGCACCAGCGCTGCCGAACAGGATCCAGCGTGAAGTCAGCGCCGCGGTGAAGCCGATGCCGACGCGCGCATTCATCGGCCCGGCACCGGTCGGGTAGGCTGGCTGCCCGGAATTCGATCCGCTGCCCGGCGGCACGCCGTAGTAGCTGTTCATGTAGCGGGCGTCGGCCCAGGTCAGGCCGCCGCCGGTATACCACTCGCTCTTGGGCGTCAGCGGCGCGCGGTAGCCGATGTCGGCCGTCGCCACCGTTCCCCCGCCGCGGCCGAGGATGTCCTGCGAGACGCTGCCGGCCGCCGTCCAGCGCCGCGTCAGCGCGTAGGACGCATAGGCCCTTGCGCGCAGCGTGGCCGGCACGTCGGGCATTCCGTCCAGGCCCGCGATGGCCGACGAGTCGCGGCCGCGGTCGATGCGCAGCGCGATGCCCATGCGCAGCCTGTCGCCGCTGAAGAGCTCGGCGCTCGCGCCAGGGCCGCGGGGGTCCTGCGCGAAGCCGAGCACCGCCGCCGCGCCGCCGGTGCTGAGGCGAATGCGCCCGTACTGGAAGGCCCACAGTGGCCGGGCCTGCGCCGAGTGGCCGCTGGCCGTGGTCGACGACGACACGCTGGTTGACGCGCCGAGCGCGAGCGTGGCATTGGCGAGCAGGTGGGCCCACCGGTCGGCCGCCCGCGCACTCGGCAGGCCGGACCAGAGGTCGGTCGGCCACTCGTGCGCCTGCGTCGGCGCGGGCGCGGCCAGCACGAAGCCGCAGATGGCGGCCCGCAATGGTGCCAGACGGTGCGTGGATCGGCCCATGGTCGGCCTTAAGGATAGCTTCGCCGCGTCGTTGCGGCGTTGATCTGGAGCGGCCCTACCGTGTCCGTGCGCCAGCGGCCGAGCGCGCCGATTCAGACCGTTTCGACCGTACTCGCGGCCTCGTTCGCGAAGCAGTCGCTGAACGTGAAGTACAGCGACGCGTAGAAGACGGTCGAGAACAGCAGCGCGGCGGGCACGGCGGCGAGCGCGATCAGTTGCCCGTCCGGCAGCAGCGCGGCGAGCAGGTTGGCAAGCAGCCCGAAGACCAGGGTCACGCCACCCCAGGCGAGCGCATAGACGCTGAACGCGCCGAGGTTGCGCCAGCAGGCCATGGTGCTGAAGAAGAGCGACTTGCCGACGCTTTGCGCGCCCCAGTGCACGAGCGCGGGCGCATGCCAGAACGGCAGCGAGAGCAGCGTCGCGAGGCCGAAGCGCACGAGCAGGCCGATCTGCAACTGCGCTTCCGAGAGCCGGGCCGCGATGGCCGGGGCTTCCTCGTTGCCGGCGGCAAGGGCGTCCTGCAGGGCCTCGAACTTGCCGCCGTCGATGGCGTCGCTGAGCACGATGATCGCGAGGCTCGCCGTGGCATAAGCGAGGCCGAGCTTGAACAGCGCGAGGCTGTGCTCGCGGTTCACGCGCAGCGGCGCGATGAAGACGCTGGGCCCCGGGAACTCGCCGTTCAGCGTGCGCTGCGTGGCGAGCATGAAAGCGAGCGAGACCAGCGGCAGCGACGCGAGCATGACCACCGGCCCCACATAGGGCACGAGCAGCGCCACCAGGCCGAAGAACATGAAGCTGACGAAGAGCGCGGCGAAGGCGAGCGGGCGGCGGAAGAAGACGCCGAATCCGCGCTGCACCCAGAGCACACCCTGGCGGGCCGGAACGATTTGCAGCTTCATCGCGGGCACGCCGTCACAGGCGCGCGGGGTGCCACGGCGCGTTCACGCGCTCGCGCAGCACACGCTCGAAATGCGTCGGGTCGTGCGCCTTCAATACCGCGGCGTCGCGCGGCAGGTGCAGGTCCCACAAGCGCGAGACCCAGAAGCGCAGCGCGGCCCCGCGCATCAGCGCCGGCAGCAGCCGCGCCTCGGCACCGGTGAGCGGTCGCACGGCGTCGTAGGCGGCGACGAAGGCGCGCGCGCGGTCTTCTTCGAGGCGGCCGGTGTCCAGGGCTATGCACCAGTCGTTCAGGCACACCGCGAGGTCGAACGCGAGAGCATCGACGCCGGCGAAGTAGAAGTCGAAGAAGCCGCCGAGGACGTCGCCTTCGGGCGTGTTCTCGAACATCACGTTGTCGCGGAACAGGTCGCCGTGGATGGGGCCGCGCGGCAGGCCAGCGTGCGCGTTGGACGCCGCCAGCTGCTGCTGGAACGCGAGCTCGCCGGTGATTAGCTCGCGCTGCGACGCGCTGAGGAAGGGCAGCACGACGGGCACCGTCTCGGTCCACCACGCCAGGCCGCGCAGGTTGGGCTGGTTGCGCGGGTAGTCGAGGCCGGCGACGTGCATGCGCGCGAGCGCGCTGCCGACCACCGCGCAGTGCTCTTCGTCGGGTGCGAGGCGGTGGTCGCCGGGCAGGCGGTCGACCATCGCCGCCGGCTTACCGCACAGGCGGTGCAGGATTTCGCCCGCCGCGTCGGCCTGCGGCCCGGGCACTGGGATGCCGCGGTCGGCCAGGTGCTTCATCAGGTGCAGGTAGAACGGCAACTGCGCAAAGCGGAGGCGCTCGAACAGCGTCAGCACGTAGCGGCCGCGGGTGGTGTCGCAGAAGTAGTTGGTGTTCTCGATGCCCGAGGCGCAGGCGCAAAGGCTGACCAAGTTCCCGAGGTTCAGCCTCGAGACCAGCGCCGCCGCCTCGATCAGCGGCACCTCGGTGAACACGGCCATCAGAAGGTCAGCACGCGCCACATTCGCTGACCGGTCGCGCCGCGGCGCGAGCCGGCCGCGTCGCTGAGGTCGCGCGAGGGGTCACCGATGAAGATCTCGTAGCTGCCGGGGATGGGCCCCTTGGTCGTGACGACGATGCTGCGCGTCTGACCGCGGACCTTGAGCTCCTCGACGCGGTTGGCCTCGTCCTCGACTACCGAGCGTTGTACGTTCGGCTCGGCCACGCGCGGCGCGGGGGACGTTGCATCGGCGGTCGGTTCGGCGGCGGGCGCGAGGCAGGGCCACAGCAGCGCGGCAGTGGCAAGGAACGAGGCAGGCTTCATTGGTAGACGTTGGCTCTCATGTGGTCCGAAGGCCGGTTGAGGAGCCAACGCCCCCTTTCAAACCGTGCATGCGGATTTCCCGCACACGGCTTACCGGTGGCCGTCGGCTCGCAGCATTGTGCGGCCCTACCCTTTCG